>CAZBMH010000048.1:16125-17410 GCA_964492685.1 uncultured Micropruina sp.
GCCCGCAAGATCTGCTTCATCGCGTCCAAGGGCAACCTGGACATGGCCTACCCGGCGCTGATCATGGCCAACGCCGCCCTCGGCGAGGGCATCGAGACCCATATCTTCTTCACGTTCTGGGGCTTCGACCTGGTCACCGAGCGCACGATGGACGACCTGAAGTTCACGATGCTCGGCAACACCGCCATGCACATGCCGTTCGCGCCCACCATGCCGATCTGGGCCGGGATGGGCGCCCTGCCCGGCATGACGACGATGGCCACCAAGATGATGAAGAAGCAGCTGGACGGCCTGGAGATCCCCAGCGTCCGCGAGATGCTCGACATCATCGTGGCCTCGGGCGGACATCTGTGGGGCTGCAAGCTGTCGTTCGACATGAACGGCCTGGACGAGAACGACCTGTATGAGGGGGTCGAGGCGGTCATCAGCGCCACCGACTTCATCGAGCTGTCGGAGGGCGCGCAGGTCATCTTCGTCTAGCCGCGGGAGCGCTCCCGAGCCGGCGCCCGTCGACGATTCCGTCGGCGGGCGTTCGCCTTCTTCGTCCGGGAAAAGCAGCACCGCCGATCTGGCGGACGCGGGGGGATTGCGTGCGATCGACGGTGCGCTGAGCCGTGAGTACACCAAAGCTCAGCGGCAAGGTAACACACCGGTCACTCGGGCCCCAACCGCCACCGGTCCCGCCCCTGCGACACGAAACCGGGCCCTGGCCAGGCGGTCCACGCCGCCCTGCGACAGGGCACCCGCGCTAGCGGTAGGCCACGAAGACCGCGTAGCTCCGCGCGGGCACCGCGAAGCCCCCGTCGCGGCAGGCGGCGGCCTTGACGACCTCGTCGGCACCGCCGGCCTGCACCGGGTGCAGCACATAGTGACCCTCCAGGGAGGGCACCCGTGCGTGGACCTCCCGCGGGGTGCCGTTGAGCACCAGCACGAGCCCGCTCCAGCGCCGGTCCAACGGGTCGCCCTGGCGGTCGTCGATCTGCATCAGGATGACGCCCGGGATCTGCTGCCAGGTGTTGGCCGTCGGGAACGTGATCTTCGTCCGCACCGCGTGCGCCGAGGCCATCCGGAACAGCCGGGTCGAGGCCCGCACCCGCAGCAGGTCGAGCGCCTGCTCGTGGGCGGCCCGGATGTGCTCGGGCGAGGGCTTCAGGGCGGGGTCGGCCAGGAACGGGCGCAGGTAGCGCCACTTGGCCCCGTTGTCGTTCTCGGGAGGCAGCCCCGCACCGAAGCCGTTGTCCGTCATCGTCCAGTCGAGATAGTTGAACCAGTCCCCGGAGTTGTA
>CAZBMH010000049.1:0-17338 GCA_964492685.1 uncultured Micropruina sp.
AGAACTCCTCCTGCGTCTGGATCTTCGACTCCAGGAACTGGATGTCGTCGATCAGGAGCACGTCGACCTCGCGATAGGTCCGCCGGAATTCCGCCGTCCTGTTCTCGGAGATCGCGTTGATGAAGTCGTTGGTGAGTTCCTCGGTGGAGACGTACTTGACGCGCGCCTTGTGGTGGTAGCTGCGGACGTAGTGGCCCAGGGCGTGCAGCAGGTGCGTCTTGCCAAGCCCCGACTCGCCGTAGATCAGCAGGGGGTTGTACGCCTTGCCGGGGGCCTCCGCGACGGCCGCGGCGGCGGCGTGGGCGAACCGGTTGGAGCTGCCGATGACGAAGCTCTCGAAGGTGTACTTCGGGTTCAGCCGCCCCGAGTGCTGGTTGGGGTTCGGCGCGGTCGGCTCGGGGGCCGGCGGCGGAGTGAAGACGTCCGGCTCCTCCTCCTCGGGCTCCCCGGGGACGGCGTCGACGATGATCGCGAGCCTCGTGGGTCGCGCGAAGTAATCGGTGAGCTGATCCTCCACCCAGCGGCGGAAGCGGTTCTCCACCCGCTCCCGGGTGAAGTCATTGGGGACGCTGAGCAGCAGGGTGCTGTCGTGGAGACCGCTCGGCCTGGTGCTGCGCAGCCAGGCCTGTGTGGGCGAATCGGCCTGGGACAGGACGAAGCTCCAAGCGTCCTCCACGTCAGGGACTGACCCTGACCCGGTGGCTTGGGCTGGATCCGTCACAGTTCCAACCCCCCTTGGTGCTAGCGACGACGCGGCGTTTCCACAACTTTTATCCACAGCATGTGTAGAGACCGGGGTGGGTCGGCTTCCTGTGGATAACCGGAGGGATTAACCTGAGGAACGCTACCGACCCGAGGGTGCACATGCAAACCGTTCCGACACTGTTTTGGACTCCCTCGGCGTGTCGGCTCGACTCTTGTCGCCTAAGCGTCCAGTTTGCCGAGACTGAGTCGGCGCGCGTATCGTTGCCAGGTCGCCTCCGGGCGGCTTCAGCGTGCGTCCGTGTGGGCGCATAGGTTCGAGACTGTCAGAAGATCTGGAGCACCTTCCGTGACCAAGCGCACTTTCCAGCCGAGCAACCGGCGTCGCAGCCGCACCCATGGGTTCCGTCTTCGGATGCGCACCCGCGCCGGGCGCGCGATCTTGTCGGCCCGCCGTCGTCGTGGCCGCGCCCATCTGGCTGGCTGACCGGCCACCAGCAGGTGTTGCCCAAGGTCTCTCGGCTGCGCACCGCGGATGAGTTCCGCGCGACCGTGCGCGGGGGCCTTCGCGTGGCCCGACCCAGCATGGTCGTCCACGTGCGCCGCGTCGAGGGGCCGGTATCCCGGGCCGGATTGGTCGTCGGGAAGTCCCTCGGCAACGCCGTGCACCGCAATCGGACCAAGCGGCAGCTGCGGCACCTGCTCGCGGCGCGGCTGCCCGGCACCCCGTTCCCGGTCGACGTGGTCGTGCGGGCCCTGCCCGCCGCTGAGGCAGACCTCGGCCGCGATCTGGCCGACGCCTGGGAGACCTCGCTGCGGAAGCTCGCGTCATGAAGTACGTGCTGATCGGGCTGTTGAAGGGGTACCGGGCGGTCATCAGCCCGCTGTACGGCAACGTCTGCAAGTACCACCCCACGTGCTCGGCCTACGCCTTGGAGGCCGTGAGCGTGCACGGTGCGGCGAAGGGGACGTGGCTCGCGGCCCGTCGGCTCGCGCGCTGCCACCCCTGGTCGCTCGGGGGCTATGACCCGGTGCCGGGCACCAAAGCTTGGGAGGCCGAGTTCGGTCGTCCCACCTCCGAGTCGCCGGCGCCGCCGGTGACCACCTCGACAGGAGCGTTGTGATGTCGCTGCTTGGTCTGATCCTCCCGCTGAACCTGTGGGACGACTTCGTCGGCGCCCTGGGCGCGATGATGTCGCCGCTGTACTGGGTGGTGTCGGCGATCGTGCTCGGGTTCTACAACCTGTTTCACACGTTCCTGGACAACGGCTGGTCCTGGGCGCTGGCGATCGTCTTCCTCACCGTCGTCATCCGCACCGCGCTCATTCCGCTGTTCGTCCGGCAGATCCGCTCGTCGCGCAACATGCAGCTGCTGGGGCCGAAGCTGAAGGAGCTGCAGGACAAGTTCGGTCACGACCGCGAGCGTCTCGGCCAGGAGACGATGAAGCTGTACAAGGACGAGGGCGTCAACCCCATGGCCTCGTGCGCGCCGCTGCTGCTGCAGATGCCGATCTTCATCGCGCTCTATCAGGTGCTGTGGAGCGCGTCGCACGGCACCGCGATTGGCGCGCTGAATGCCGAGCACGCCGCCTCGCTGCAGGCCGCCTCGATCTTCGGGGCCCAGCTGTCGGGCACCGTGCTGCCGATGACCTCGATCGGCGCCACCCAGATCCTCGCCGGCATCCTGATCCTCGCCATGACCGGCGTGCTGTTCGTGACGCAGCTCCAGCTGATGCGCAAGAACATGCCCCCGGAGGCGCTGACCGGTCAGATGGCGCAGCAGCAGAAGATGATGCTGTACATCTTCCCGTTCATGTACCTGTTCATGGGCCTGAACATCCCGATCGGTGTGCTGGTCTACTGGCTGATCTCCAACACCTGGACGATGGGGCAGCAGTACATCCTGATCCACAACAACCCGGCCCCCAATACCCCGGCCTACGTCGACTGGGAGGAGCGGATGCGGGCCAAGGGGCTCGATCCCGAGGAGCTCGCCGCGAAGCGCTCCGGCCGCAAGAAGCCCTCCGCGACCGCCGCCCCCACGTCCCGCACCGTTCGTCCGCGCTCGGGTGAGGACGAGGGCGGCTCGAGTGCCCAGGGGGCCACGCCGTCCGGACCGAACCCGACCTCGCCGCCCGCCTCCGAGCGCCAGATCGTCCAACGGCAGCAGCCGCAACGGCGCTCGCGGGCCACCCGCAAGTCCTGAACCTGCGGCCGACCACGTCGGCCGAGCCACACCCACACCGCAGCACAAGGAGTAGACGTGACGGACGAAACGGTCATCGAGGCCGAGGTCGCCACCGAGGAGGTTGCCGGGGAGGAGCCCCGTTCCCGGCGCGAGGTCGCCCTGGAGAGCGAGGGCGAGATCGCGGCGGACTACCTCGAGGAGTTGCTCGACATCGCCGACATGGACGGCGACATCGACACCTTCAACGAGGGCGGCCGGGCCCACATCTCGATCCTCACCGAGGGCGATGTGCTGGTCGGCAAGAACGGCGAGGTCCTGGAGGCGCTGCAGGAGCTGGCGCGGCTGGCCGTGATGACCGAGACCGGTCATCGCAGTCGGCTGATGCTGGACATCGCCGGCCACCGGGAGCGGCGCCGCAAGGAGCTGGAGACCGTGGCGGCCGACGCCATCGCCGAGGTGCAGGACAGCGGCGAGTCCGTGCGGCTCGCGCCGATGAACCCGTTCGAGCGCAAGATCGTCCACGACGTCGTGGCGGCCGCGGGGCTGACCAGCGAGTCCGAGGGCGAGGAGCCGCGGCGCCGCGTGGTCGTGCTGCCCAAGGGCTGACGTGTCGTCGAGCGGTACCGGGGAGCTTGCGTCCGCGCCCGTCCCCGAGCCGAGGTCCGGGGTCGCCCCGGCGTTCGTCGGGGAGGTCTTCGGGGACACCGAGGAGACCATAAGACAATATGTCGATATATTGGCAAGTCGAGGAATCGACTGGGGTCTGATCGGTCCGCGGGAGGCAATCCGGTTGTGGGATCGCCATGTGCTCAACTCCGTGGCGATCGCGTCGCTGATTCCGCCGGACGCGTCCGTGGTGGACGTGGGGAGCGGTGCCGGGCTGCCGGGAATTCCGCTGGCGATCCTGCGCCCCGATCTCCGGATCACGCTGCTGGAGCCGCTGCTTCGACGCTCCGAGTTCCTTTCGCTCGCCGTCACCGAGCTAGGGCTGACGGAACGCGTCGCCGTGGTGCGGGGTCGCGCCGAGGAGCACAAGGCCTCCTACGACGTCGTGACCGGGCGCGCCGTGGCGCCGCTGCCCAAGCTCCTGGGCTGGTGTTGGCCGCTGGTCGCGGCTGATGGGGTGTTGCTGGCGCTGAAGGGGGAACGAGCCGAGACGGAGGTCGCGGCGGCCCGGGCGTTGCTGGTGAAGCGCCGGCTCACGGCGGACGTCGTCTCGGTGCGGGCACATGAGGCGGCGGACGAGACCGCGGTGATCCGGGTCCGGGCCGGCGGGCGTCATCGCCGCTGACCGCCCCTGCATCTGGGCGTCGCGAGCGCCAGTTGGGTGGTCGGCCGGCCGCTTGTTCTACGATGCTGCTGCCATTCAGGGCCTCGTGGTCTGCTGGCGCGACGTCTCGGCACTGTGCGCGGGGCTGAGGCCATGGGCACGATCCTCCCTGTCGCTCCTGCGCACGTGGGGCGCGAACTCGCGCCTGGTTCGTCGTGGGGGTCTAGTACGGTGTGGAGGTTGATTGATGTGGGCGGTGGAGTGAGGGTGTTGGCGATGGGGATGACTAGTGCGACGGGGCGTCAGCCTCGCAGGGGTGAGCAGGTTTCACGTGAAACATTCATCCCGGCCAGTGTCCCCGCCCAGGCCGCCCGGGTGGCCCAGTGAGCGGCACCACGCGGGAGGCCCCCCGACGGGTCGCGTTCGACGGGCCGGAGTTCGCACCCGCTGAGAGCCTCGAGCCCGACGATCTCGATGTTTCCCGTGAAACACCCACGCTCCCGCGCCCGGCCGATCCCCGCATCGTCGTGGTCGCGAACCAGAAGGGCGGCGTCGGCAAGACCACCAGCGTGGTGAATCTCGCCACCGCGCTCGCGCAGGGCGGGCTGACCGTCCTCGTCATCGACCTAGATCCCCAGGGAAACGCCTCCACCGCGCTCGGCGTCGAGCACGGCGAGGGGGTCCCGGGGACGTACGAGGTCCTGGTCGATGGGCACTCGATCGAGCAGCACGTGCAGCGCTCCCCGGAGTCGCCACGGCTCTGGGTGCTGCCGGCCACCATCGACCTGGCAGGCGCAGAGATCGGCCTGGTGAACCTGCAAGGACGCGAGAGCCGATTGCTCCGCGCCATCCAGCGCGTCCTCAAGCGACACCCGGTCGACTACGTCTTCATCGACTGCCCGCCGTCGCTGGGGCTCCTCACCCTGAACGCCCTGGTCGCCGGACGAGAGCTCCTCATCCCGATCCAGTGCGAGTACTACGCGTTGGAGGGGGTGTCGCAGCTCCTGCGCACGATCAACATGGTCAAGGGCGAGCTGAACGACCAACTCACCCTGTCGACCGTGCTGCTGACGATGTACGACGGCCGTACCCGGCTGTCAGCCCAGGTGGCGGACGAGGTGCGGCGTCACTTTGCCAAGGAGACGCTGCAGGCGGCGATCCCCCGGTCAGTCCGGGTGAGCGAGGCCCCCAGCTACGGCCAGACCGTGATGACCTACCATCCAGCCTCGGCCGGCGCGCACGCCTACCAGGCGGCGGCCGAGGAGATGGCCCGACGTGGGGAAGGGAAGTAGCGCCATGAGTGCAGCAAGGCCGCGAACCGGCCTGGGGCGGGGGCTCGGTGACCTCATCAGCCGCACCGACCCGGACCTGGAGACCGAGAATCGCCACCCGGCCCCGCCCGGATCGCACTTCGCCGAGCTCCGGATCGATCAGATCCGTCCCAACCCCCGCCAGCCGCGCCAGGTCTTCGACGCCGAGGCCCTCGCCGAGCTCGCGGACTCGATCACCGAGGTCGGGCTGCTGCAGCCGGTCGTTGTCCGGCCGCTCGGGCACGACGAGTACGAGCTGGTCATGGGCGAACGCCGGCTGCGCGCCTCCCAGCAGGCAGGGCGGGCCAGCATCCCCGCGATCATCCGGCCCACCGAGGAGCACGACCTGCTCCGGGACGCGCTGCTGGAGAACCTGCACCGCGCCCAGCTGAACCCGCTGGAGGAGGCCGCCGCCTATCAGCAGTTGCTGAGCGACTTCGGTTGCACCCAGGAGGAGCTGGCCGGCCGCATCAAGCGGAGCCGTCCGCAGATCTCGAACACCATCCGGCTGCTGCAGCTGCCCGCGCCCGTGCAGCGCCGGGTCGCCGCCGGCGTCATCAGCGCCGGACACGCCCGCGCCATCCTTGGGTTGCCCGACGCGGCGGCGATGGAGCGCGTCGCCCAACGGGTCGTAGCGGAGAACCTGTCGGTCCGGGCCGTGGAGGAGCTGGTGGCGATCGATGCCGGTCAGCCGACCCGGCAGCGCCGAGCCACCGAGCCGCGGCCCACCTCCGCGGCCGCCCAGGCAGCGCGGGCCGAACTGGAGGATCGCCTGGAGACCAAGGTGGACGTGTCCGCCGGCGCCAAGGACCGGGGCCGCATCGTCATCCACTTCGCCGGCACCGACGACCTGGAGCGGATCACCGCCCTGCTCCTGGGCAAGTAGGACGCCGGGCGGAGGCCGCCGCGCAACCACGACGCGCCGAGCGCGGGCAAGGTGCTGCGGGGCACGTCAGCCAGCGGCGCCACGACAAGACGAGCTCGCGCGAGCGTGGAGCGGACAGCACGAGTGCGAGCAACCTGGGGCCACCTCGCGCTCGACAGCGTGAGCTCCATGGACACCGCAAGCGCAGACCCTGCAGCGGGCTTGCCTGAATCCACGGGAACGGCGGCCACCAGGATGCCCGGGCCCCCCTGGAGGTGGTGATGCGGGCCCGGACCCGAACTGGACGGGGCCCAAACCTCGCCTCTTCCCGAATCGCGGGCCTGCCGAGAGTGGCGGACTCTGGCGCAGCCGACGCCCGGAAGCCGGGCGCGGGTGTGGGCGGTCCCGCCGATCGACGCAGGTCAGCCGATCCGGGACCGTCCCGCTGTCGCGCCGCGGCCACGGTCGACGGCCGTTCGACAGCCGACTGACCACCACAGCATCCGGGCGGCCCCACAGTCCCGAACGGCGCGTCGCGAGACGTTGAGGGCACGAGCTCCGACCTCAGCCGCCGCGATCGTCGGTGCACACCGCTCGACCCCCGGCCGTCCCGGAGCCGGAAGCCCGCCTCGCAGGGCCAGGTCACAAGCTCGATGGGTGCGGCCGGCGTTGCGACCTTCGATGGGTCCCCCGGTGGAGCCCCCGGCGCGCCTCACACCCACCAGTAAAAACAGTAAAGCGCTATACCGATCACTCTGCAAAGCGCTATAGCGCCAAGTCGACAAAGCTACTCGGCAACAGGATCTCCCTCGTGGTCTTCCACCTGCGCGAGCCGGCCCTGGACGTCCTTGGTGGCCGAGCGTTCCGCGACGAATGACAGGAACGGGACCGTCCCGGCCAGCCCGATCAGGATGATCCGGGACCAGGGCCACTGCACGCGGCGCCCCAGGTCGTAGGCGGTGATCAGCAGCAGCATGTACAGCCAGCCGTGCGGCACCCCCGTCCAGGTCACCACGGTGTCGTTGTGGGCCACGTACTTCAGCGGCATCCCCACCAGCACCAGGACGACCAGCAGCACCCCGACGGTGTAGGCCATCACCCGGTACCGCAGCAGCGCCTGCCGGATCGCCGGAACGTCCTCGACCTCGATACCCATGCCGTCCACACCCACACCCATGAACCCGACCCTACCGATCCGCCTCGGACGCGCTCGCCGCGACCGCGGCCGCCTCCCGCGCGGCCGCCTCGCGACGACCCATGGTGTGCGCGATCCTCAGGGCCATCCCGAGGGCGAACGCGGCGAAGACCCACCACTGCACGGCGTAGCCGCTGTTGCGCCATGAGCCGTCCTCGGTGGGCAGCACCGGGATCCCGGGCGTCAGACCCTGGGCCCGGGCGGCGGCCTCGTCCAGCGTCACGAAGCCGGGCGTGAGCTGCTCGGTCCACTGCTGGGCGAGCTGGGGAAGCCGGACGGTCGCGTAGCTGCCGGCGGCCACCACCCGGTCGTCACCCCGCTCCGAGGGCAGGAACAGCCCCGAGACCTCGGCGCGCTGCCGATCGGGGGACGAGACCGGCGGCAGCGGCGTCCCGGCGGGCACGACGCCCCGGACGACGGGCAGCACCCGTCCGTCCGCGAGCTCGAAGGCCGTCAGCACGCGCACCTGGCCGTCCTCGCCGACGACCGGCACCTGCTTGTCCTGGTAGTGCCCGGACGCGACGACCCGCTTGCCGTACACGTCACCGATGGTGCCGTCGGGGTGGACGACATCCTCCAGCGGGATCGGGGCCTGGGCGGCGCGCGCGGAGGCCGACCGGTTGCCCTGGTCGACGAAGACCTGCGCCTGCCACAGCCCCAGGACGATCATGACCGCGGCCGCGACCACCCCGGTGGCGACCACCAGGAGCTGCCGGGCCCGGACGCCCACGGGTCAGCGCCTCGCGCGGGCGGCGGCGACCAGCTCCGCACACAGGTCGCCGAAGTCGATGCCGGCCGCTTCGGCGGCCAGCGGCACCAGCGACGTCTCGGTCATGCCGGGGCACACGTTGACCTCCAGGAACGTCGGCTGGTTCTCGCCGTCCACGATCAGGTCCGTGCGCGACAGGCCCCGCAGCCCGAGCACCCGATGGGCCTTGACGGCCAGCTCGGCGCAGGCGCCCGCCACGTCGTCGCCGATGGCGGCGGGCGCGATGAAGCGGGTCTCGCCGGCGGTGTAGCGGGCCGTGTAGTCGTAGACCCCCGAGTTCGGACGGATCTCGACGGCGGGCAGCGCCTCGGGAACCCCGTCCCGCTCGATGACGGTGACGGCCAGCTCCACCCCGGTGACGAACTCGGCCACCAGTGCCAGCTCGCCGTAGGCGTACGCGGCGACCATCGCGGCCGGAAGGTCCTCGGGCCGGTCAACCTTGGCGCAGCCCATCGCGGAGCCGCTGCGGGCAGGCTTCACCATCATCGGAAAGCCGATGTGATCGGCCAGGAGCGATACCAGGTTCGGCGCCCCCAGCTCGCGGAACATGTCGACCGGAAGGGCCACCTGACGAGGCGTTCTGATGCCGGCGGCGGCGACCAGCGGCGTCGCGACGGCCTTGTCGAACGCGGCTCGGGACGCGGCCGCCCCGGAGCCGACGTAGGGCACGCCGAGCAGGTCGAGCACCTCGCGCAGCGAGCCGTCCTCGCCGACCCCGCCGTGCAGCGTGGGGAAGACGACGGGGTCCGGGGTGGTGCGGATCAGGTCGATCATGGCGGCGGTGACGTCGGCCTCGACCACCTCGTGGCCCCGCTCCCGCAGCGCCTGGGCGACCCGTCGTCCGGAGCGGAGCGAGACGTCGCGTTCGTGGGAGAGCCCGCCGGCCAGGACGATGATCGTGCCGAGGGATGAGGTCATGGCGGGCTCCTAGCTGATGTCCGGGGCGGGCCCGGAGGTGATGTCGCGATAGCGGGGCGCGCCTGCGTCCAGGCCGAAGGTGCGGTGCATCTCCAGCTCCTGGCGCAGCACCTCGCCGAGTCGGCGGGTGCCCTCGATGATCCGCTCGGGCGTCGGGAAGCAGAACGACACCCGGATGTTGCGGCTGCCCATCCCGTCGGCGAAGAACGCAGTGCCGGGGACGTAGGCGACCCGCGCCGACACGGCCCGGGCGAGGATGGCCTGCGAGTCCAAACCCTCGGGGAGGGTGAGCCAGACGAAGAAGCCGCCGTTGGGGTTGGTCCAGGTGGTGCCCTCGGGCATGTGCTCGGCGAGCCCCGTCATCATGGCGTCGCGCCGGGTGCGGTACATGTCGCGGAACACCTCGATCTGGCCGCGCCAGTCGAACTGCTCCAGGTAGGTGGCGATCGCAAACTGGCTGAACACCGGCGGGCACAGCGTCGCCGACTCCTGGGTGAGCAGCAGCTTTTCGCGGACGGCGTGCGGCGCGAGCACCCAGCCGATCCGGAAGCCCGGGGCGAACGTCTTGGAGAACGAGCCCAGGTAGATCACCCGGTCGGCCTCCATCGAGCGCAGCGCCGGCATCGGCTCGCCGTCGAGGGTGAGCAGCCCGTACGGGTTGTCCTCGACGATCAGCAGGTCGACCTCGGCGGCCACCTCGAGCAGCGCCCGGCGGCGGGCCAGCGACTGGGTGACCCCGGTCGGGTTCTGGAAGTTGGGGATCGTGTAGAGGAACTTCACCCGGCGCCCCTGGGCGCGCAGGCTGACCACGGCCTGGCGCAGCGCCTCGGGGTCGATGCCCTCGTCGTCCATGCCGACGTGGACGATGTCGACCTGATAGGCGCGGAACGTCCCGATGGCCCCCACGTAGCTCGGCGCCTCGGCGAGGATCACGTCGCCGGGATCGCAGAACACGCGGGTGACCAGGTCGAGGGCCTGCTGCGAGCCGCAGCTGACGACGATGTCGTCCGGGTGCGCCTGGACGCCCTCCTCGGCCATCACCTGGCAGATCTGCTCCCGCATGAACGGTTCGCCCTGGCCCGAGCCGTACTGCATCGCCTGGGTGCCGCGCTCCGCGATCAGCCGGCTCATCGCCTCGCCGAGCGCCTCCCGGGGCAGGTCGGCGATGTTGGGCATCCCGCCGGCCAGCGACACCACCTCGGGGCGGTTGGCCACGGAGAACAGGGCGCGGACGGCGGAGACGCTCAGCCCGTGCGTCCGTTGCGCGTAGGTCTCGTAATAGGGATCCAGGCGGGTGTCGCGCCGTCCCTGCGGGCTGAGGGTCACGGCCCTAGCTTGCCCGATGGCTCCACCTAAGATGAAACCGTTTCGTGGCGCGGCTCGACGAGGAGGTGGCGGTGACCGAGGTTTCCCTGGTCGGGGCGGCCGCCGTCCACGCGCTGAGCTGCCCGTATTGTCACCGGCCGATGCCGCCCGACGCCGACGCGGCGCTCGACGCGCAGCATCGCTGGGGGTTCGCCGCCGCCCAGGCGGTCGCGGACGGACGGGTCGTCGGGCTGCTGGTCCTCGCACCGGCCGAGACCGGGGCGACGGTGGCCTGCGGCTGGGTGGAGCCGGACTTCGTCCGCCGCGGCGTGGGCCGCCAGCTGGTGCGGGCCGCCGCTGCCGGGCTGGTGGCGCAGCGTGTCGGTTCCCTGGCCGCGCTGTCGGGCCACTCGTCAGGGTGCGCGGGGTTCTCGCGCCGCTGGCTGGCGGCGGTCGGCTTCCGTCCGACGACGCAGCCGAAGCTGTGGCGGATGGACCTCAACCAGACGGTTCTGGTCCCGAGGCGGACGCTGCGGGAGACCTTCGAGGAGCTGGTCGACGCCGTCCGTCCGGTGCCGCCTCCCGAGCCGGTCGGACGCACCGGTGAGCGCTGAGCCGCTGTTCCGACGCAGCGTCCGCGCCCTGATCCTGGACGAGGCCGACCGGGTGCTGCTGGTCAACTTCGACTGGCCGGGCCTCGGCCTCGACGGCGGGTTCTGGGCCTGCCCCGGCGGTGGTGTGGAGGCGGGCGAGGACGAGGCGGCGGCGCTGCGGCGGGAACTGGCCGAGGAGGTCGGGCTGGACGATTTCGTCCGCGGGCCGGTGCTGTGGACCAAACGGGACGAGTGGCCCTTCGGCCGCTTCGACGGGCAGCTGGATGCCGTCTACCTCGTCCGGACCAGGCATTTCACGCCCGCCCCGCGGCTGACGGCCGAGGAGTTGGCGGGCGAGAACGTCCACGGGTGGTGCTGGTTCGAGGCCGACGAGGTCGTGGCCGGTGTGGTGACCTTCTCGCCGCGCTCGCTGCCGTCCCTGGTGGCGGACCTGCTCAGCTCGGGTGTCCCGGCGCGCCCCGTCAGCCTGGTCGGCCACTGATCGGCGCGTCCGGCTGCCGGGCTGAGGCCTCGGAGTCCGGGGCGCGCCGTTCAGCCTCGGATCAGAGGTATTCCTCGATGGCCTTGAGCAGCGCGGACTTGGTCTTGGCGCCCACGAACTGCTTGGCGACGGCGCCGTCCACGAAGATCTGGATCGTCGGGAGGCTCAGGATGCCCTGCTGCGTGGCCACCTTGGTGTTCTCGACGGTGTCCATCTTGACGAAGGTGACCTTGTCACCGTGGGTGCGGGCCAGCTCGTCGATGATCGGGGAGAGCTGCTTGCAGGGGGCGCACCAGTCGGCCCAGTAGTCGACCAGGACGGGCTTGGCGGACTTCAGAACCAGTGCATCGAAGGTGGCATCGGTGACTTCGGCGACGGCGGACATATCTCTCCTCGGATGCTGCGGTGACTGTCCAGGGTAATGCGCCCGGGCCCCCCGATATTCCCTCGACGCGGCCCGCCAGCGCGTTGCGCGTGGCCAGAGTGGGACGAAAGTGACCGTCTCGCGACACTTATGTCCCACTCAAGCTGTGCGGATCCGGTTTGGCCGCCGAGCACCGGACGTGGAACGCTCGCCTGATGGGTTGGACGGGATACGCGCGCGTGTGGCGGGTCGCCGCCGTGCGGCAGGCGATCCTGCTGGGCACCCTCACCCGCATCGCCATCTTCGGGATGGGCGTCGCCCTCACGCTGCACGTCGTGCTGAGCCTCGGGGCCAGCTACACCCAGGCGGGGCTGGCGTCCGGCGTCCTCACCGTGGCGATCGGTGTGGCGTCCCCCTACCGCGGCCGGCTGCTCGATCGCCACGGCCTGCGGCGCACCCTGCTGCCGTCGCTGATCGTGCTGCCGTGGGCGTTCTTCGCGCTCCCGTTCGTGCCCTATCTGGGGGTGCTGGCGCTGATGCTGCCGATCGGCGCGCTCAGCATCCCGATCTTCTCGGTGGTGCGGCAGGTCCTGGTGGCGAGCGTGGCCGAGGACGACCGGCGGCTGGCGATCTCACTGGATTCGGTCGCCACCGAGCTGTGCTTCATGATCGGCCCGGCCATCGCCGCCGTCCTGGCCGTGTGGGACAGCCGCGCGGCCCTGCTGCTGTTCGGGCTGGCCACGGTGCTGGGCGGCGTGATGCTCTACGTCGCCGACCCGCCGCTGCGCTCCGAGACCGCGGACGAGGACGTCGAGCAGGCGGGCACCTGGCTGACGCTGCGCGTGGTGGGCATCTTCGCGGCGGTGTTCGCGGCCGGGGTGATCCTCGCCGGCACCGACATCTCCGTGGTGGCGGCGCTGCGTGCCTTCGGCAACCCGGGCGCGGTCGGCATCGTCCTGGCCGTGTGGGGGTTGGGGTCGGCGGTCGGCGGCGCCATCTACGGGGCCGCCCACCGCGAGGTCCCGCTGGCGTGGCTGACCTTCGCCCTCGCACTGCTGACCATCCCCGTGGCGCTGGCACCCGACCCGCTGCTGCTGGCGCTGCTGCTGATCCCGGCAGGGCTGTTCTGCGCCCCCGCGCTGGCCGCCGCCTCCGACGCCCTGGCCGGCGCCGTGCCCGCGGGCAAGCTCGGCGAGGCAATGGGCTGGCAGGGCTCGATGATGACCGCCGGCTCGGCCCTCTCGCCGCCGCTGGTCGGCTGGATGATCGACGCCCGCTCGTGGCAGGCGGGCTTCGTCGCCGCCGGAACCGTCGGGCTCGTGCTGTGCGCGGTGCTGATCGTCGCCGTCCGCGTCCGCCGCCAAACAATCGCCCGCTGACCCGCCCCGGGCGGGGGTGCATGATCCCGTCGCCTCGCCGACCCGCCCGTCACTCCGCTCGCGGCCGCGGTCCGTCGCCGGCACGCGCCCGTCACCCGCCCGCCCGCCGACGCGAGCGCCGGTGAGGGAGGGGTCGGCCACTCCGCCCCCGAAAGGTGCGCGTTGCCCGCGAAATTTCGCGGGCGGAGTGACAATTTCGGGGGTGGAGTGTTGTCTTGGACGAGGTGAGGACGGGTCTGGCGGCGAGTGCCTGGCCGGCGGCGTGGCGCCCGAGTCCCCCGCTGCGGCCCCGTCCCGCGTCCGAACGAGGAGGAAGCATGAGCATCGACCGCCTGCTGGATCTGACGCTGGAGCGGGTCCTCAAGGCCCCCCGAGTGGCCGTCTGGCGCGCCTGGACCGACGCCGCCCTGCTGCAGCGGTGGTGGGTGCCGGCGCCGACGGTGGCCCGGGTCGACCGCCTGGACGTCCGGCCGGGGGGCGCGCTGGTCACCAGCATGAGCGAGGACGGTGACGCCTTCGTCCAGCACCTCGACGGGATCTTCCTCGTCGTGGAGGACGGCACCCGGCTGGTGTTCACCAACGCCATCGACAGCGCGTGGCGGCCGGCGGCCCCCGAGCCGGTGGCGATGACCGCCGAGATCACCCTGGACGACCACCCGGACGGGACGGCGTACCGGGCGGTCGTGCGCCACGGCGACGAGGCCACCCGCGACCGCCACGAGGCGCTCGGCTTCTTCGAGGGCTGGGGCGCGGTCACCGACGCCCTCGCGGCCCTGGTCGAGGGTCAGGACGCCGCCTCCGCCTGATTTGGACGCCCGCCTGACTTAGCCCCGCCTGACTTAGCCCCCGAAAGTGGCACTTCGCCCGCGAAATTTCGCGGGCAACGCGCCACTTTCGCGGGCGGAGTGGCTTGCGGGACGGACTGAGCGGCCCCCGCGGTCAGGTAGGCCAGGAGGGGCGGAGTGGCTTGCGGGAAGGGGCGGAGTGGCTTGCGGGACGGGACGGATTGGCCTCCGGGACTGGGCGAGGCCCGTCCGGGACGCCGGTCAGGAGCGCTGCAGGTAGGCCAGGACGGCCAGCACTCGGCGGTGGTCCGAGGCCGACTCGGCGAGCCCCAGCTTGGCGAAGATCGCGCTCACATTCTTCTCCACCGCCCCGACGCCGATCACCAACCGCCCAGCGATGGACGCGTTGCTGCGGCCCTCGGCGATCAGCTCCAGGACCTCGCGCTCCCGGGGCGTCAGGGACGCGAACCGGTCGCTCGACATCAGCCGTCGCACCACGAGCGGGTCGAGCACGGTGCCGCCGGCGTGCACCCGCCGGATCGCCTCGGTGACCTCCTCCAGCGACGCGATTCGGTCCTTGAGCAGGTAGCCGACGCCGCCGCGCTCGTCGGCGAGCAGCTCGTGCGCGTACACGGTCTCCACGTACTGGCTGAGCACGAGCACCGCGACGCCGGGCAGCTCGCGGCGGACCTCGAGCGCCGCCCGCACCCCCTCGTCCCGGAACGTCGGCGGGAGGCGCACGTCCGTCACCACGACATCGGCCCGTGCCTCGCGGACGCGGGACACGACGTCGTCGGCGTCCGCGAAGGACGCGACCGTGACGTACCCGGCCTCGTCGAACAGCCGCACCAGCCCCTCGCGGAGCAGCATCGAGTCCTCGATCAGGACGATTCGCAGGGCGGGGTTCACCGCCTCAGGGTAGCGGCGTCGCGCGCAGCGGGACGGTCACCTCGACCCGCGTCGGGCCACCGTCCGGGCTCTCGATCGTGAGCTGGCCGCGGTGACCGGCCACCCGCTCGGCCAGCCCCGCCAGCCCGTGCCCCGCGAGCATCGTCGCGCCGCCACGTCCGTCGTCGGTCACCGTGAGTCGGAGCCGGCGGGGCTCGTCGTAGCGCAGGGTCGTCGTCAGCGACACCGTCCTGGCCCCGGAGTGCTTGGCCGCGTTCGTGAGCAGCTCGGCGACGACGAAGTAGAGCGCGCGGGCCACCTCCGGGTCGACCAGGGCGTCCAGCTCCGGGTCGAGTTGGGTCGCCACGGGCAGCGGGCTGTCCTCGGCGAGCGCGGCGAGAGCCGCCACCAGCCCCCGGTCGGCCAGCAGCGGCGGGGCGACCCCGTGCGACAGCGCGCGCAGCTCGTCCAGCGCCGCCTTCGCCTGCAGCCCGGCCTCGCGGGCGATGGTCGCGGCCTCGTCGTGGCGCCCGTCGGCGACGCGGCGCTCGACGGTCGCGAGGTCCAGCTGGAGCCGGACGAGGCGCTGCTGCGGACCGTCGTGGAGGTCCCGCTCCAGCCGGCGCATCGCAGCGTCCTCCGCGTGGAGGGCCGCCCCGCGGGCCGCCGACTCCTGCCGCACCTCCGCCGCCAGCTCGTCCGAGGGCCAGCGTCCGAGCATCGCCGCCGCGACGCCGTGATGCAGCCGCGCCAGCCCGCGCAGCACCACCGGCAGCGACGCGGTCATGAGCGCGCCGAGCGGGATGGACGCGATGAGCTCCAGCGCCCGGCCCGAGAGGGCCAAGTCGTAGGTGCGGGCGAACCAGTCGCCGACGACCGGCTGGTTGGTGGGGATGAGCGACCAGAGCCAGTACGTCAGCAGGCCGAAGGCGGTCGCCGCCCAGGACACCGCGACCGAGAAGGTGAGCGTCGCAATCACCGGCGCGATGAGCGCCTGATGCAGCAGGTACATCCACGAGTGGCCCGACTTCAGCGGGTGGACGAGCTTGCCGAACGCGGACGCGTCCGGGTTCGGGCTGGGCCACGTCGGCGTTGCGATCTCCGGCAGCCCCGTCAGCCGCAGCAGGGTCAGATCGGCCATCCCGAACCCGCGGGCCGCGTACAGGGAGCCGACGATCAGCGGCAGCCCGATCACCAGCACCACCATGCCGACGCCGCTGAGGAACAGGGTGGTCAGCACGCTGAGGGCGACGATCGAGACGGCGAACCCGACGATCAGGTACGTCAGCGAGCCCGGGACGAAGCGCCAGAGTTCCCGATACGCGGACGAGCGGGCCCGCTCGTCGTGCGGCTCGCTCGGCTGGTGCGTCGGCCCCCAGGGGGGTGGTGTCGTGGTCACAGCACCACCGTACGCAGCCCGTTCCCGCGGCAGCAGCCGGGAGACCTCCGAGTCCGGACGGGGGTTAACCCCCCTGGCCCGCGGCGGCAGCTGGGGGACCGCCGAGTGTCATCAGGGGTTAGCCCCCTGGTTCGTGTCCGGTCCCTCAACGCCGGTGCCGCACCCGGACCTCGTTGAGGGCCGAAGCCACCGCCCCCCGACTTAGCCCCCGAAAGTGGCACTCAGCCCGCGAAATTCCGCGGGCAACGCGCCACTTTCGCGGGCGGAGTGGTGTCGGGACCGCGCCGAGCCGGGTCGGGCGGCGCTGGCGAGGAGACCACTCAGCGTGATTTGGGGTAACCCCCTGGCGTGGCGCCGGCACCTTCAGCGCCGGCGCCTGCTCGGGACGGTGCGCTCAGCCGTGGTGGGCGAGGTCGGCCAGGTACCGCTCGGCGTCCAGGGCGGCGGCGCAGCCGGTGCCGGCGGCGGTGATCGCCTGCCGGTAGGTGTGGTCGACCAGGTCGCCGGCGGCGAACACGCCGGCCAGGTTCGTCCGGGTGCTGCCCGGCTGCACCAGCACGTAGCCGGCCTCGTCCAGGTCGACCTGGCCCTGCAGCAGCTCCGAGCGGGGCTCGTGGCCGATGGCGATGAAGCAGCCCTGGACGGGGAGCAGCCGCTCCTCGCCGGTGACGGTGTCGGTCAGGGTCAGCGACTCCAGCGTGGTGGCGCCGTTGAGGGCGGTCACGACCGAGTTCCAGGCGAAGCTGATCTTCGGGTTCGCCTCGGCGCGGGCGATCATGATCTTGGACGCGCGCAGCTCGTCGCGGCGGTGCACCAGGGTGACCGACTTGGCGAAGCGGGTGAGGAAGGTCGCCTCCTCCAGCGCGGAGTCGCCGCCGCCGATCACGGCGATGTCCTTGTCGCGGA
>CAZBMH010000050.1:0-5802 GCA_964492685.1 uncultured Micropruina sp.
CGGTGCGCTGGGCGGTCCCGCAGCTGGTGATGTCGCTGGTGATGACCTCGCTGACGCTGGTCGCGCTCGTGCTGAACTCGTGGCTGCTGGCGATCCCCACGTTCCTCGCGCTGGCCGTCCTGGCCACCATCACGCGCAGCTACCTGCGGCGGGCCATGGCCGGCTACATCACCGAGTCGGCCACTTACAGCCGGATCAACTCGACGATGACCGAGACGGTCAACGGCGCCCGGACGGTGGAGGCGCTGGGGCTGCAGGAGCGCCGGATCCAGCTCGGCGAGGACGACATCGCCCTGTCGAACGAGGCCGAGCGGTACACGATGACGCTGCGGAACCTGCTCTTCACGCTGCTGGACGCCTGCTTCCAGCTGCCGCTGGTGGCCATCGTGCTGCTCGGGACGTGGGGCTACGCGCGGGGGTGGGTGAGCCTCGGCCAGATCACGGCGGCCGCCATCTACGTCCAGCAGCTGATCGAACCGGTCGACCGGCTGATCCAGGTCGCCGACCGGCTGCAGCTCGGCCTGGCGGCCACCACCAGGCTGCTGGGGGTGGCCGAGGTTCCCGACGACCGGACCCCGGGCGAGCGGCGCCCCGTCGACACCCACCTGGTCGGGAGCGACCTCCGCTTCGCCTACCGCGAGGGCCGCGACGTGCTGCACGGCGTGGACCTGGACCTGGTGCCCGGGGAGCGGCTGGCCATCGTGGGGCCGTCCGGGTCGGGCAAGTCGACGCTGAGCCGGCTGCTGGCGGGGATCAATCGTCCCCGCACCGGGTCGGTGGCCGTGGGCGGGGTGGAGCTCATGGAGCTGCCGCTGAACCTGTTGCGCACCGAGGTGGCACTGGTCACCCAGGAGCACCACGTGTTCGTCGGGTCCGTCCGCGACAACATCGTCCTGGCCCGCGACACGCAGCTGTCCGCGGCCGACGGCGACGCCGCCGTGATCGCCGCGTTGCGGGCCGTTGACGCCCTCGACTGGGTGGAGCGACTGCCCGCCGGGCTGGACACCATGCTGGGCCACGGCCGCACCCACCTGACCCCCGCCCAGGCGCAGCAGGTGGCGTTGGCGCGGCTGGTCGTTGCCGACCCCCACACGCTGGTGCTGGACGAGGCGACCTCGCTGATCGATCCGACCACGGCCCGGCACCTCGAGGGGTCGATGGCCGCGCTCCTGGAGGGGCGCACCGTGGTGGCCATCGCCCACCGCCTGCACACGGCCCACGACGCGGACCGGATCGCCGTGGTGATCGACGGCCGCATCGCGGAGCTGGGCTCGCATCACGAGCTGCTGCGCGCCGACGGCGAGTACGCCCGGCTCTGGCGCACCTGGCGTTCCTGAGGGTGACGTGATCCGGGCCGCTCGGCGGATCCACCTGGCCCGATCGCTCTGTCTGGACGAGGGCTTGGCCCGTCAGGCCGAGTTCACCAGGTCAGCAGCACCTTGCCGGTGTTCTCGCCCGAGGCCAGCCGGCGGTGGGCCTCGGCGACGTCGGCGATGGGGAAGCGGGTCTCCGGCAGCGGCCTGATCCGGCCCTCCGCGAGCATCGGCCACACCTCGTCGCGGACCAACGCGCAGATCGCCGTCTTCTGGTCGGCGGGGCGGCCCCGCAGGCTGGTGGCCGTGATGGTGCCGCGCTTGGCCAGGAGGGCGTTCAGGTCGAGGGTGCCCTTGCGTCCGCCCTGCAGCCCGATCACCACGAGGCGGCCGTCGTCGGCCAGCGTGGCGAGGTTGGGCTCCAGGTACTTGGCGCCCATCACGTCCAGGATGACGTCGGCGCCGTGGCCCCCGGTCGCCTCGCGGACGGCGTCGGCCCAGTCGTCGCGGTAGTCGAGGGCCATGTCCGCGCCCAGCTCGCGACACAGCGCCCGCTTCTCGGCCGTCCCGGCGGTGGCGAGGACGGTGGCGCCCAGCGCCTTGGCGTACTGGATGGCGAAGGTGCCGATCCCCCCGGCTCCGCCGTGGACGAGGAAGACCTCGCCGGGTGCCAGCCCGACCGCGCTCAGGTTGGAGACCACCGTGGCGGCCACCTCGATGAGGCCCGCGGCGCTTACCAGGTCGACCCCGGGTGGCGGCTCGACGACCTGACCGGCCGGGACGGCCACGTACTCGGCGTAGCCGCCGCCGGCCAGCAGCGCGACGCAGGGCGCGTCGATCGCCCACGAGGTCACGCCCTCGCCCAGGGCGGCGATGTGGCCCGACACCTCGAGGCCGATGATGTCGGAAATGCCCGGCGGCGGCGGGTAGAAACCCTGCCGCTGCAGCAGGTCGGCCCGGTTGACTCCCGCCGCGGTGACCCGGATCAGGACCTCACCGGGGCCCGGGTTCGGGGTGGCGACCTCGATGAGCCGCAGCACGTCCTCCTGGCCGAAGCCGTCGGTGATGATCGCTCGCATGCCCCCAGCTTGTCACCGTCCTGACCCGCGGGCGACGGCGTCCTTGATCGTGACGTCGTGGTCGCAAGAACGTCATCTTTGTCACAGTCTGAGCCGGACGCGGGGGACGTGGCCTCGGCCGTCGCGGCCGACCGGCCGGCGGGCGGGCACGCAGGCGGGGTGCATTAGGCTGTCCGGAGATTCGGGCGAGGTCGCATAGTGGACTAGTGCAGCCGCCTTGAAAGCGGCCGAGGGGAAACCCTCCGTGGGTTCGAATCCCACCCTCGCCGCGTGCAGACCATCCGGGTGCTCTCGCCCCGTCCCCCCGTCCGGGCGCTCGTCATCGGCGCCGCCGCCGAGGGCGTCGGCGTGATCCTGATCGTCGCCGGCAGCACCTGGGGGTGGCCCGGCTTCCCGATCATCGGCTGGCTGCTCCTTCTCGCCGGCACGCTGCTGGCCCTCGCCGCGATGCTGGCGTGGCTGCGGATGCGGGTCCGGGTCGAGCTCTCCGACGAGGGCTACGCCATCGTGGGGCCCGAGGGAACCGAGGCGGGCTCCTGGGACGAGGTGACCAAGGTCACCGAGGTGCCGGGCGGCCTCGTCCTGCACCACGGGGAGGCGCGGCGCGTGCAACTCATCGACCCGACCGGTTCCGGGCGTTCGCTGGCGCCGCTGGGGGTCGAGATCGGACGCCACCTCGACCGCTCGCGCGGCTACGGCGGCTGAGCTACTTCTCGAACGGCGCCGGGTGGTAGGCGCAGCTGTCGGTCAGATCGTCCGACTTTGTCGTCGGAGTCTTCGACGCGGTCGGTGTCGCGGTGGGCTTGCCACTGGCGCTTCCCGTCGCGGACGGGGTGGCCGAGGGGGTCGGCGTCGCGGTGGCGTCCGCGGCGGCCTCCTTCAGGGCCGTCTTGACCAGTTTGCGGATGGTCGGCCAGTCGGGATCGGCGCTCACCCAGTTGGCCACACCCGGCTTGAAGACCACGCTGTGGAGCTTGGTGCCCTTCACCTTCAGCGCCAGGTCGAGTAGCGAGGGGAGCATCGAGCGGGGCACGTCGGTGAAGATGTTGTTGGCTCCGGCGGACGCGATCGCGTTGAAGCGGGTCAGCACGACGTCCGGCTTGGTCTGCTCCACGACGGCGTTGATGACGCACCGCTGGCGCTCGATCCGGCTGTAGTCGTTCAGGCTGTAGCGGCCGCGGGCGTACCAGAGGGCGCGGCGGCCGTTCATGTGCTGGTCGGCGCCGGGCTCGATCCAGTCGGATGGCGGGATGCCCTTGCTGGAATTGCCGCCGATGGGGATCCGGTAGTTCACGTTGAGGGTGACGCCGCCGATGGCGTTGATGAACTCCTTGAAGCCGTCCATGCTGAACGCGACGTAGTAGTCGAGCTTGCCCAGGCCCAGCGCCTCGCCGACGCCGATCTTCATCACCTCGGCGCCCACGTTCTTTACGTTCTTGCCCAGCAGCCCCTTGGGGAGGCGGGGTGGGATGTTCTTGTACATGGCGTTGAGGAAGTACTCAGCGTTGTCGCCGCTCACCCCGTCATAGAAGCCGTTGGGGTAGTAGTCGTGGAGGGGCGAGTCCTTCGGGAAGGGGATGCGGGCGGTCTGACGCGGCAGCGAGAACAGCGTGGTGGCGCCGGTGTGGGTGTCGATCGAGGCGACCATCACCGAATCGGCCCGCAGGCCCAGCCGCGGATCGCGGTCCTTCTCGGTGTCGCCGCCGAGCACCAGGACGTTCAGGCGGTCCTTGGTGGCCCAGGGGTCGACCGGGACGGCGCTCGGGCTGGTGCCGGGGTCGTCCTCGGCGAAGACGGTGGAGAGGAAGTTGGCCGTCGTGTAGCTGTACTGGGAGCCGATCGCGAGCGGGGCCGCCACCAGGAAGGACAGCAGCCCGACCAGGGACGCGCCGCCCACCCGCTGGGCCACGGAGGGGTTGCTCGGGCGCAGGCTCAGGTGGGTGGCGCCGATCACAAGCACCAGCCCAACGGCGAGCACGCCGAGCGTGACGGCCACCGCCATCAGGACGGCCGGGCTGACCAGCCAGGTGGTGAGCTGGCTCCGGGCGCCGAACGCGACGTACGCCAGCCCGCCGAGGGCGAGGACGTCGAGGAGCAGGATGGCCGAGCCGAGCACGCGGCGGCCGCCGCGGAGGAGCCCGAGCCCGGGGATCAGGGTGCCGAGGACCGTCCAGCCGACCGCGGAGCCGAAGCTGCGCTCGGGGGCCAGCGCGCGGCGGGCACCCGCGCCGACCGGGACGGGCGCCGGATCGGTCTCCAGGGCGCGCCGGGGGGTGGCGGGGCCGGGCGAGGCCTCGGGAAAACCGGACAATGGACGTTCCTAACCAGGTGTGACCCCCCAACCCTACCTGGTGCAGCCCAGAGCGCCCCGGGCAGGCCGGGGCGGCGCCGATCGCCGGGCTCCACGCGGAAGGGTTGTCCGCGAACCGGGGCGAGCGCGCGCCGATCGTCGTCCGCGAGCCGCTGCCCGTGAGAGCCGGGCGGGCCCGACCTCGTCGTCGCGGGCGATCCATCCTTCGCCGCTCTCCCGGGCGAGACGGGCCGCCGCCGAGTCGCACCGGCCGGTGCGGTCCGGTACGCTCTTTCTTCGCACGGAGGCGTCGCCTAGTCCGGTCTATGGCGCCCGCCTGCTAAGCGGGTTTGGGGGTTAACCCCATCGCGAGTTCAAATCTCGCCGCCTCCGCCAGTAGTGGTTCCTCGAACCCTCGGTCCACGGACCGGGGGTTCGATGCTGTTCGGACCCCTGGACGGTCTGGTCGGCCGTCGTTCGGCCGTGGGTGGCCTCGTGGACGGCAGGAACGGTTCCTTGAGGTCGGAGGCAGTGACGGTCACTTCGCCCAGTTAGACGGTCTCGAACAGGATCTGGCACAAGAGGCCGCTGAGCTTGTACGTGGAGCCTACGGTGCCGTGCCGGTCCTCGGCTGTGAGCATCCGAGCTTCACTTCGGGGTCCCCTGTTCTGGGAGTTGGGCGAAGCTCTCACGCAGTGCTTGGCAGTGTTGGGCACCCTTGTCGTCGCCCACACCGAGGAACGCAGATTGTGCTTCGTCCAGTAGATCTAGGGCGGCTGGCAGCTGGCCCTGAGCTTCTCGGATCTGCGCGAGAAGGGACCCCGATATGGCGGCTCCTTGGGGATCACCGAGAGCTTGGAACTGCTCATGAGACCTCGCCAGTCCTTCAGCGATTGACTGGAGCGATCCTGAACCCTGCTCCAGGCGTCCGGAAGCGAGCTTGAGCTGCGTGATCGCTTCTTCGCGGATGTCGCCGAGTTGCTGGTAGACGGGTAGTTGCTCGTCTTGGCGGATGCGGAGGGCTTCGTCGAGTTGGCCGCGGGCCTGGAGGATGTCGGCGATCTTGCCGCGGGTGATCGCGACAGCGCGGATGTCGCCGAGTTGCTGGTAGACGGGTAGT
>CAZBMH010000050.1:5902-17294 GCA_964492685.1 uncultured Micropruina sp.
CGGATGCGGAGGGCTTCGTCGAGTTGGCCGCGGGCCTGGAGGATGTCGGCGATCTGGCCGCGGGTGATCGCGACAGCGCGGATGTCGCCGAGTTGCTGGTAGACGGGTAGTTGCTCGTCTTGGCGGATGCGGAGGGCTTCGTCGAGTTGGCCGCGGGCCTGGAGGATGTCGGCGATCTGGCCGCGGGTGACCGCGACAGCGCTGATGTCGCCGAGTTGCTGGAAGGTTCCCAGGGCGACGTTGAGGAGGTCTCGGGCGGCATCGGGCTCTCCAGCAGTGGCCAGCCGTTCGGCCTCGCTGGCTTGGAGTTGAGCAAGCGCCTTCTCGTCGGGGGTCGGGGCGGTCAGACCGAGTTGGATCAGCTTGTGTTGTATGGCTGATCGTCCCCGCCGCCCGGCGATTTCGGCGAGGCGACGCACCAGCACCAGATCAAGCCGACTCCCGGTGTCGGCTGGGGCGCATTCGACGGCAGCGTTGCCCAAGGCCAGCGCCAGGTCGGCGGCGTCACGGGTCCCGAGGTTGTCGTAGAGCAGGTTGAGGGCGGCCAAGGCTGCCTTCTGGGCGTCGGTCGGCCGGGCGGCCACGACTGCTGCGCGGGTAACAAGGATCGCGCGCGGGTCGCGAGGCCACACGTTGTCGGGGCCGGCCCACAGCGTGCGGAGGGCGTTGAGGGTCGCGGTCGCGGCCTGTTGGAGGGTGTGGCCGTCGAGGACGGGCAGCAACGGTTCGGCGAGCGGATTCGCTGCGAGTCCTTCGCATCCGGGTCCAACCACCGCCGACTGATAGCGGTCGAGCAGGCCGAGCCCGACCAGCCGACGCACCGCCTTGGCCGGGTCGGGGACACCGAGCGCGGCTCCGATGTCCTCGGCTACGGGCTGGGGGATGGGCACAACCCCCAGCCCGGCCCGGGCCAGGTCGTCGCCGGCGCCGATACCGGCGATTGCGGCGAGGAGTTGCTTCTCGAGGTCGGTAAGGGCACTGGTGTAGGTCTGGAACGCCATCCGGCGGAAGAAGTCGGTGCTCGCGTTCTGGTCCCCTTCGGGCACCTCGCCATTGTCGAGGAACCCTTCGATCGCCCTGATCGCAGCTTCGGCCGCGGCCAGGTCACCACCCTGCAAGGGAGTCGTGAGGATGTCCTGCAAGCCAGGGTTGCCACCCGCCACCTGCAGGGCGCGTCGTCGCAGCGCCAAGGCTGTGGGCGTGGTGTCGGCCTGGTGGGTGCCGCTTCGCCGTTGGTGTTCCTGCGAGGCACGCCACTGCAACTCGCGTTGGCTCGGATCGAACGGGGTCAGGGGTACCCGAAGCAGCCCGGCAGCCAGGTCCCGCCCTGCGGCGTCGGTGGCGGTGAAGTCGTGGCGGCTGGTAACGAGGAGCCGGGAGTCTCCCCGCGCCCGGTCGAAGGCGGCCAGCAGGGCAGCGATTGCTGTTGCCCACCCGTAGTCGGTCCGGACCCGGGTCAACTCCCGGCCCGGCGCTAGCGGCTCGAGAATCTGCTCCAGGTCGTCGACCATAACCAGCACTGGATGCTCGTAGAAGGGTCCGATCAGCATCTCCTCGACCGCCTCGGTCAACTGGGTCTGGTCGTTCGCGATCCGTGGCAGCCAACGTTCGAGGGTGGGCTTGCGGTCCCCGGGCGGCAATGCGGCACAAACTTGTTCGAACACCCGCGCCGGGTCGTAGTCCCCGAACACGACCACCGGGTCCAGGCGCGGAAGCCGGCCGGCGACCCGGGCGGCCAGACTCGACTTACCCAGGTTCCCCATCCCATGGATCAGCACGCCAGCTCCGGTGTCGTGGCGGAATGCCCGCAACACCTCCTGGGCTTCGCGCCGACGGCCCACGAAAGTGGCCGCCCCGGCCACGGGCACCAGATTCCGTTTCGCATCGAGGAACGCCCGGGTGCCGACATCCCGCGGCAACAACCGTCGGTGCGGCTTCCCGTGAGCACACAACGGCCCACCCCCGTGGGCACCGAGCCACAACCGGGCCAAATGCCAGTCCCGGCCTACCCGCTCGTCCGCGAGGTGCTGCATCAACAACTCCCTTCGGGCCTCTCCGGCTGCAAACCCGGGTGTGGAGTAGCCGGCCAAGTGCTGGTAGAACACCGTCGCGAAACGGATCGCGTCGCTGTCCATCACCGAACCGTCCCACCCGACCACACTCGCAACCGCCCGAGTCAACGCCCGCGCATACGAGTCGGTGGCCCCACCCGCCGGGTACTGGGCGGTACGACACGCCGACAAGAACACCAGATGCGGTGAGGTCTCGCCCCACACCGATGCCAGTTCGGCTGGCGGGACCAGATGCGGGTCGCCTTCGGGGGACTCCAGCTGCACCACCGGCATCCCCCGGTTCAGCCCGCCGTGGCAGGACAGGTGCAGGGCCTCGAACGAACCCTCCAACGCGATCCGCTCCTGAAGGAACTGCACACAGCCGGTCTCCTCGACGGTCAACCCCAACGGCAGCCGTTCCGTGGCCGCCAGGATCCCGGCCTCCTCCGCCTCGTACTGCAACCGTGACCCACCCCCACGCGGGGAGGCCGCCATGAACAGCAACGAGAGGTCCCGATGCTGGGGCAGCCTCGGCTCACGCTGCTGCCCGATCCTGCGCCACACCTGGAACGGTTGCAGCGCGTCACCAGCCAGAAACCCCGCCTCGACCGCTAGGGCCTCCCACGGCAGTGACAGAAGCAGGCCCTCCTCCACCAAACCCGCCTTCGAACTCGCCACCTCCAGCCGGCGCGGCCCAGGCTCACCCAACCACGCCGACGCCCACCCGCCAGCGTCCATCCAGGCGAGCATCTCCCGGCCCAATACCAGCAACGACGCCGCCCCACGACGCTCCTCCACCACGGTCCGATACCGGCCCGCCCACTCCGAGAGCCGCCCCCGCGTAGCCTCGTCCAACGGCAGGCTCGCCTCCGACGGGCCCGACAACCGTACCCGCGACCCCAACACCTCAACCCGCCCGACAGTCATCAGCCCTCCAACCGGCACTGACCCATGCTCCCAGACGATCACTCGTCACGGCCCTGACACCGCGTAGTCGCGTGCTGACTCCGACCATGTTCTGCGAAGATCCGCGTGTGGAGTCGGATCCGGAGCAGATCGCGGCGGGTCAAACCCTGCATGCCGCCTGGGTCGCATGCCCGGACACTGCCAGCGCCGACCGCTTGCGCTCCGTGATGGCCGTCCCGGGCAACGTCGCGTTGCGGACTCGCTACGAAGCGATCCTGGCGTCCCCCCGGAGCGGTCTGCCAGCCGGCGCTTTCCAGCTACCGTGGGGGGTGTGGTGGGCGCAGACGGCCCGCACCATGGAGGGCGACCGCCAACTGTCCGCGAACCGACCGGACCTCGCCCGGGACGCGTTCCTAGAGCTGGCGGCACTGCACGTCGATGGACTCCACCCGCAGTCGCTGATCGACTCCGAAACCGGTCTCGGCGACGCCGCCCGGCAGGCCGACGACCTTGATGTGGCCATCGGCCACTACGAGCGCGCGTCGAACCTGGCCCGGCGCATCCATCACCGGTACGCGCAGATCAGGGTGGCGATCCCTTTGGGTTACCTGTTGA
The DNA here is from genome assembly GCA_964492685.1 of uncultured Micropruina sp. Classification (GTDB taxonomy): domain Bacteria; phylum Actinomycetota; class Actinomycetes; order Propionibacteriales; family Propionibacteriaceae; genus Micropruina. Next base: position 9,475 of record CAZBMH010000050.1, read on the forward strand.
TGCGTGTCGGGTCCAGCGCGCGGGCGTTGGAGCACCTGGCTTCCGCCCGCAAGTATGCACACGACTCCGACTGGCGTCTGGACGAGGCGAACGCCGTCCTCGGACTCGGCGAAGCCTGTGCGCGGCTCCGGAAGCCCAAGTTGGCCCTGGCGCATGATCGTGAGGCTCTCCGCCTCTACACCGGGTTGCGTTCCGAGCCGGGGAAAGCGAACGCGTTCCTCCAGATCGCAGAAACGTGCCGACGATTCGGACATCCGGAGTTCGCGCGCGAAGCCTATCGGCGGTGCTTGGCAGCGTGCGGCGACGACGGGGTCGCGGCGGCGAACGCGCTGGACGGGCTGGCCGAGGTGGAAATTTCCCTCGGTGAACCAGCCGCCGCCTACGACCACCTCCTGGCGGCACTCAGGACAGCCGGCCCCGGCTATCCTCGGGGGGTCGCGCACGCCCTTAACGGGCTGGCAAGGCTCTACTGCGATCAAGAGGATTGGGCGACAGCGTCCGACCACTACAAGGCGGCCGCCGAGGCCTACGTGCAGCTCAGTGACCCGGTCAGCGCGGCCACTTCGCATGCTGGGCTCGCCGCGTGCGCGGAGCGCTTGGGCGATGTGGACACGCAGTTGGCTCAGCGGCTCGCCGCGGTCGAGCTCGTCGAACGGCAACGTGCCGCACAGATCGCGCACGCCGACCAGGGTGAATACTTTCAACGTTTCGGGCAGTTCCACGAGATGGCGCTCGCGGACGGCCTCCTGCATGGACGCCTCGACGTGTTCCTGCGGGTCTTCGAGGCGGTCACGGGACGACGCCTATCCGGTCTGGCGCAGCGGGCAGCCACCACGGCAACCGGAGCGCGTTTCACGGGCCAGCTTGCCGCCGGGTATCGCCAGACCCGACCCTTCCAGGCTCACGACCCGGACGAGGATCCCCATCGCCGCGTCCTGAGCCGCCTGGGCCGCGTCGCCTTGTGGACCGCGCTCCCGGGGCTGGCCGGGGACGCGTTGGACCGGGAGCTGGCGCAGGTGTTCGTCCCGTTCGACGCCGTGGACCCGGGCGGGCTGTGGGACACCATCCAGAAACGCGGAGAGCCGGTGCTGATGCTGGCTCTCCTACGCAGGTTGGCCACCGTGGCCTGGCTCCTCGTAGACCCAGCCGACCCCGTCCCGAAGTTCGGGCTGCACGGTGTATCCGGGGACTGCCTCGCGCTCGTTGCACGACTGGACCGGCACGGCCTGCCGCTGGACGCGACACCCGAATCGCTCGCGGCCCTCGATGAACTTGTGCCGCCCCCCATCTTCGATCATCTGCCCGTGGGGGCCGCCCTGACGCTGGTCCCCGCCGACGAGCTGTGGGTGGTCCCGTGGCCAGCGGTAAAGCAGCCTGATGGGCGGTTCCTGGGCGAACTATTCGCGCTTCGCCGAGCGCCGTCCCTGGGCACTTTGGCCACCGAGGCTATTTCAGGAGCGCCGGCCTCCGTCGCGTGGTGGCGGTCTCCATTGGTGGCCAATCACCAATTGCCCGCGCTGCAGCGGACCGGCGAGGAGACCGCCGTGCGGCTACTGCCGGACGCCGCCTCGGCTCGCCGAGCCGTCCTGGGGAGCAGCGACGACTGCGTCGTGATTGTGGCGCACGGCAAACCCGTCGCTGCGATGATCCACTTCATCGAGCTCGACGGCGACGTTCGGCTGGTCCCTGCCGACCTGCTGGATGCCACCCCGCCACGACTTCTCGCCCTCATTACATGTTGGGGCGCGACCGCACCGGATCGCGTCGCGGGAGATCCCCTCTCGGTGGCCACCTTGGCGCTCGCCCGCGGCTGTCACGCCGTGGCCGCCACCACATCAGAGCTGCGAGACGACGTGCCCAGCACCGCGTTCGTCAATTTCTTCCTCGATGCCGCGCTGCGTGTCCCGATGCCACAAGCTCTGCTCGAAGCCACGAGGCTGTGGCTGCGCCGAGACGAGTACCGCAACGGTTATGTTTCGAGATGGGCGCCGCTCACGATCCTGGCCCGCTGAGTTGAAGGAGACCCCTAATGCCGAACGACCTGACTGCGCCGCCGGATCCCGGCTCGCCGTTCGTGAATACGGGCGCCGAGGCCTACCGATGGACCACGGCGGCCTTCGAGCTGCTCGAACAGAACCAGTTGGACGCCCGCATCGAACGCCGCGGCGGGCAGCGACGGGTGACCGCCACAGGGGAGTGCCCCAACTGCCACCATGACGTCGCATTCGACCACATCGACAAGGTTCAGGCTCCCGTCGAGCGCAGCCTCGGCTCGGATGCCAGCACCCCCGCCGCCTGGGAGTCGGCCGAGATCCGCTGCAGTTGTCAGCATCCGCACGACGGACGTCCTGAACACATCAAGACCGGCTGCGGAATCGCCTTCTCCATCGAATCCCGCCCAAGTGTGATCCGATGAACCCCGACGACACTGCCCCTCCGACGGCCCACCGATGCCCAGCCCAAGGCCCACACGCTGGCGCCGCCGAGGACCTGCGGTTGTGGGCAGAGCTCAGCACGACCGACCGCGCCAGAGTCGCCGACAGCGCCGGCAAGTGGCGTGCCGGCACAGCCGGCCTCTTCACTGCGCTCGCCGGGCTGCTATTCCTCAAGGGTCCCGACACCTCGGCCATCAATGACACGTGGCGTCCGTGGGTCATCTGTTGCGTAGTCGCGGCCGCGGTGGCCGTCATGGCTTCGCTGTGGTGCGCGCTCGCCGCTGAAGCCCCACCCTTGGCCACCCTTGACTACCGCGAGGTGATCGCCAAGCACGGCGGTGTGAGCGGCTACCAGGCCGCGAGCGCCGAAACAGCTGCGCTTCGGCTGGCCCGCGCACGAGGGTGGGCAATCGCCGGCTTAGCCCTCTTCCTCACAGGGACCACCCTGTGGTGGCTAGCACCCAAGCCCTCGACCCCCGCCGCTCTGATGTCGGTGACATACCTACACCAACGCGAAACCAAGACTCTGTGCGGGGAACTGCTCACCACCCACGCCGGGGACGTGCTGTTTAGGGTGCCAGGCCAAGACCAGCCGATCCCCGTCCCGCTTGCCGAGGTCCGAGACTTGGCGCCAAGAGCGTCCTGCCCGGGCTGACATCTACCCAGTCCAGGCCTCGGCGCGAACGAGTTGCCAGGTGTGCCGACGGCGGCAGTCATCGATGCCGTTCACGCCCCACTCGCCGGTCCCGTCCCGGCCATGCCTCGCACGGGAGGCCCTAGCCTAGGGGCGCCGGTGGGGACATGCCCCCGGCGTGGCCGCGCAGCGAACGGAAGGGCGACGATGACTCCCATCGAGCTTGTCGGCCCGTTGTTGGTGGCGCTCGATTTCGGGCTGAAGCTGTACGCGATCGGCACCGTCCCGGAGAACCGCCGACCGTCCTCGTCGACGGCCTGGTTGCTGCTGATCCTCATGGTGCCGCTGGTCGGTTTCCCGCTGTACTGGATCATCGGCAGCCCCTACGTCCGCGGCCGCCGCCAGCGGCTGCAGCTGGAGGCCAATCGGGTGATTGCGGAGCGGGCGGCGAGCGTGCCGACCCCCGCCCGGCTCGCCGACGTGCCGATCGACCTCGCCTCCGTCGCGCTGCTGAACCAGCGGCTGACGGGGCTGCCGTGCGTGGCCGGCACGTCCGTGAGCCTCCACGACGACCCCAAGGAGACGCTGGCGGCGATGACCCAGGCCGTCCGCGACGCCAAGAAGTGGGTCTACGTCGAGTTCTACATCATGGCCTGGGACCACGTGACCGACCCCTTCTTCCGGGCGCTCGCGGACGCCGTCGCCCGCGGTGTGACGGTGCGGTTGCTGCTGGATCACCTCGGCTCGCGCCGCTACGAGGGCTGGAAGCGTTTTCAGCGGCGGCTGACCCACGCGGGCATCGACTGGCACCTGATGATGCCGCTGTCGCTGCTGCGCGGCCAGGTGCGGCGCCCCGACCTGCGCAACCACCGCAAGCTGCTGCTGGTCGACGGGGAGGTCGGGTTCATCGGCTCCCACAACATCATCGAGCCCAGCTACGGCTCGGGCCTGCCCAACGGCAGCGGCCGCCGGATCTGGCACGACCTGACGGTGCGGGTCGAGGGCGACATCCTGGCCGAGATCGCCGCCGTCTTCGCCACCGACTGGCTGATGGAGACCAACACCCCGCTGCCGGTCGATGAGATCGTGGCCCTGGAGGCCACCGGGAGCGGCGCCGACCTGATGCAGATCGTCCCCTCGGGCCCCGGCTTCACCACCGAACCCAACCTGCGGATGTTCACGACCCTGATCAACGTCGCCGACGTGAAGGTGAGCATCACCAGCCCGTACTTCGTCCCGGACGAGTCGCTGCTGGCCGCGATCACGACGGCGGCGTATCGGGGCATCGAGGTCGAGCTGTTCGTCAGCGAGCAGGCGGACCAGTTCCTCGTGGGACACGCGCAGCGCTCCTACTACGACGCGCTGTTGGAGGCGGGGGTGCGGATCTACCTGTACCCGGCGCCGGCGGTCCTGCACGCCAAGTACCTCACCATCGACGACAACATCGCGGCCATCGGCTCGTCCAACATGGACTTCCGCTCGTTCGCCCTCGACTACGAGATCACGCTGGTGTCCTACGGCGGCGCCCTGCTCGACCTGCTGCAGGCCAACGATGCCCGATACCGGGCGGTGTCGCGCGTCCTCACCCGCGAGGAGTGGCAGCGGCTCCCGTGGCCGCAGCGCTACCTGGACAACGTCTGCCGCCTGACCGCCGCCCTCATGTGACGCCGGCCCGAGCTGCGGGCCCCCGTCAACTGACGGGCTGCTGGAGCCCCGTCCCCCCGGCTGCACCGATCTCTTGGCGACTGGTCATGCTGGTCCCGATCGGGGCCCGCGCCGGGTTGTCACAGTGAGGCCCTCCCCGGATAGGGTGCAAGCCGTGCAGCATCAGGAGCGCCAGGACGTGTCGCGGTGGTTCTCCACGCGGGGGTTCACGCCGCTCATGGAGGGGACGACGCTGACGCGGAGCAGCGCGGGCGAACGGCTGGCGGTGGCGCTTGCGGTCGTGCTGGTGGTCCTCGCGCTGCCGCTGGGGATGATCACGAACGGCGGGGTCGCCACGCCTACGGAGCTCATCATGGCGGGCGGGACCCTCGTGCTCCTCGTGGTGTTCTGGGTGACGCGCAACCTTGCCTCACGACAGCCGCCCTTCGCGCCGCTGCGGCAGACCGCCTGGCCGGAACGGGCGGCCTTCGTCCTCATCCCGGCGGTGCTCAGCCTCGCGGCGCCGGTATCGGCCGAGGAACTGGTCGATCTGGAGATCGGAGAGTGGGGGCTCCGGATCTACGGCGCCGTGGCCTCGGCGGCAGGGCAACTGGTCATCCTGTGGCTGGTGACGATCGTGGTCAACTCCGGGGCGTACTCGCTGGGCGCGTGGCTGCGGCGGCAGGTGGTCTCGTCCTTCGTCGCCGCCGGAGGTGCCCTCGGACGGACGCTCCCGCTGCTGCTCGGCGTCGTCGGCCTGGTCTTCTTCACCAACGAGATCTGGCAGACCCTCGGGTTGCTGACGGGCTGGGGCTACCTGATGCCGCTGTTGCTGTTCGCGGTCGTGAGCTGGGCCTTCCTGTCGAGTCGCGCCCACATGGACCTGTCGGCGCTCGGGCTGTTCGCCAGCGCGCACGAGATCGAGGGGGTGCTCGTCGACACGCCGCTCGCCGGTCCGGTCGCCCTGGCTATGCCCGCGCGAACCCCGCTGACCCGCGAGCAGGAGAACAACCTGCGGCTGGTCTCCGTGGTGTCCCGGCTGACGGTGGCGACCGTGATCGGCGCGGCGATCTTCCTCTTCTTCGTGGCGTTCGGGTTTCTGGTGGCCAATGCCGCCGTCGTCCAGTCCTGGGCCGACGCCACCCCCCGCGTGCTGCTCGGGCTCGACATCGGCGGCCACCTCTACCAGCTGACGATGGAGCACGTGCGCGTCGCGGGGTTCCTCGGGGTGTTCTCCGGCTTCTACTACGCGGTCGTTTCGGCGACGGACGAGGGGCTGAAGGCCGGGCTGAACGACACCGCCGAGGACGCGATCAGGGAGGCCTGCGCTGCCCGCCTGGTCGCCCTGGAGCGCTTCCCGGGGCCGGACGGCCCGGACCCGGCCGCCGGGCGCCGCCGTTCGCGCGCCCCCGTGGTGTGGGTGTTCACCGGCGCCCCCGGCGCGCTCCCACCTCGAGAGGCGGCGATCCCGGAGCCGCCGGTCAGCGCGCCGGACGAGCCGTCCGCAGGGCCCGTCCCCACCGAGCCACAGGTCCTGGGGGCCGCAGGCGCTGTCGAGGACGTCGCCGGTTCAGCCGGCGGGGCGCCAGTAGTCGAGGACCGCCGCGACGCCTGAGGCCAGCGGGGTCGCGGCGTCCCAACCCAGCGCCTCGCGGGCGGCCGTTGGATCAAGGCAGGAGCGCTGGGCCTCGCCCGGCCGGCCCGGCGCGAAGTGCGGCCCGGCGGAAACCCCCGCGGCGGCCGCCATCGTCTCGTACAGGGCCAGCACGCTCGTCTCGACGCCGGTGCCGATGTTGAACACCGCGCCGCCGCCCGCGTCCAGGGCCCGGACGTAGGCGTCCGCCAGGTCGCCGACATACACGAAGTCGCGGGTCTGAGCGCCGTCTCCGAAGATCGTGCACGGCTCGCCGCGCAGCAGCCGGGAGCCGAAGATCGCCACCACCCCGCCCTCGCCGAACGCGTCCTGGCGCGGGCCGTAGACGTTGGCGGGCGCGATGGCGGTGAAGTCGAGGCCGTAGAGCTCCCGATAGACCGGGAGGTAGTCGAGGATCACCATCTTCGACACCCCGTAGGGCGACTCCGGGCGCCGCGGGGCGGTCTCGGCGGCGGGTGGCTCCCCGGGGAGGATCGAGCCGTGGACGGCGCCGCCGCTGGAGGTGAAGACCACCTTGCGGGCGCCGGCCAGGCGGGCCCCGTCCAGCACCCGCAGGGTGCCGATCACGTTGGTGAGAGCGTCGGCGACCGGGTCGGCCACCGAGAGCCGGACGTCGATCTGCGCCGCCAAGTGGATGACCACCTCGGGGGTCAGGCCCGCGATGAGCGCGGTGACGCCCGGGTCGGTGATGTCGGCCTCGTGGAGCCCGAGCCGGTCGGGGTGCGCCGCCAGCGCGGCGGCCAGGTTCGCCGTCCGTCCGGTGGAGAGGTTGTCGACGACATCCACCCGGTGGCCGCCCGCGAGCAGCCGGTCCACCAGGTTCGAGCCGATGAACCCGGCGCCGCCGGTGACGGTGATCCGCATGGTGCTGCCTCCGGTCCTGAATCTCTGCACCGCGAGTCTCGCAGCCACCGACCGCCGTCCGCACCTCGACCCGCGCCGCTCGGACGCCGAGAACCCCCGGCCGGAGCGGGTCCGGGCCGGGGGTTCGACGGCGATCAGGCGTTGGCGATCCGCTCGCGCAGGGCGGCCAGCTCGGACGCGAGGGCCTCCGGCAGTTTGTCGCCGAACTGGGCGAAGTACTCCTCGGTAAGGTCGGCCTCGTTGGCCCACGCCTGCGGGTCGAGGGCGAACAGGGCGTCGAACTGGGCGTCGGTCATGTCGAGCCCGTCGAGGTTCAGGTCCTCCTTCTTGGGCTGCCGGCCGTTGAGGGCCTCCACCGCGTCCACCTCGCCGTTGACGCGGCGCAGCGCCCACTCGATGGCGCGGGCGTTGTCGCCGAAGCCCGGCCACAGCCAGGATCCGTCGGCGTCCTTGCGGAACCAGTTCACCTGGAACACGCGCGGCGCCTTGTCGCCGAGCGTCTCGCCCATCTTCAGCCAGTGGGCCCAGTAGTCAGCCATGTTGTAGCCGCAGAACGGCAGCATGGCGAACGGGTCGCGGCGCAGCGCGC
>CAZBMH010000051.1:0-16516 GCA_964492685.1 uncultured Micropruina sp.
GTGGGAGTCGGTGCCGACGCACGTGTCCGGGTAGGCGAGCAGCTCGCCGTCGACCTCGCGGGCGAAGACCACCCGGGCCAGGTTCTCGATGTTCACCTGATGGACGATGCCGGTGCCCGGCGGCACCACCTTGAACTCGTCGAACGCGCTCTGCGCCCAGCGCAGCAGCTTGTAACGCTCCTCGTTGCGCTGGTACTCCACGTCCACGTTGAGCTGGAGGGCGTTGCCACTGCCGAAGTACTCGGCGATCACCGAGTGGTCGATCACCAGTTCGGCCGGCGCGAGCGGGTTGATCGAGGACGGATCCCCGCCCAGGTCGGCGACGGCCTGCCGCATGGTGGCCAGGTCGACGACGCAGGCGACGCCGGTGAAGTCCTGCATGATCACGCGCGCCGGCGTGAACTGGATCTCACGGTCCGGCTCCGAGTCGGCCACCCAGGCGCCGAGCGCCGCGATGTCGGCCTCGGTGATGTTGGCGCCATCCTCGGTCCGCAGCAGGTTCTCCAGCAGCACCTTCAGGCTGAACGGCAGCGTGGCCGCGCCGGGCACCTTGTCGAGGCGGAAGTACTGATACGAGGTGCCGCCGACCTCCAGGGTTGCCTGTGCTCCGAAGCTATTGCTGCTCATGCGCCGAACTCCCATCCGCCGAGATATCTTGATGTCGAGATAATAACTCGTCCTGGCCCGGACCGGAAGCGCCCGACGCGGCGGGGCCGCGTCGTGGCGGCACCGGTCGCCGTTGTGCCCAATCCTGCTGCAATTCCTCGTCGGATAGTGCGAGATACACCAGCGGGCAGTCCTGCGGGCCCGTGACGTCGAGCTGGCACAGCGTGCAGGGCTCCGCCGTGCGCAGCGGGCAGCGCGGGGTGGGGGCAGGTCGGCTCACCGGCGCTCCAGGATGGCCACCGATTCCACGTGATGGGTCATGGGGAACAGGTCGAACACCGTGAGGTCGGCCAGGCGGTAGCCCAGGGTGTCGGCCGTGGCGAGGTCGCGGGCCAGGGTGGCGATGTCGCAGGAGACGTAGCCGACGGCGCGCGGGCCCAGCGCGGCGATGGACGCCATCACCTGCGGCCCCGCTCCGACCCGCGGCGGGTCGAGCACCACCAGATCCGCGGGGCGATCGTCCGCGGCCAGTCGCTCTTGGACGTCGCCGGCCAGGAACTCGGCCCCCGGCACGTTCGCTCGGGCGTGGGCGACGGCGTCGCGGTCGCCCTCGATCCCGGTCACCGCGAGGCCCCGCTCGACCAGGGCACCGGCGAACAGGCCCACGCCGCAGTAGAGGTCGACCGCCCGCTCGCCGGGCCGCGGGTCCAACCCGTCCAGGACCGCGGCGACGAGGCACTCCGGTGCTCCCACGTGGCTCTGCCAGAAGCCGTCCGCGGCCACCGTCCAGTCCCGGCCCAGGGCCCGCTGAACCACTGGCGACCCGGGGCGCGCGGCGTCGCGCACCGCGGTGCCCGAGCCCGTCGCCAGGGCGAGCACCTCGCGCGAACCCCGCGGCGCGGCGGGAGCCGCGATGGCGGGCGCCGCGATCCGGCAGCCGCCGGCCGGCAGCGCCACCACGTCATGAGCGCGATGCCCCCGCAGCCCCAGGGCACCGGTCCGGGTGCGCAGGTAGCGCATCCTCGTCCGCCAGCCCAGGGTGGGTTCCACGGCCACGACGCTGCCCGTCCAGTCGATCCCCGCCAGCCGACGCAGCTGTTCGACCACGACGAGCCGCTTCAGTTCGCGCTGCTCGTCCGGCGCCACATGTTGCAGGTCGCAGCCGCCGCAGCGACCGGCGACCGGGCAGGGGGCCTCGACGCGGTGCGGGCTGGCCCGCAAGACCTCGATGGCGTCGGCGCGGGCGAAGGAGGAGCCCACCGACGTGAAGCGGGCGACGACCTCCTCGCCGGGCAGCGCGTGCCGGACGAAGACGACCTGCCCCTGCCAGCGGGCGACGCAGGATCCGCCGTTGGCCGGCCCGCCGATCTCCAGCACGGCGGTCTCACCGACGCGCGCCTTGGCTGGGGCCGCGGTCACGAGCCGGCGTCGCTGTGCTCTTCGACGCGGATGGGCCCGGTGCCCTGCAACCGCCAGGCCGCGGGGTTGTCCCGTCGCGCCCGATTGATGGCGTACTTCGACGAGGCCAGCATGTAGGGCACCGCGGTGACCATCACTCCCGGGGTGAAGTTGAGCCGCGTCTTGAGGATCAGGGCCGTCTGGTTGTGCAACAGCTGCTCCCACCAATGGCCCACCACGTACTCGGGGACATAGACGCACACGATCTCGCGCGGGTTGTCGGAGCGGAGTTCCTTGACGTAGTCGAGGAACGGGCCGGTGACCTCGCGGTAGGGCGAGGCGATGACCTTCAGGTCCAGCCCCGGGTCCATGGCGTTCCAGCCCGCCATGATCCGCTCGGTCTCCGCCTCGTCCACGGCGACGGTGACCGCCTCGAGGAGGTTCGGCCGCGAGGCCTTCGCGAAGTTGACCGCGCGCATCGTGGGCTTGTTGAGCTGCTGCACCATGATGACCGCGCGAACCCGGCTGGGCAGCAGCCTGGTCTCGGACGGATCGACGGCCACCTCGCGCTCGACCTTCAGATAGTGGCCCTTGATGGAACGCATCAGCACGAAGATCAGCGCCATGGCGATGATCGCCAGGTACGCCCCATAGATGAACTTGGCGGCCAGCACGATGATCAGGACGATCCCGGTGCAGGTGAGCCCGACGGCGTTGATGAGGCGGGACCGCTTCATGTGGGCGCGCGCGGCCGGGTCCTTCTCGGTGACCAGGTGCCGGGTCCAGTGGATCATCATGCCCAGCTGGCTGATGGTGAAGGAGACGAACACCCCCACCACGTAGAGCTGGATGAGGGCGGTGACGCTCGCGTTGAAGACCAGCACCAACCCGATGGCGGCCGCCGCCAGGGCGATGATGCCGTTGCTGTAGGCGAGCCGGTCGCCGCGGGTGTAGAGCGCCCGGGGCAGGTAGCCGTCCTTGGCGAGGATGGAGCCCAGGACGGGGAAGCCGTTGAAGGCGGTGTTGGCGGCCAGGAACAGGATGACCATGGTGACCGTGATCACGAAGTAGAAGCCGACGGTGAAGTCCTCGAAGAAGACCATCCGGGCCAGCTGGCCCATCACCGTCTCGTGCTCGACCTCGATGCGCGCCCCGTTGAGGGTGAAGTGGGAGTGCCCGTCCGGGTCGGTGAGCTTCAGCCCGGTCATGTTGGCCAGCAGGATGATGCCGCCCAGCATGGTGATCGCCAGCGCGCCCAGCAGCCCGAGCGTGGTGGCGGCGTTGCGGCTCTTGGGCTCCTTGAACGCCGGGACCCCGTTCGAGATGGCCTCGACCCCGGTGAGCGCGGCGCAGCCCGAGGAGAAGGCGCGCGCCATCAGCACGACGAAGGCCATCCCGACCAGCGGGTCGTAGGAGGGCGAGCCCTCCACGCCGTAGGGCGCGGTCGGGGCCTGCAGCGGCTCGTGGAGCACCAGGATGCGGAACAGCCCCCACGCCGTCATGCCCAGGACCGCCACCATGAAGCCATAGGTGGGGATGGCGAACACCGACCCGGACTCGCGGACGCCGCGAAGGTTCATCCCCATCAGCACCAGGATGATCGCCGCCGCCCACAGCCCCTCGTTGCCGGCCAGGAAGGGCAGCATCGCCTTGGCGTTCTGGACGCCCGACGACACCGATACCGCCACGGTCAGGACGTAGTCGACCAGCAGCGCGCTCGCCACCGTGAGGCCGGCGTTGCCGCCCAGGTTGACCGTCGCCACCTCGTAGTCGCCGCCTCCGGACGGGTAGGCGTGCACGGTCTGCCGGTACGACATCACCACGATCGCCATCACCACGGCGACGGCCACGCCGACGTACCAGGAGTACTGGAAGCCGACCAGGCCCGCCAGCGACAGCGTCAGCAGGATCTCGTCCGGGGCGTAGGCCACCGAGCTCAGCGCGTCGGAGGCGAAGACCGGCAGGGCGATCCGCTTGGGCAGCAGGGTCTCACCGAGCTGGGCGCTGGCCAGCTTGCGCCCCACGAGGAGCCGTTTGAGGGCATCAGTCACGCTCACCCCGGCACTCTATTGCTTCTGCCGGATCGGGGGGGCACCCATCGGTGTAGCGTCTGTGCTGGTCTTGCTAGCGTGAGCCCGGCACGCGGCCCGTAGCCGCCGACGAGAAGGAGGGTGTCGACGTGCACATCGTCATCATGGGGTGCGGCCGAGTCGGCTCGTCCCTGGCCCGCAGCCTGGAGAAGCGGGGCCATTCGGTGGCCGTGATCGACGTGCTGCAGGACTCCTTCCGCCGCCTCGGTCCCACGTTCGAGGGCAAGACGGTCAAGGGTGTCGGCTTCGATCGCTCGGTGCTGGAGCGGGCCGGGATCGGCCACGCCGACGGCTTCGCGGCGGTGTCCAGCGGCGACAACTCCAACATCCTCGCCGCCCGGGTCGTTCGGGAGACCTTCGAGGTTCACAACGTCGTCGCCCGCATCTACGACGAAGGCCGCGCCGAGGTCTACGAGCGGCTCGGCATCCCGTCGGTGGCCACCGTGCGCTGGACGTCGGATCAGATCCTGCGGCGGCTGCTGCCCTCCGGCTCGGAGCCGCTGTGGCGCGACCCGTCCGGCTCGGTGCGGCTGGTCGAGGTGCACGTGCACTCGGACTGGGTCGGGCGCACGATCCGCTCCATGGAGCAGGCCGCCCACACCTCCATCCCGTTCCTGCTCCGCTTCGGGGTCGGGCAGATCCCCAACGAAACCACCGTCTTCCAGGATGGGGACCTCGTCTACGCCGCCACCACCAACGAGGGTGTGGCGGACCTGGAGAACCTGTTCGGCGCCGCCCCGGCGAAACACTGAGGAGTCGACGAATCATGCGCGTAGCCATCGCCGGTGCCGGGAACGTGGGTCGTTCCATCGCACGCGAACTGATCGCCAACGGCCACGAGATCCTGCTCGTCGACCGCGACGTGAACGCCATCAAGCCCGAGAGCGTCCCCGAAGCCGAGTGGCTGCTGGCGGATGCCTGCGAGCTCACCAGCCTCGAGGAGGCCGGGCTCGACGGCTATGACGTGGCGATCGCGGCCACGGGCGACGACAAGGTCAACCTGGTCCACTCGCTGCTGGCGAAGACCGAGTTCGGCGTGCCGCGCACGGTGGCCCGGGTCAACCATCCCTCCAACGAGTGGATGTTCGACGACCTCTGGGGGGTCGACGTGGCGGTGTCGACACCCCGCCTGATGTGCGCCCTGGTCGAGGAGGCCGTGACCGTCGGCGACCTGGTGCGGCTGCTGAGCTTCCGCGGCGGACGGGCCAACCTTGTCGAGTTGACGCTGCCGGCCACCAGCCCCCGTGTCGGTCAGCGGATCGGCGACCTGGCCCTCCCCCGGGACGCCGTCCTGGTGGCCGTGGTCCGCGACGGCTCGGCGCGCTCGCCCGAACGGGACGGCGCCCTGGAGGCGGCCGACGAGCTGCTGTTCGTGGTCGACCCCGAGGCCGAGCCCGAGCTGGCCCAGTACCTGGCCCCCCGGGAGCGCCGCGGCGACGCCGCTCAGACCAGCTGATACCAGGGGTTGTAGAGGCGGCGCTGGCCATCCACGTCGGACACCCGTCCGGTCACCACGAGTTCGCGGCCGGCGGTCACGCCCGGGATGGCGCGCCGCCCCATCCAGATCAGGGTGAGGACGCCCGACCCGTCGGAGAACTCGGCCTCCAGCCAGGGCGTGCCGCTGCGCGGCTTCATGGTGAGCACCGTGATGGTGCCCCGCAGCGTCGCCCGCTGCCGGTCGCCGACCTCGGCGATCGTCTGGGCGCCGGCGGCGCGGGCCACCTCGACGCGCTTCTCCGAATCCAGCTCCGCCGTCGAGGACGCCAACCGGCGCAGCGCCCGCAGGAAGCGGTTTCCGCGCTCAGCCATCGGACTTCCCCAACCCCTTGGGCATGGTGAGCGGGATCAGCTCGCCGGGGGCCAGCGGTCCGTCACCGCGGCGAACCACCACGTTGCGGAAGAACTCGACGAACGGCTTGGACGCGTCGTCCTGGTCGGCGCGAGCGGCCTTCCCGATCAGGGTGCCGGTCAGCATCCAGCGCGGCCCCTCCACCGTCCAGATCCGGGCCTCCTGGAACAGCTCCTCGCCGTTGGGCCCCGCGACCGGCAGCACCCGACGCACCTCGGGACCGAACGGCCCCGTGACGATCTCGGCCCGCCCGCCCGCGCCCTGCGACTCGGCCACGACGTCCTCGCGGGTCTCCCCCGCCAGGCCACCGCTGGTGGGGGCGGCCAGCAGCGCCAACTGCAGCCCGCTGTCGTCCCAGATCGCCAGGGCGGCCGACACCTGCTGGGTCGCCTCGTTGACCTGCAGCTGCAGGCCCAGCCCCTCCCACGGGGTGATGATCAACGAGCCGAGGTCGAGCCGCTCCACCGGGTCGTCGGCGAGCTCCACCTCCTCGATGTCGAACGGGCCGTCCTCGCGCCAATCCCGATCGTCGTCGTCCTCGGCGGGCTCGTCCTCGTCCGACTCGGCCTGGGCCTCGTCGAGTTCGGCGTCGTCCAGCTCCGGCTCGTCGAGGTCGCTGTCCGCCTCCTCGACCGCCTCGATCTCGCCCGCGGGTGCCTCGACATCGACCGGGTCGCCAGAGCGGCGCTTACGTCCGAAGATCACTGCTTCTCCTCCACTGTGGCGCTTGGCCACTCACTGATTCCACCGCTTGATCCATGGCCGCCGGCGCCACGCTGGCTCGGGGGCAACGCGTCGACCTCGACAAAGTCGGCGTGCCCGACCCGCTGGACGAGCAACTGGGCGATGAGGTCACCCCGCGCCAGCCGGATCGCGGCGCTGCCGTCGGTGTTGAGCAGGCTGACCTGGATCTCACCACGGTAGCCCGCGTCGATGGTGCCGGGCGCGTTGACGATCGTGAGACCGTGCCGCGCCGCCAGCCCCGAGCGCGGGTGCACCAGCCCCACCCAGCCCGGCGGCAGCGCGATCGCCATCCCGGTGGGAACCAGGCGGCGCTCCCCCGGCTCCAGGACGCAGTCGACGGCGATCGGCAGATCGGCCCCGGCGTCGCCCTCGCGGGCGTAGCGCGGCACCGGCAGCCCGGGGTCGAGGCGCTGCAGCTCGACGCGCACGGACTCGATCACCCGGGGAGTCTATCGGGGCAACGTGACGTCGATCGAACGGCCCGATGCGCGCGCGGCCCCCGCCAGCGACTCGGCCAGCTCCACGGGCCGGCGGCTGGTGATCAGCCAGAACGGATGCGGGTCGGCCGGGTCGGCCACCGCCACCACGACGGCCCGGCGCAGATAGGGACGGGCCACCAGGAACGCCCGACGGTCGGCGTCGCGCCCCAGCCGGATGCGGGTCGCGGCCTCGTCCAGGACCGTGACCGGCCCCATGAACTCGTACTCCAGGAAGGCGCCGTCGGCGCGAAGCCCCCGGTCAGTCACGGTCACCGAGGCCGAGCCCCAGGACAGCAGCGCCCAGGCCAGGATCACGCCGGTGAGCGCCACAGACGCCCACAGGATCGCGTCGCCGAGCGAGAACGTGACGCCGATGACCGTGGTCAGGCCGAAGAAGAGCCCGATGAGCCAATATGCGGGGGGAACCCAGAGACGTTCTTGGTACAGCACCGCCCCAACCTAGCGCGTCGCCCTTCTAGACTGAGTGGCGCGCCCGTCGTGGTCGCGGACAAGGAGCGTTGTCGATGGGACCGTCACAGAAGATCGTCTGGAATCTCTACGCGGCCGCGGTCGGGGCCGTCACGGTGATCGTCGCCCAGAAGGCGGTCAGCGCCGCCTGGCGGCTGGCGACCGGCGGCGAGCCCCCGGAGGCCAACGATCCCGACACCCCGCTGGACGAGGCCATCACCTGGGCGCTGGCCAGCGGCATCGGCATCGGCATCACGCAGTTGCTGGTGAACCGCTTCGCCGCCAACCGCTGGCAGGCCGCCATGGGCACGCCCGCGCCCCGGGGTCGTCCGATCCAGTTCAAGATCTGACCAGACCCGGGGCGGCCCGACGTACTAGCCGGCGCAGTCCACGCAGTAGATCTGGCCGTTCTTGGTCGCGGCGATCTGGCTGCGGTGCTTCACCAGGAAGCAGCTGGCGCAGGTGAACTCGTCCGCCTGCCGCGGCAGCACCCGCACCGTCAGTTCCTCGTGGGAGAGGTCCGCCCCCGGAAGCTCGAATGACTCCGCCGCTTCCACCTCGTCCTCGTCGACCTTGCCGGAGTTCTTGTCATTCCGGCGGGTCTTGAGTTCCTCGATGCTGTCTTCGTTCTCCTCGTCGCTCTTGCGTGGCGCGTCGTAATCGGTTGCCATGTACCTTCTCGTCTCCCGTTGCGCTGGCCGTGGTCCCGCGGGGTGCGGGGTGCTTTGAACCTCCGGCAAACGTCGCTGGCATACATATCACACCCGTCAAAGTTTTTTCTGCCCGCCCGCGACTTTCTCACCGCCGCGAACCCGCGTTGCGCGTGGTCATGGCCGGTTGCGGGTAGGTTACGCACATACAGGTTGAGGGCAACTGCCCGAGACACAGCCAACCTGGGAGCCAAGCACGCCGATGCGGACCGCTCGACCCCTGGGGCTCAGCCCCGACGGCAGGACGCTGTTCGTCGCGACCGACGACGGCGAACAGCTTGCCGTGCCGGCGGACGAGCGGCTGCGGGCGGCGTTGCGGGGCGACCGGCCGCGACTGGGACAACTGGAGATCCATATGGAAAGCGCCCTGAGACCACGCGAAATCCAGGCCCGGATCCGGGCCGGGGAGTCGCTGGAGGATGTCGCGCGCGCCGCGGGTGTTCCCCCCGAGCAGCTCGAGGGCTTCGCCACCCCCGTCTTGGCCGAGCGCGATCACGTCGCCTCGCTGGCGCAGGCCGCCCCCGTCCGTCGGGCCGGCGAGACCATCGCCCACCGGACGCTGCGCAGCGTGGTGACCGAGCGGCTGCTCTCGCGCGGCATCGACGCCGACACCGTGGCGTGGGACGCCTGGCGGATCGGCGATCGGCGCTGGTGGATCAAGCTCGACTACGACTCCGGGTCGTCGCACCACGAGGCTGTGTTCAGCTACGACCAGACGGGCCGCTTCTCCGTGGCCACCAACGAGGAGGCGCGGTGGCTGCTCGGTGAGTCGACCTCGTCCCACGGCCCACAGCCGGGGCGGCGGCGGCGACGCGACGAGCCCGAGGAGGAGATCACGCTCGATCTCAACGACGAGCTGGCGATCATCCGGGCCATCCAGCCCAGCGCAGCCCCGGAGTTTCCGCGGCCGGTCGAGGTCGTTGCCGCCGAGGACGCCGAGGACAGCGAGGACGCCTACGTGGAGGCGGACCTGGCCGAGGTGGACGGCCTGTACGACTTCGTCCCCGCCGAGCAGTCGAACCTGGACGTGCTCTACGACATGCTCGCCAGCTTCGACGAGGACTCCGTCCAGATCTACGCCGGGCTGGTGCGCCCGAGCCCGGACGCGGAGCAGGCCGTTCCGGTGCTGGACGACTGGTCGACCGAGCCGGAACCCGATCCCGAGCCGGAACCCGAACCCCGCGGGCGCACCCGGGCGTCGGCCCCCCGGCCCGAGGTCGCCGAGCCGGCCGAGCCCGAGCAGCCGAGCCTGGTGGACGAGGCCGCGCCCGAGAACGAGCCCTCCCGGCCGATCAAGCGCCGCCGGGCGGCCGTGCCCACGTGGGACGAGATCATGTTCGGGGCGCCGACGCCCTCGAATACTCCCCCCAAGAAGCGGGGCTGATTACTCCCCGAACGGGAGCGGATCGGGCGACAGCGTCACCTTCGCGATGGCCGCGGTCATCCGCCGACGGTGATGGCGTCGGCACAGCACCTCGTAGCCGACGACCCCCACCTCGGCGGCCATGTCGCCGACGACTACCTGCTCGCCCTCGAGCACCATCCGGCCGTCGACCACCCGGGCGTTGTGGGTGGCGGGCTCGCCGCACCAGCAGCGGGGCCTGGCCTGCAGTTGCTCCATGCGGTCGCACAGCTCGACCAGGCGCCGGGTCGATGGGAACAGCTCGCTGCGGAAGTCGGTGAGGATGCTGAAGCAGTAGACGTCCAGCTGGAGCTCGTCCACGACGCGTGCCAGCTGGTCGATGTGGGCAGGGGTGTAGAAGTGCGACTCGTCGCACACCAGGTAGTCCACGCGACGCCCCCCGGTGAGCTCGCTCACCACGTAGCGCCAGAAGTCGAAGTCGTCGTCCACCTCGAGGGCGGGGCGGCTGATGCCGATCCGGGAGGAGATGGTCGCCTCGCCAGCCCGGTCGAGCCGGGTGAACAACCGCCCCTGGCGGCCGGCGCTGGACTCGGTGAAGTCCACCTGCAGCGCCAGCGTGGACTTGCCACAGTTCATGGGGCCGGTGAAGAAGGTCAGCTCTGCCATCACGTCATCCGATCAACACAGGGACGGTCATTTCGGCGGCGGTCAGCGAGCCGTGCATGCCGACCAGCCCGAACTCGTTGGGTTGGGTGTGACTCATCACGGCGTGCCGGCCGCGCATCGCGACGAGCACATCGCCGAAGCGGGGGGCCATCGCGCCCGACATCGGCCCGAACCAGCCTTCGGCCACGGCCTGTTCCCTGGTTCGAACCCAGGCGCGCTCCCCCAGCGTCTCGGCCCACGTGGCGGCGACGTCGTCGGCGGTTCCCGGTCGGCAGTACAGCTGCCGGAACCGGGGCTCGCCGCCGACCAAGGCGACGTGGCGGCGCAGCGCCGGGTCGTCCTCCAGCACGAGCCGCTCGTCAGGCGGCACGTCCACCATGCCGTGGTCGCCGGTGACGACGATCCTGACGTCGTCGGGGAGGTCGGCCCGCAGGTCGGTGACGAAGCGATCCACGCGCGCCAGCTCGTCAGCCCACTGTCGGGAGGCCGCGCCGTGGGCGTGGCCGGTGTGATCCAGCCGCCGCTCGTACACGTAGGTGAGGCTGTGCTCGCCACTCAGGGCGCCCTGCCGCACCAGGGCGGCGCGCCGGTGCAGGTCGTCCTCGTCCTTGACGTCGAAGAACCGGGCCCCGCGCAGCGCGCAGGCGGTGAGACCGCTGGCGCGGAAGCGGGCCGGGGTCACCGACGAGACCGCCACGCCCGCCTTGGCGAGCCGCTCCAGGTAGGTGAGCTGGGGTTGCACGTCTAGGCCGTCGACCCCCGGCCCCCAGCTGAGGGCGTTCAGCAACCCGCCACCGAAGCGGAACAGATAGCCGGCCACCCCGTGCCGGCCGGGGTTCAGGCCGGTGCCGAGCGACGTGATGGACGTGGACGTGGTGCTGGGGACGCCGCACCTGATCGGGCGCGCGGTCTCCAGCAGCCGGGCGAGCAAGGGGGCGCGCTCCGCGCGGGCCGCCAGGACGTCCCAACCGAGACCGTCGACCAGCAGCACCACGTAGCGGTCGGCGTCCGGCAGGCCCAGCGTGTCCTCGGCCCCGGGAAGCCGGAGCCGGCCGCCGATGCTGGGCAGCAGCTCGGCCAGGGTGTCCACGCCGTAGGCGGGCACCATGGGTGCCGTCACCGGCCACCCCCGCTGGCGACCTGCAGGGTGGACGCGAAGGCAACCAGCCGCGCCACCTTGTCGACGCCATCGGCGGCCGCGCTGATCCGGACGGTCAGGTCGTCTCCGGCGAGTGTTCCGGTGTAGCCGTGATCGGCCTCGCACTGCGGGTCGGCACAGCCGGCCGGCTCCAGATCGAGGCGCCGCATCGTCCCCCAGCTCACCGTGAGCCAGGTCTCGGCGCGGCTGGAGCGGCGGCTGCCGTGGCGCTCCGGGTGGGCCACCACCTGGGTCAGCGCCACCGAGTTCAGCTTGCCGATCGGGACCGACTCGGTGGTGGTGAGCGCCTGGTTCTGCTGGGGGTTCTCGCCCTCGTCGGTGTGGCACACGATGAACCGGTGCGGGGTGAGCACCAGCACCGAGAGGTGGCGCTGGATCTCGTCGCGGGCGAACGTGGCCTCGTGGTGGACCAGGTGGTCGATGATCTCCTCCCCCGCGACGGCCAGGGAGATCGCGTCGGCGATCAGCTCCGGGAAGTAACCACAGGCGTCGATCTCGCTGCGCAGCGACGGTGGCAAAGCTCCCACCCGCGAAGAACTCATTGCGCCATCCTCCCACGGGTCCCGAGGCGCCACGCAATCAGTTCCCCCGCGGGGACGCACGCTACCGTTAAGCCCCATGAGCACCACACCCTTCATCGCCGCGCGCATCGAGGAGACCCTCGATCGACGTGCCGAGGCGCTGTTCCGGGCGGTGCGCTGGCGCGAGAAGGTGATCGCCTACACCGGCTACGGCTCCGAGACGTTCGCCCGGGTGCTGGGGCGAGTCGTGCTGGTCCCCAAGCGCGCCACCACCCAGCTGGGGAAGGCGACCGAGGGGTTCGTCAAGCGCCGAGGCTGGCGCAACTTCTTCACGGCGGCCTGCGTCCGGGTGCCCGTCACCATCACGCTGGGCGACCAGACGATCACCACCACCACCGATCGCGGGGGCTACGTCGACTGCCGGGTGCGCCATCACGGCCTGACGCCCGGCTGGCACACCGCCACGATCCGGTCGGGCTCGTCCAAGGTCGCCGAGGCGCCCATCCAGATCATCGGCTCTGACATCCGGTTCGGGATCGTCTCCGATGTCGACGACACCATCATCACCACCTGGCTGCCCCGCCCGATGATCGCCGCCTGGAACTCGTTCTTCCGCGACGAGGCGAACCGGCAGTCGATCCCCGGCATGGCCCGGATGTACCACCGGCTCCTCAAGGCCAACCCGGGGGCACCGCTGGTCTTCCTGTCCACGGGCGCCTGGAACACGCACGGCTTCCTCAACCGGTTCCTCGTTCGGCACCATTACCCCAACGGCCCGATGCTGCTCACCGACTGGGGGCCGACCAACACCGGCTGGTTCCGCTCCGGGATGCAGCACAAACACTCGTCGCTGCTACAGCTCACCGTCGACGTCCCGAACATCTCCTGGTTGCTGGTGGGCGACGACGGCCAGCACGACCCGGTCATCTACGGCGACTTCGCCCGCGAACACCCCGATCGCGTCCGGGCCATCGCGATCCGACGGCTGTCGCCCACCGAGCAGGTGCTGGCGCACGGCACCCTGACGGCCATCGAGGAGCTGTCGGCCCGAGACGACGTCGATACCCCGGTGGTGGCCGCCGCGGACGGCCGCGGACTGCTTGCCCAGCTGCGCCCGATCGTGGGGCTCCCCGACTGACCCGGTGTGTCACCACACCCAACCCCCGCGCGAGCGGGGACAATCGTCTCCGACTGACCGCCAAGGAGTGGATCCCACATGGTTGCCCGGCCACCCGCCGATGAGGACGTGAGCGAACGCATCGTCGACGTCGACGTCTCGGAGGAGATGGAGACGAGTTTCCTCGAGTACGCCTACTCCGTCATCTACAGCCGCGCGCTTCCCGACGCCCGGGACGGGTTGAAGCCGGTCCAGCGCCGGATCCTCTATTCGATGGACGAGATGGGCATCCGCCCCGACAAGTCCCACGTGAAGTCCGCCCGGGTCGTCGGCCAGGTGATGGGCCTGCTGCACCCGCACGGCGACGGCGCGATCTACGACGCCCTGGTGCGGATGGCGCAGCCGTGGGCGCAGCGGCTGCCCCTGGTGGACGGGCACGGCAACTTCGGCTCGCTGGACGCCGGGCCGGCCGCCATGCGCTACACCGAGTGCCGGCTGTCCAAGGCAGCCCAGGCGATGACGTCCGGGCTGGACGCCGACACGGTCGACTTCAAGCCGAACTACGACGGCAAGGAGACCGAGCCGGTCGTGCTGCCGGCCGCGTTCCCGAACCTGCTCGTCAACGGCAGCACCGGCATCGCCGTCGGCATGGCGACCAACATCCCGCCGCACAACATGGTGGAGACCATCCAGGCCCTCAAACACCTGCTGGCCCACCCGGACGCGGACGCCGAACAACTGATGCGTTTCGTCCCCGGTCCCGACTTGCCGACCGGCGGCAAGATCATCGGCCTCGACGGCATCCGCGAGGCCTACCTCACCGGCCGCGGCAGCTTCAAGATCCGCGCGACCGCGCGCATCGAGCAGGTGCACCCGCGCCGTAAGGGCATCATCGTCACCGAGCTGCCCTACATGGTGGGGCCGGAGCGGATCATCGACCAGATCAAGACCCTGGTGCAGAGCAAGAAGATCACCGGCGTCGCGGACGTGAAGGACCTCACCGACCTCGCCAACGGCACCCGGCTGGTCATCGAGGTGAAGAACGGGTTCAACCCCGAGGCCCTGCTGGAGCAGCTCTACAAGCTGACCAAGCTGGAGGACTCGTTCTCCATCAACGCCGTGGCCCTGGTGGAGGGCCAGCCGCGCACCCTCAGCCTGCGCGAGCTGCTGACGGTCTACCTCGACCACCGCATCGAGGTGACGCTGCGGCGCACCCGGTTCCACCTGGGCAAGGCGACCGATCGGCTGCACCTGGTCGAGGGGTTGCTGCTGGCCATCGTCGACATCGACGACGTCATCGCCATCATCCGATCCTCGGCGGACGTGGCAGAGGCCCGCACGCGGCTGATGGAGGCGTTCGACCTCAGCGAGATCCAGACCAACTACATCCTCGACATGCCGTTGCGGCGCCTCACCAAGTTCAGCCGGCTCGAGCTGGAGTCCGAGCGGGACTCGCTGTGGGCGACGATCACCGAGCTCCAGGGCATCATCGACGACGATGCCCGGCTGCGGG
The DNA here is from genome assembly GCA_964492685.1 of uncultured Micropruina sp. GTDB lineage: Bacteria > Actinomycetota > Actinomycetes > Propionibacteriales > Propionibacteriaceae > Micropruina. The sequence continues at coordinate 14,684 of CAZBMH010000051.1, forward strand.
CCGTCGTCGGCGCTGACCTGGACGAGGTCGCCCGCAGCCACGGCACCCCCCGGCGCACGGTCCTGCTGGCCGCGGGCGGTGCCGCCGTCGCGGCCCAGGCCGCCCCCCTGGAGATCACCGACGACCCCTGCTGGGTGCTGCTGTCCTCCGCGGGGCTGCTGGCGCGCACCGACCACGCCGAGCCGCTGCCGAGCGACGGTGCCCGCGCGCAGCACGACGTGGTGATCAGCGCCGTCCGCGCCACCGCGCGCGGTGAGTTCGGCGTCCTGACCAGCCGCGGCCGCCTCGTCCGGGGCAGCGTCCTGGAGCTGCCGACCGTCCCGACCACGGCCAGCGCCCCCCACCTGCAGGGCGGCTCCCCGGCCGGCGAGCTCTTCACCCTGGAGCCAGGCGAGCAGCTGCTGGCGCTCACTGGGCTGACGGAGAGCACGTTCGGATGGGCTCTTGGCACCGCGCGGGGCGTGGTGAAGCGGGTCAACCCGGAGATCCTTGCCAAGGACTCGTGGGAGATCATCCGGCTGGACGAGGGCGACCGAGTGGTCGGCGCCGTCGAGCTCCCCCACGACCTTGACGAGCTGGTCTTCGTCACCAGCGACGCCCAGCTGCTGCACTTCCCCGCCGCCTCGGTCCGGCCGCAGGGGCGCGCCGGCGGCGGCATGGCGGGCATCAAGCTCGCCCCCCGGGCCTCGGTGGTGTTCTTCGGCACCAGCCGGGTGGCCGACTCGGTGGTGGTCTCGATCGCCGGCTCCTCCACCGCGCTGCCCGGCACCGACGTGGGCAGCTGCAAGGTCACGCCGTTCGCCGACTACCCCGGCAAGGGACGCGGGACCGGGGGCGTGCGATGCCAGCGCTTCCTGAAGGGCGAGGACGCCCTACTCCTGGCCTGGGTGGGTGCCGAGCCCGCGATCGCCGCCGCGGCGAGCGGCAACCCGGTCGAGCTGCCCGCCCCCGACGCGCGCCGCGACGCGTCCGGGGTGCCCCTGTCGCAGCCCGTGGCAGCCGTGGGATCGAGATACCACCCCTGAGGCGGGTTCCGCCCTAGCATGTGCCCCATGACCCCCCACGGCTTCGATGACCTGCTGACCGCGAACGCGCTCTACGCGGCCACGCACGCCCACGACTTCGACGGCATCGCCCACGCGGGCGTCGCGATGATCACCTGCATGGACTCCCGGCTGGAGCCGCTGGAGATGATCGGGCTGAGCGTCGGCGACGCCAAGATCCTGCGCACGCCGGGCGGCCACGTCACCACGTCCGCGCTGCTGGGGTGCATCGTCGGGGTTCAGCTGCTGGAGGTCGATCGGATCCTCGTCGTGCCGCACACCAAGTGCATGATGGCCAAGGGCGACGACGCGTTCGTCATCGACGAGATCGCCCGCAGGACGGGTGCGGACGCGTCCGGCCTTGTCTTCGGCGCCGACACCGACCAGCTCGGCCGCCTGGTCGAGGACGTGGAACGGCTCCGGCAGCACCCGCTGGTCGGCCCCCGGGCCCAGGTGGGCGGCTTCCTCTACGACGTGGACAACGGCACCCTGCAGCAGCTGCTCTGACCCGGCCGCCCCGACGCCCGGTCAGGCATCGATGCGGTCGCTGTCCAGCTGGTAGGCGCCGGCGACGATGAACTCCTTGCGCGGGGCCACGTCGTTGCCCATCAGCTTCTCGAACGTGAGCACCGCGTTGTCCAACGCCTCACCCTCCTCGACGGTGATCCGGCGCAGCGTGCGGTGCTGCGGGTCCATCGTGGTGTCCTTCAGCTGGTCGGCGTCCATCTCCCCCAGGCCCTTGTAGCGCTGCGGCTCCTTGAACGCCTGACCCTTCTTGGTCAGCTCGGCG
>CAZBMH010000052.1:0-4810 GCA_964492685.1 uncultured Micropruina sp.
CCGGTCAGGCCCGGATGAAGCCCTGGACGCCGTCGGCCATCATCTGGGCGGCGATGGCCGCCAGCAGCAGGCCGGCGATCCGCGAGGCCAGCACCGTGCCGGAGCGGCGGAGCAGCTTCCGGATCCGGCTGGCGAACCGCAGGAACAGGTACACCAACCCCATCGCGGTGACCAGCGCCAGCCCGACCGCGAGGTACCCCCCGAGGCCGGGGTTGTGCTGGACGGCGAGCATCGTGGCGACGATCGCGCCCGGTCCTGCCAGCAGCGGGGTGCCCAGCGGGACGATGGCGACATTCACGCCCTCCTCGCTGCTGGGCTCCGCCTCCATCCCCAGCAGCAACTGCAGCGAGACCAGCAGCAACAGCAGCCCTCCCGACACCTGCAGGGCTGGGACGGAGATGTGCAGGTAGTCCAGGATCGAGCGGCCGAAGACGGCGAACACCGCGATCACCCCGAACGCGGTCAGCGAAGCCTTGGCCGCGGCCACGTTCCGCTCGGCCGCCGTCATCGACCGGGTGAGGCCGACGAACACCGGGAGCAGGCCCGGGGGGTCGAGGATGACGAACAGCGTGAGCAGGGTCGACAGGAACTGGTGGACGTCGAAGGCGATGGGCACGATCAAGCCTATCGTCCTTCACCGAGAACAAGCCAAATTATCCTGCTCCGGCTCCATGGGGCAATAGATCGTCCCGAATCCGCTCAGACGGCGAAGACCGAGCCCTGGCCCGCGGGCAGCGACCGGCTGTCCACGATGTCCTTGCCGAAGGGGAAGCACGTGATCGGGATCATCTTGACGTTCGCGATCGCCAGCGGGATGCCAATGATCGTGATCGCCTGCGCGAAGGCGGTGGTGAGGTGGCCGAGCGCCAGCCAGACCCCGGCCACGATGAACCACACCACGTTGCCCACCGCCGACACGGCGCCGGCGTCGTGACGCAGCACGACCGACTTGCCGAAGGGCCACAGGGCGTAGCGGGCCATGCGGAACGACGCGACCCCGAACGGGATGGTGACGATGAAGACGCAGGCGACCACCCCGAAGAACACGTAACCCAGGGCCAGCCACAGACCCCCGAAGAAGAACCAGATCAGGTTCAGCAGCACTCGCATGACACGCCTCTCGCGGGGCCACGCGGCCCCTCCCCTCCATTGAAGCAGCCGGTACAGACCTCACCGGCCCTCGAACGTGGGGGGTCACCCTGGTCAGCCCCGGAAACGGCCCGCGTCGCCCCGCTACAGTGGCGCCCATGTCTCCTGCCGCGGATCGGGTGCAGCGCGAGGTGGTGTCGTTCGTCCGGCGCAGCGCCCGGATGAATGCCAGCCAACAACGGGCCTGGGATTCGCTGCAGCACTGGATCGTCCCCGTGCCCGCGCGCGTGATGTCCACCTCGATCGCCGCCGACGCGGTCGTTGACTGGCCGGCGGTCTTCGGGCGCCGCGCCCCGGTCATCGTCGAGATCGGCGGCGGCACCGGCCACGCCATCGCCGCCCACGCCGCGGCCCACCCCGAGGTCGATCACGTCGTCTTCGAGGTGCACCAGCCGTCGGTCGCCAGCACCCTGTCCCGCCTGGACCGGGCCGGGGTCGGTAACGTCCGCGTGGTGCTGGCGAACGGTGTCGAGGGGCTCGAGCGGCTCTTCGGGGAGGGCTCGCTCGCCGAGGTGTGGACGTTCTTCCCGGACCCGTGGCACAAGGCGCGGCACCACAAGCGCCGCCTGGTCACCCCCGAGTTCGCCGCGCTGGTGGCCTCCAGGCTGGCCCCCGGGGGCACCTGGCGCCTGGCCACCGACTGGGCCGAGTACGCCGACTGGATGCTCGCGGTCCTGGACGAGGAACCGCAGCTCACCAACCCGCACCCAGGCTTCTCGCCCCGCTGGGACGGCCGCCCGTCGACCAAGTTCGAGACCAAGGGGCTCGCCGCCGGCCGCGAGGTGTTCGACCTCACGTACCGGAGGATCGGGTGAGCGCCCGGCTTCGGCTCGACATCCGCTACGACGGCGCCGCCTTTCACGGCTGGGCCGTCCAGACCGGCCTGCGGACGGTGCAGGGAGAGCTGGAGACCTGGCTCCCCCGGCTGCTGCGGCTGCCGCCACCCCTCTCGCTGGTGTGCGCCGGGCGCACCGACGCCGGCGTCCACGCCCGCGGCCAGGTGGCCCACGTCGACCTGCCGCTGGACGACGGCACCGAGGCCGTCGCGACCCTCACCCGTCGGCTGCGACGGGTGCTACCGGCCGACCTCGTGGTCACGGGCGTCCGCGTGGCCCCGGCGGGCTTTCACGCGCGCTTCTCGGCGGTGTGGCGCCGCTACGTGTACCGCCTGACCGACGGGGCGCCCGACCCGCTGACCCGCGGGACGGTGGTGGCGCTGCGGCGGCCGTTGGACGTGCCGCTGCTCAACCGGGCCGCCGAGCACCTGCTCGGCCTGCACGACTTCGCCGCGTTCTGCCGGGAGCGGGAGGGCGCCACCACGATCCGCGAGCTGCGGCGGCTCGAGGCCGTCCGGGTCGGAACCCAACCGGGCCACATCGAGGTGACCGTGGTGGCCGATGCGTTCTGCCACTCGATGGTCCGCTCGCTCATGGGGGCGCTGGTAGCGGTCGGGACCGGACGTCGGGACGTCGAGTGGCTGGCGGGCCTGGTGCGGCGCGGCGGCCGGGCCAGCGAGATCACCGTCATGCCCCCGCAGGGCCTCGTGCTGGAGGAGGTCGGCTACCCGCCCGACGACCAGCTCGCCTCGCGGGCCCGCGAGGCGCGCGCCACCCGAACCCTGCCGCTGGAGCTGCCATGAGCCACTACTTCGCCACCCCCGACGGCCCCGAGCGCCGCCGCGAGGTGACGCTCCACTTCTGGGAATCGGAGTGGACGTTCACCACCGCCAATGGCGTCTTCGCAGGCGAGGGGCTCGACCGGGGCACCGCAGTGCTGCTGCGGGAATGCAGCCCGCCGGCCCGAGCCCGCCGGCTGCTCGACCTGGGCTGCGGCTACGGCGTCCTGGCCGTCGCGCTGGCCACGGGCTGCCCCGACGCCGTCGTGGACGCCGTGGATGTGAACGAGCGGGCCCTGGCGCTCTGCGCGGACAACGCCGCCCGGCACCACGTCGCGGACCGGGTCAGGGCGCTCACCCCCGACCAGGCGGACGCGGGCGTCCGCTACGACGAGATCTGGTCCAATCCGCCGATCCGGATCGGCAAGGAGGCGCTGCACGCCCTGCTGCTCACCTGGCTGCCGCGGCTGGCCCCGGGGGGAACCGCGCGGCTGGTGGTCGGGCGGAACCTGGGGGCCGACTCGCTGCAGCGCTGGCTGCAGGATCAGGGCTTCCGGTGCGACCGAACCGCCTCTGCCAAGGGGTTCCGCGTCTTCGCCGTCACCCAACCGTGACCGCCCTGGCGTGACCGATGGCCCGCGGATCCCTACGCTAGGAACAAGAACGGCCGCACCGTGCGAGCCGGACACGTATGAAGGGAACACTCGTGACCGAGAATGAGGGCGGCAGCTTCTTCGAGGGCCTCGTGAACAAGGCCAAGGACCTCGGGGATCAGATCAAGGACTTCGCCGAAGACGCCGCTGACAAGGTCAAGGACTTCGCCGAGGACGCTGGCGAGAACATCCAGGAGTTCGCCGGCAGCGCCGGGGAGAACATCAAGGGCTTCGCCGAGGACGCCAAGGAGAAGGGCCTCGCGGCGTTCGAGGACGCCAAGGAGTTCGCCGGCGAGGCCGGGGAGAACATCAAGGGCTTCGCCGAGGACGCCAAGGACAAGGGGCTCGCGGCGTTCGAGGACGCCAAGGACAAGGGCGCCGACCTCATCGGCGACGTGAAGGAGAAGAGCCAGGGCGCGTTCGAGCAGGTCAAGGACAAGCTGGCCGGCGACGACGCGGACGTGGACGGCGACGCCACCAACTGACGCCACATCATCACGCGAGGGGTACCCGGTCCGGGTGCCCCTCGTGGCGTTTCGGGACCGCGGCGGGACGATGGGGACCGATCGCCGCCGGTGGTCTAGGGTGAGATCACCTGAACCTGCACAGGGGAACCCGGTGAGAATCCGGGGCTGACCCGCAGCCGTCATGCCGGCCCGACCGGCTGAGCCGGAATGCCTGGCTGGTTCTGGCTCGTCATCATCCGTCGAGGTCCACGGAACACGAGCCGGGCAGCTTCCTCAGGAGACCCTTGCCCGGAGGTGCCCCGGGGACCGGAAAAGGACCCTCTTATGCGCCCCACCCACCTCCTGGCCGTCGGGCTTGCGGCCATCTGCGCCCTTGCCACCAGCGCCCTCCCTGCCGCCGCCACCGTCGATGCACCCGCAACCGCCGAGGCCGCCGCCTACGTCGCGGCGCAGATCGTCGACGGCGACCACGTCACGTCCACCTGGGGCGATGTCGGCGCCACCGCCGACTCGCTGCTGGCCCTCGAGGCCTCCGGGGACGCGCAATACGACGACGAGATCGCTGCGATGCTCGGCTACCTGAAGACCAACGCCGCGACGTATGCGGCCGACGGCCCCGAGGCCGCCGCCAAGCTGGCCATCGTGGCCGCGGCCACGGGCAGCGACGCCACCGCGTTCGGGGCCGTGGACCTGATCGCCCTGGTGAAGGCGGGCATCGGCCCCGATGGCGCGTTCGGCTCCTGGGTCGGCCCCTTCGCCCAGGGGCTGGGGATGGTGGCGCTGGCCCGCAACGGCGAGCCGATCCCGGCCTCGATGGTGACGTGGCTCACCGACTCCCTGTACCGCAATGCAGACGGTGGCTACGGCTTCAGCACCTCGTCCCCCAGCGACGGCGACTCCACCGGCATGGCGCTCCTCGCGCTGCT
>CAZBMH010000052.1:4910-16162 GCA_964492685.1 uncultured Micropruina sp.
CCAAGTCCCCGGCGGTCACGGCCACGGCCGTTCCCACGTCCTGCACCTCGACGACCACCACCGCTTCGACCACCGCGACGGCCACCACCTCGGCCACGGCGACGACGTCCACGACGGCCACCGCCACCGCCACGGCCACCGCCAAGGCCACCGCGAGCGCGACCCGTTCGGCAACGGCCTCGTCCGGCACCACCACGACCCCGGCGACGACCGGCACCCTGCCGCAGACCGGCACGGGGGCCGAGCTGTGGGTGGCGGTGCTGGCGCTGCTCCTGGTGGCCGGCGGCGGCCTGCTGCTGGTCCTGGGCCGGCGGCAGCACTCATGATCCGGCGCCTCTGGGTGGCGCTCGCGGCGGCGCTGCTCTCGCTCGGGCTGGGCCTGGCGGTTCAGCCCGCCACCGCCCAGCCGGCGCTGCCGCAGGCCACCACCTGCTCCGGCGTCTGGGTCATCGTCGACAAGGGGCCGCTGGGCGGCACCAGCACCCGCTGCGCCGCCTCGTACTCGACGGGGGCCACGGCCCTCACGAGCGCGGGCTTCAGCATCACCCGCAAGAGCGGGATGATCTGCACCATCGGCGGGGTCCCCGATCCGTGCGCCATCTCGACCAGCGCCTACTGGTCCTATTGGCACGCCCAGCGGCGCGCCGACGGCAGCTACGGCGCCTGGACGTACTCCAACCTCGGCGCCGACTCCTACAACCCCAAGAAGGGGGACGCGGAGGGCTGGCGCTTCGGCAACGGCTCGTCCGCCCCCGGGGTGCGGCCGCCGCGGGTGGTGACCGCGACGCCGAAGCCGACGCCGAAGCCGACGCCGACGGCCACCAAGTCCACCCCCAAGCCAACTCCCACGGCCACCAAGAAGACCACGCCCACCCCCAAGGCGTCGCCGAAGGCGACCCCGACGCCGTCGGCCACCCCGGTGCCCACCGAGAGCCCCGTGATCGAGACCCCCTCGGCCACGCCGGTCCCGGCGGCGCCCGAGCCGTCGGGAACCCCGACGGGGCTGCTGGCGACCGCAGGCATCGTGGGCGTCGTGGGTGCCGGGCTGCTTGCCTGGCGACGGTTCGGACGCCGACCCTGACCGCCCGCGCCCCTCGCCACCCGTCCACGGATGCCAGCGTGCATCCGTGGGCGTGGTGGTGCTGGGCGCTGCTCATCGCGGCGGCACTGAACCTCACCACCCACCCGCTGCTGCTGATCCTGCTGGCCCTGGCGGTCACCACGGTGACGCTGCTGCGCCGCAGCGACGCCCCGTGGGCCCGCTCGATCGGGGCGACGTTCGCCCTGGCCGGCGTCGTCATCGGCATCCGGATGCTGTTCCAGATCGTCATCGGGGCCCCCATCGGCTCCACCGTGCTGTTCACGCTGCCGGCGCTCATGCTGCCCGACTGGGCGCAGGGCATCCGGCTGGGCGGCCCGGTCACGGCCGAGGGGCTGCTGCTGACGGTCTACGACGCGCTGCGGCTGGCCACCATGCTGCTCTGCCTCGGCGCCGCGAACGCGCTGGCGAATCCCCGTCAGGCGCTGCGCTCGGTCCCCGCCGCGCTGTATGAGGCCTCCGTGGCCGTCGTCATCGCCCTCAGCGTGGCACCGCAGCTGATCGAGAGCGGTCAGCGGATCGCGGCCGCCCGCAGGCTCCGCGGCTCCCGGACGACGGGCCTGCGCGCCCTGACCGGGCTGCTCGTCCCGGTGATGGAGGACGCCGTCGAGCGCTCCCTCGCGCTGGCCGCCGCCATGGACGCCCGCGGCTTCGGCCGCACCGTCCGGGTGCGCCACCGCCGCCGGCTGCTGGCGCTGCTGCTCGTCTCGTCCATGGTGCTGACGCTCGGCGGCTTCCTGTTCCTCAGCGGGGACACCCTGGTCGGCCTGGTCGGCCTGGTCGCGGGCGCCGCTGGCACCGCGCTGGGGCTGCGGCTCACCGGACGCCGGCTGGCCATCACCCGCTACCGCCCCCATCCGTGGGGGTGGCGTGCCACCGCCGTGGCGCTCTCCGGCGCCGCCGTCCTGGCGGTCGTGGTCGCCATGGGCCAGGTGGACGGCACGCTGCTGATCCCGGTCGTCGAGCCGCTCGGCTGGCCCGAGCTGCATCCCGCGATGCTGCTCGCGGCCGCCCTGGCGGCCGGTCCGCTGCTGGTCACCCGTCCCGCCGCCGCCCCGGTGCCGCTGCCACCAGCGACCGACGAGGCCCCCGACGCCGGCCGTGGCAATCACGCGCGACTCCGGGCGCGCCCCACGCTGGCGGTGTCGGCATGATCCGCTTCGAGGGCGTGGGCTTCCGCTATCCCGACGCCGACCGTCCCACGCTCGCCGGCGTGGACCTGACGATCGCCGAGGGCGACCTCTGCCTGATCGTCGGCCGCACCGGCACCGGAAAGTCCACCCTGTTGCAGGCCGTCAACGGCCTGGTGCCGCACTTCACGGGCGGCACGCTGAGCGGCCGGGTGCTCGTGGACGGCCGACCGATTGCGGCGACCCGGCCGCGGGACCTGGCCGACGTGGTCGGCTACGTGGGCCAGAACCCCATCCTCGGCTTCGTCACCGACACGGTCGAGGAGGAGATCGCCTACGGCATGGAGCAGCTGGGCCTCGCGCCGGGCACCATGCGCAAGCGGGTCGAGGAGACCCTCGACCTGCTGGGCATCGCCGAGCTGCGCCGCCGCCCCCTGCTGGAACTCTCCGGCGGCCAGCAGCAGCGGGTCGCCATCGCCTCGGTGTTGGCCGCCCAGCCGAAGGTCCTCGTCCTCGACGAGCCGACCTCGGCGCTCGACCCGACCGCCGCCCAGGACGTGCTCGCCGCCATCACCGCGCTGGTCCACGAGGTGGGGCTCACGGTGCTGCTGGCCGAGCACCGGCTGGAGCGGGTGATGCACGCCGCCGACTCGCTGATCTGGCTGCGCGGCGACGGCAGCGCCGAGCTGGGGACGCCCGCGGCCGTGCTCGCCCGCGCCGATGTCACGCCGCCGCTGGTCGCGCTGTCCCGCGTCCTCGGTTGGGAGTCGGTGCCGCTGTCGGTCCGCGAGGCGCGGCGCCGCGTCCGCCGCGACCACGTGGCGGTTCGCGCGCCGCTGCCCCCCGAAACCCCGGACGCCGCGAGCGCCGTCTCGGTGCGGGGGCTCACCGTCTGCTACGGCGACCTGATCGCCGTCAACGGCATCGACCTGGACCTGGCCGGCGGCAGCGTCACCGCGCTGATGGGCCGCAACGGTTCGGGCAAGTCGTCGCTGCTGTGGGCGCTCCAGGGGGCGCTGGCGTCGGGGGGCGAGGTGAGCGTCGGCGGCGTCGATCCGCGGCCGCTCGGCCCGGCGGAGGCCCGCGCCCTGATCTCGCTCGTGCCGCAGACCGCCACGGACCTGCTCTACCTGCCCTCCGTGGCCGAGGAATGCCGCCAGGCGGACGAGGAGAGCGGCGCCGCCCCGGGCAGCACCGTGGCGATGCTGACGCGGCTGGGGGTCGAGCTCCCCGTCGACGCGGACCCCCGCGATCTCTCCGAGGGGCAGCGGCTGGCGTTGGTGCTGGCGATCCAGCTGGTGGCCGGACCGGCCGTCGTGCTGCTGGACGAACCCACCCGCGGCCTGGACTACGCGATGAAGGACCGGCTGGTGGCGATCACCGACGCGCTGAGCCGCGCCGGGACCACCGTGGTCATCTCCACCCACGACGTCGAGTTCGCGGCGGCGGCGAGCCACCGGATCGTCGTGCTCGCCGACGGCGACATCGTCGCCGACGGCACGACCCACGAGCTGTGCACCGCCTCCCCGGTCTATGCCCCGCAGGTGGCGAAGGTCTTCGCGCCGCTCGCCGTGCTGACCGCCCACGAGGTCGCGGCAGGGCTGGCATGACCGGGGCACCCATCACCGTGACCGCCCCGACGCCCGTGCCGTGGGGCGGCCGCCTGGCGCTGGCCGCGACCGCGGTGACCGGGGTGGTCGCCTTCGGCTGGCCGCTGGTGCTGCGGCCGGGCGCCGGCTTCGAGCCGATGCAGGCGCCGCTGTTGTTCGCGCTGGTGCTGCCGCTGGTGCTGGCCGTCGTCCTGTCCGAACTCACCGGCAGGACGCTGGACACCAAGGCGCTGGCGATGCTCGGGGTGCTGTCCGCCGTCGGCGCGGTGCTGCGGCCGCTCAGCGCCGGCACGGCCGGGGTCGATCTGATCTTCTTCCTGCTGATCCTCGGGGGTCGGGTGTTCGGCGCCGGGTTCGGCTTCGCCCTGGGCTGCATCACCCTGTTCACCTCCGCGCTGCTGACCGGCGGTGTGGGCCCGTGGCTGCCCTACCAGATGCTTGCGGCCGGGTACGTGGCCATGGCCGGGGCGCTGTGGCCCTCGCTGCGGGGCCGCGCCGAGATCGCGTGGACCGCCGCCATCGGCTTCGTGACGGCCTTCGCCTACGGCTGGGCCATGGACTTCGCGTTCTGGCCCTTCGGGGTGGGGCCCGTCACCCAGTTCTCGTTCGATCCGAACGCCGGCCCCCTGGAGAACCTGCACACGTTCGTCCTGTTCAACATCGCCACGTCCATGGGCTGGAATCTGGGGCGGGCCCTCACCAATGTGGTCCTGATCCTCACGCTCGGGGTGCCGCTGCTGCGGGTGCTGCGCCGCGCGGCCCGCAGGGGGGTGACCGTGGCGGAGGTTCCCGCGGCGGCCCTGGGAGGGAATACTGGGGCGGTCAGCCGAGGTTGAGCCAGTGATGGCCCCGACTCGCACAATCAACGAAGGAGACCTGATGGTTTACACCTTGCCGGACCTCGATTACGACTACAGCGCCCTCGCGCCGTCCATCGCGCCGGAGATCATGGAGCTGCACCACAGCAAGCACCATGCCGCCTACGTGGCGGGCGCGAACACCGCGCTGGAGAAGCTCGCCGAGGCCCGCGAGACCGGCAACTTCGCCGCGATCAACAAGCTGGAGAAGGACCTCGCGTTCCATCTCGGCGGCCACATCAACCACTCGGTCTTCTGGAAGAACATGTCCCCGGACGGCGGCGGTCGCCCCGACGGCGACCTGGGTGCCGCCCTGGACGAGTTCTTCGGCAGCTTCGACGGCTTCCAGAAGCAGTTCAACGAGACCGCCATGGGCATCCAGGGCTCGGGCTGGTCGATGCTCGTCTGGGACACCCTGGGCCAGCGGCTGAACATCAACCAGCTCTTCGATCAGCAGGGCAACCTGCCGGTGGGTCAGCTGCCGGTGCTGCAGCTCGACATGTGGGAGCACGCCTTCTACCTGCAGTACAAGAACGTGAAGGGCGACTACGTCAAGGCGTGGTGGGACGTGGTCAACTGGGCCGACGTCGCCGACCGCCTGGCCAAGGCGCGTGCCGCCTCGGTCGGTCTGTTCTGAGTTAGCTCACGACACAGGGTCGCCACCGCACGGTGGCGGCCCTGTGTCGTGCGCGGAGCTTCCGTGGCCGACACGCTGCGCGGTCGGGCCCGCCACCTCGCGCACCCGGCCGGGGGGAAGTGACTCGAGTTAGCGGCCGCCCAGCAGCCCGACCAGCTGGGCGGTCGTGGGCACCCGGCCGGACACGATGACCTCCTCGTCCACGACGAGCCCCGGGGTCTTCATGATCCCGTAGCCGGCGATCTCGGCGACGTCGCGGACGTGGTCGAACGTGGCCGTGAGGCCAAGCGTCTCCACGGCCTCCTTGGTGCGCTGCTCCAGGGTGTTGCAGTTGGCGCAGCCCGATCCCAGGATCTTGATCTCCATCGTGGTCCTCCTCTTTCGTTCATCCGGGCAGGATGGCGTTGAACAGGTAGCCGGTGGCGAGGATGCCCAGCGCGGTGACACCGACGAACACCGCGATCAGGCGGGGCCGGAGCACCCGGCGAAGGATGATCAGCTCCGGCAGGCTCAGGGCCACCGTGGCCATCATGAAGGCCAGCAGCGTCCCCATCGGCAGGCCCTTCGCGTAGAGCGCCTCCACCAGCGGCAGGATGCCCGCGGCGTTGCTGTACAGCGGGACCCCGATCAGGACGGCGACGAGCACCCCGAAGGGGTTGTCCGCGCCCGCGTGGGTGGCGAAGAACTCGGCGGGCGCCCAGCCGTGGATCACGGACCCCAGGCCGATCCCGATCAGCAGGTAGGGCCAGATCTTGCGCAGGATGCTCGCGACCTCCTCGAGTCCCCCCTGGAAGCGATCCCGCCACGTGAGCGGAGCGCCGACGCCGCCGCCGCGCCCCCGGATCGTGGTCTCGAACACGAAGGGCTCCACCCAGGCCTCCAGGTGTAGCCGGCCGATCACGAACCCCGCCGCGGTCGCGATCACCAGCCCCGAGGCGACGTAGAGGGCGGCGATCCCGGGGCCGAAGAGACCCACCAGCAGCGCGATGGCGACCTCGTTGATCAGCGGGGAGGCGATCAGGAAGCTCATCGTGACCCCGAGCGGCACCCCCGCGGCGACGAAGCCGATGAAGGCGGGCACCGCGCTGCAGGAGCAGAACGGCGTGATCACCCCGAGCCCGGCGGCGAGGACGTTGCCGACCCCCTCGCGTCGCCCGCCCAGCAGGACCCGGGTGCGTTCCAGGCTCATGAAGGAGCGGAGCACTGTGACTACGAAGATGATCCCGGTCAGCAGCAGCAGGATCTTGACGGTGTCGTAGAGGAAGAAGTGCACCCCCGAGCCGAGCGGGGTGGCCAGGTCCAGCCCGATCGCCGAGCCGAGCAACCACGTCCAGAACGGCTCGTTGGCGGCGTACAGGCCCGTCCACACCAGAGCGACGGCGAGGGCGGCCCCCCAGGCACCGCGATCGGTGCCCGGGGGCCGGACGATCACTCGACCGGCCACGTCAGCCGCCCCTGCGGGCGACGTTGAGGTGCATGGAACGCTCCGTGGCTCTGGGACGAGACACCCCCGCCCTGCATCGAAGTCTATCGAATCAGCCGCCCTCCCGCCGCCACCATCGTCACCCCGGTCAGCGGCGCTCCGCGCCGTCCGGGACGCCGAGGCCGGGCCCCGACCTGAGAAAACTTGACTCAAGTTCTCAGGAAAGGCACGCTGGTTCTCAGAAACCTGCGTTTCGCCTCTGTGCTGTCGACCGACTGGAGTCCTCCGAGTGTTTCTCTCGACCAAGATGGCCGCCCTGGCGACCAGCGCCGTTGTCTTCGCCGGCGGGATCTTCGGCGTCACCGCCTACGACAAGACGGTCACCCTGACCATCGACGGCACCACCACCTCGGCCACCGGGCTGGCGACGACCGTCGCCGACGTCCTGCGGAACAGCGGCGTCCAGGTCTCCCCCGCCGACGAGGTCATCCCGGCCCTCGACACCGAGGTGTTCGACGGCGCGCGGGTCACCGTGGCCCATTCCCGGCCGCTCACGATGGTGGTCGACACCCGGATCAGCCGGGGCGACACCACCGCGCTCACCGTCGACGAGGCCCTCGCCGAGGCGGACCCCGAGGGGTTCCCCGGCGCCCGCGTCTCCGTTTCGCGCGACACCCCGATCGGGCTGGGCGGAATCACGATCAGCGTCAGCACCCCCAAGAAGATCACGCTGGTGATCGACGGGAAGCGGCGCGCGGTGACCTCCCAGGCGGCCACCGTCGGCGAACTGCTCTCCGGCCTGCACACCCCGGCTGATGCCGACGATCGGGTGTCATCGCGTCCCTACACCCCGCTGACCGAGGGCATGACGGTGCGGCTGTCCAAGGTGGCGGTCTCGACCAAGCGGGTGACCGAGGCGATCGACTTCCCCGTGACAGTGAAGAAGGACCCCTCGCTGTGGGCCGGGGAGAACCGGATCCAGAAGGCCGGCACCAAGGGGAAGGCGAAGGTGACCTACCTCGTCTACACCACCAAGGACGGCAAGACCAAGATCGAGTTGACCCGCAAGGTCGTCTCCAAACCCACCGCCCAGGTCATGATCGTCGGGAGCCGGACGACCAGCTCCGGCGCCGGCATCAACCTCGCGCGCGCCTCGTCCTGGGACGCGATCGCCCGCTGCGAGTCGGGCGGCAACTGGAGCATCAACACCGGGAACGGCTACTACGGCGGGCTCCAGTTCAACCTCGCCTCCTGGAACGGCAACGGGGGCCGCGACTTCGCCGCCTACCCGCACCACGCCAGCCGCGCCGAACAGATCACGGTGGCCAACCGCTACTACGCCAAGGCGGGCTTCCGCCCGTGGAGCTGTCGTCACGTCCTCTGATCGAGGCGGCCGGCACTCCCGAGGGCTTGCCTGAGGGGCCCAGCCCGGGGCGTATCCGTCACCGTGCGGCGACCGCGTCACCGGCACTTCTCCGGACCGCGCAAAACGCAGAACGCCGGTGGAGCCCTTTTGGGAGGGTGGCTCACACCGGCGCGAGGAACCAGGGTTCCTTGGCGTCACACCTCGTCTTGGGGGGCCAGGCGCACGCTTCTTGCTAGGACAGCGTAGCCGTACGGCGCCGACGCTGCAATTCATCAGCGGCGCGGCGTTGGGCTCATCGGTCACCTCGCCCGGACGCTCCCACCGAGTGCCACCTCTTCGGCTATTTCACCAACCGGTCAAAGACGCCCGGGCCGGCTGGACGCGGCGGGCGTCACGTCCGCCGCGGATGTGCGCTAGTCGACCGCGGCCAACAGCAGACCAACGAAAACGAAGAGAAAGCCGAAGATCCTGTTGATTCTGCGCTGGCCGTCCTCGTCGCGCAAGAACCGGCGCAACCCCTTGGCGGCCGACGCGAAGACCAACCACATCACCAGGGTGTCGACCACGACGACGGTGGCCGCGAAGATCAGGTACTGCGGCAGCAGCGGACGATCGAGCCTCACGAACTGAGGCGTGAAGGCCAGGAAGAAGACGATCGCCTTCGGGTTGGTGAGATTGACCAGGACCCCCCGCCGGAACATGGCCCAGGGACGGACCTGGTCGGCGTCGGCGGCATCCAGCGCCACCTCGGCGTCAACCTCGGCTACGGCCACAGGACGACGTCGCCACTGGCGCACCCCCAGCCAGACGAGGTAGGCGGCCCCGGTCAACCGGATGGCGGTGAACAGCCACTCGGTGGTCGCCACGAGGGCACCGACCCCCAGCGCCACGATCACGATGTGCACCAGCAGCGCCAGCTGGAGGCCGAGGATGCCCCACACGGAACGCGCCCAGCCCACGGTCAGGCTGTTCGCCATCGTGTTGATCGCCCCCGCCCCTGGCGTCAGCGAGATCAGCAGCCCGGCACCGACCAGGGTGAACCACAACGACCACGGCACCTGCCCAGCCTAGGGGTCCGGCGGGCGTGCTTACATCGGCGTTCGAGTCGACAGCAGACGTGCCCTGGAGCGCGCTGGGTGAAGACCGTGTTGTCCGGCTTGACGAACCACAGCACGGGCTCCGCACGCTCAGCCCCGAGGAGCACTATCGGTACCTCCTGGAGGCCCGGCCCAGCCTGATGGCACGGCTCAGGCAACGCGAGGTGGCCCTCTACCTCGGGCTCAGCGAGGCCGGGATGAGCCGCATCGTCAAACGGGTCCGGGCCGGCACCCGGGCCATCTCGTGACGGGGCCACGCTGAGGGCGGCCCGCCGGGGACCAGGATTCGCTTCGCACCCGCGCGCGGCAAGGCCCGTTACTGCATCCCCTGCGACCGGGCCAGCCTGAGCGCCGCCAGGCTGGCCGGATCCCCGGACGAGGCCGGCTCGGGACCCCTCCCCCACAGCCACCGGTCGAGCGCCTCGGCGCTGCCGCGGATCACGGCCGCGGGCTCCCCCGCGGCCGCCCTCATCACCCCCGGGACGTCGTAGGCCTTGCCCGACTCGCCCACCCCCACCCAGCGGCCGGGCTGCACCAGCCAGGACCGGTCGGAGTCGCCCTCCTGCAACAGCACGGACCCGGCCACCGGCCGGAACTCGAAGCCCGGCAGGGTGCCCCACCAGGCCCACATCACCTCGATCGCATGCGAGACCCCGTCGGCGGCCAGCGCCTCGTCGATCGGGGCGGACTCCATCCCCGCGGCGGACTCGGCGTCGATCCGATGCATGACCGCCTCGTGCGCCTGCATTCGCCGGGTGGATCCGACCGTCCGCGCTGGCTCCAGCCAGAACCACGCGGGCTCGTCGTCGGAGCGCTCGGCCAGCCGCGCGAGCAGCGCCTCGGTCTGCTCGTCGAAGAGCGCCAGCAGGGCAGCACGGTCCCCGGGACGGGCCGGCTTGGCCGCGTCGACGGCCTCGGATTCCTCGTCGGTGACAGCTCCGGAGGCCAGGATCCCCGCCCAGAAGGCGTGCACCTCGGTGAGGTGCCACAGGAGGTCGTCGGCGGACCACTCCGGACATGTGGGCACCGCCGCCTCAGGGTGGGCCCGGACGACGGCGTCCCGGAAGCGGGCGGACTCGGTGGCGATCACGCTCTGCAGACTCAGCATGCGGTCATTCCATCACCCAGGTCCGACACTTCACGCGCCGAGCACCACACCTCACCCAAGACGCGACGATGCCCGGCCCCCGAAGGGACCGGGCATCGCGATGGAAAAGGCTCAGGCCTCGTCCTTGACGGCGTTCACGAAGCCGGCGGCCTCGGCCGCAGCCTCGGAGTCGAACCAGACCTCGGCGATCGTCCGGTCGTACCAGGGCGACTCCGGGGTGTGGAACTTCATCGAGTCCTCGTTGCCCTTGATGTCGAAGCCCGCGGGGGGCTCGGAGCCACGGTAGGAACCGGCGGCCTCGACCGGGGCGGCCGCGGCCTCCTCGACGAGGGTGTCGGCGACGGGCTCGGCCTTGACGGCCTTGGCGGCCTTCTTGGCCGGGGCCTTGGCGGGGGCGGCCTTGGCCGAGCCGGCCTTGCCCTTCTCCCGCGCCTTGCGCGACTCTTCGACCGACTCAGTCACGATCTCGATCAGGGCCATGGGGGCGTTGTCGCCCTTGCGCGGCCCGACCTTGGTGATCCGGGTGTAGCCACCCTCACGATCGGCCAGCTTGGGGGCGATCTCGGTGAACAGCGCGTGCACCACGCCCTTGTCGCTGATCGTCGCCAGCACGAGGCGCCGGTTGTGCAGGTCGCCCCGCTTGGCCTTGCTGATCAGGCGCTCGGCCAGCGGCTGAACCCGCTTGGCCTTGGCCTCGGTGGTGGTGATCCGGCCATGCTCGAAGAGCTGGCTCGCCAGGTTGGCCAGAATGATCCGCTGGTGGGCGGGGGAACCGCCGAACCGCGGGCCCTTAGTGGGCTTAGGCATTGTGTCTTACTCCTTGTCCGGATCAGTAGTCGTCGCCGAAGTCGGCATCGTCGTCGGTGTAGCGGCCCAGCGCGGCCAGGGGGTCGAAGCCCGGGGAGCTGTCCTTCAGCGACAGCCC
>CAZBMH010000053.1:0-16112 GCA_964492685.1 uncultured Micropruina sp.
TGGATGCCTACTACGAGAAGAAGATCTACGAGAACGACCCGTTCGCCCGCCTCGACACCACCGGTGTCGGCAAGCTGGTGAAGCTGGCCGCCGAGCTCGGTCGGAGCACCCGCCCCGACATCAAGCTGGGCATCTGTGGCGAGCACGGTGGCGACCCGTCGTCCATCGAGTTCTGCCAGAGCGTCGGCCTCGACTACGTCTCCTGCTCGCCGTTCCGGGTGCCGATCGCCCGGCTCGCGGCCGCGCAGTCGGCGCTGAAGAGCGACGTCAGCCACGGCTGATCCGAGAAGCACCCGGCGGCCCGGTCCCTCAGGGGGCCGGGCCGCCGCGCGTTGTCCTGTGCTTCACCGGCACCAACGTGCCCGTCATCGGTCACTTTCGTACCGCTGGGCCGCGGGCGCGGCCCCCGCTCAGTACCCGGACGGGTCTGTCACCGTCCCGTCGAGGACGGCCGCGGTGCCCGAGAGCCCGAGCCGGGTGGCGCCGGCGGCGACCATGGCCAGTGCGGCCTCGGTCGTCTTAATGCCGCCGGACGCTTTGACGCCGAGCCGGCCCCCGACCGTGGCCGCCATCAGCTCGACGGCGTGCACGCTGGCGCCGCCGGCGGGGTGATAGCCGGTCGAGGTCTTGACGAAATCCGCGCCTGCAGCCTCGGCGGCGCGGCACGCGGCCACGATCTCGGCGTCGGTGAGGGCCGCCGACTCGATGATGACCTTCAGCACCGTCGGGGCGGGCGCCGCGGCCCGGACGGCCGCGATCTCGGCCTGGGTGCCCGCCACGTCGCCGGCCTTGAGCAGGCCCAGGTCGATCACCATGTCCACCTCGTCCGCGCCGCGGGCGACGGACTCGGCGGCCTCGAAGGCCTGGGTGGCGGCGGTGTGCTTGCCCGAGGGGAAGCCGCAGACGGTGGCGATCTTCACGTGCCCGTGATCGCCGGGGACCGGCAGCATCGCGGGGCTCACGCAGATCGAGTAGGTGCCCAGGCGCTGCGCGTCCCCCAGCAGCTCGCGGACGTCGTGAGCGGTCGCGGTCGGGGCCAAGAGGGTGTGGTCGACGAGGTGGGCCAGTTCGGGCCGATTGAGGGTCATGGTCGCTCCTGCTCGGTGGGGCCGTGGGACTTCACCGTATCCCGCGCCGAGGGCCGCGACTACCGCCCGGCGAAGTTCAGCGGGCCAGCGGCAGGGCGACGCTGAACTCGGTCCGTCCCGGCACGGACGTCGCCCGGACGTGGCCGCCGTGAGCCGCCACCACCGCCGCCACGATGGCCAGGCCCAGCCCGGTGCTGCTGCCGCCGTCCTGGCGCACCCGGCTGGCGTCGGCCCTGGTGAAGCGCTCGAACACGTGGGGCAGCAGCGTCTCGGGGATCCCGGGACCGTTGTCGGTGATCGAGATCACCGCCCAGTCGCCGTCGGTGACCAGGCTCGCACCGACACGGGAGCCGGCGGGGGTGTGCGTGCGGGCGTTGGCCAACAGGTTCGCCACCACCTGATGCAGGCGGTAGCGATCCGCCCTGGCCATCACCGGCTCGTCGGGTACCCGCAGGGTCCACTCGTGGTCGGTGCCGGCCACCCGGGCGTCCGAGACCGCGTTCAGGATGACCTCGGTCAGGTCCAGCGGCTTGAGGTCGAGGGCGGGCCCCGAATCGAGGCGGGCCAACAACAACAGGTCCTCCACCAGCCGAGACATGCGATCGGACTCGGACTCGATGCGGACCAGGGCGTGCGAGAGGGTGGGGGAGACGGTGTCGCGCTCGCGCCGGGTGAGCTCGGCGTAGCCGCGGATGGACGCCAGCGGGTTGCGCAGCTCGTGGGAGGCGTCGGCGACGAACTGCCGCACCTTCATCTCCGAGGCCTGCCGGGCGCTCAGCGCGCCCTCGACGTTGTCGAGCATGTGGTTGAACGCCAACCCGACCTGGCCCACCTCGGAGCGTGGATCGCTATCGCCCTCTCGCACCCGCACCGGGACCTCGACCTCGCCCGTGTGCAGCTCCAGCTGGGACACCTCATGGGCGGTCGACGCGAGCCGCTGCAGGGGTCGCAGCGAGCGTTGGACGACCGTCCGGGTGACGAAGAAGGCCAGCAGCAGGGCCACCACGATCAGGGCCAGCGCGGACAGCGCGAGCCGGACGAGCGGGCCGGAGATCAGCGTGGCCGGCAGCCCGACGACCGTCTTGCTGCCGTCGACCGGGTCGACGTTGGCGTAGAGCCGATAGGGCCCCAGCCCCTCGAGTCGGACGGTGACGAAACGGGGCCCGGTGAGCTTCGCGAGCTCCACCACCGTGCTGGCGCTCAGCGGCACCCGGGTGCTGCCCTGCTGCACGAAGGCCCACACGGCCGCCTGGCCGGTGGTTCGGATGTACCCGGTGCCGTAGTAGAGCACCCCGTCCTGGCCGAAGTCGGCGCCTCCCGGGCCGTCGTCGTCATGGCGTGGCGGGCGGCCGGACAGCTCCGTCAGCTGTTGATCCTGCTGGTCCTGCAGGATCCGCTGGGTGGCAAGCATGGTGAGCCCGGTGAGGCCGATCGCCACCAGGGCCACGAGGGCCGTGACACGCAGCACCAGCTGCCGGCTCAGCGTTCCCTTGGCCAGGGCGGGCGGTCCCGGCTGCGGCCGGACGGGGGCGAGGGTCATTCCGCGGCCGGCTTCAGCACGTAGCCCGCGCCGCGCAGCGTGTGGATCATCGGCGGGCGGTCCGCGTCGATCTTCTTGCGCAGGTAGGAGATGTACAGCTCGACCACGTTGGCCTGGCCCCCGAAGTCGTAGTTCCACACCCGGTCGAGGATCTGGCTCTTCGACAGCACCCGGCGCGGGTTGCGCATCAGGTAGCGGAGCAGCTCGAACTCGGTCGCGGTCAGGGCGATCAGCTCGCCGCCGCGGGTCACCTCGTGGGCGTCCTCGTCCATGACCAGGTCGCCCACGACCAGCTCGCTGTCCGGTCGGGCCGTGGTGGCCCCGGAGCGGCGCAGCAGGGCGCGCAGCCGGGCGATCAACTCCTCCAGCGAGAACGGCTTGGTGACATAGTCGTCGCCGCCGGCCGTGAGCCCACCGATGCGGTCGTCCAGGGCGTCGCGGGCAGTGAGGAAGATGACCGGCACGTCGGGCTGCTCGGCGCGCACCCGGCGCATCACCTCGAGGCCGTCGAAGTCGGGCAGCATCATGTCCAGGACGATCGCGTCCGGCTTGGTCTCCCGGGCGGCCTTCACCGCCGCCAGGCCCGAGCCCGCGGTGGTCACCTCCCAGCCTTCGTAGCGCATCGCCATGCTGACGAGCTCAGTGAGGCTCCGCTCGTCGTCCACCGTGAGCACCCGGATGGGGGTGCCGTCGGGGCGGGTGAGGGGTTCGGTTCCGGGACGGGTGTTCGCTGCCATGACCACAGACTCCCAGCTACGCGTGAGGGAAAGCTAGGAGCTGCCTGTGGACTTCCTGTGAGGCGACGACGGCCTCGGCCGCTGCCCGTGGCGGCGCGCGACCCGGTTAGGGTGGGCTGTCGAAGGAGGGCGATGGCAACGACAACCTGGCTGGCCGCGTGGCGGTTGGCGGTCGGCTCGCTGACCGTGGTGCCGGTGCGCCCGCCCGGGGAGATCACGCCGCGGGTGGCTGGCCGCGCGATGGCGATCGCGCCGCTGGTGGCCCTGCTGGTGAGCGTGCCGAGCGCCGCCGGCGGGCAGGCGGCCCTCTGGTTCGGTGTCCCCGCCGCCGGGGCCGGGTTGATCGTCGTCGGGCTGCTCGCGCTGCTGACCCGTGGCATGCACACCGACGGGCTGGCCGACACCGCGGACGGACTGGCCTCCTCCTGGGAGGTGGAGCGGGCACTGGCCGTGATGCGCACCGGTGACGTCGGGCCCGCGGGAGCGGTGACCCTCATCGTCGTGTTGGGGCTGCAGGCGGTCGTGGCGGGGGAACTGCTCACACGGCCCCTCGGCTGGCTGATCGTGTCGCTGTCGTTCGCGGCAGGCCGGGCCGCCCTGGCGCTGGGGACGCTGCGCGGCGTCCGGGCAGCGCGCGCGGACGGGCTGGGGGCGGCGGTCGCCGGCAGCGTGTCGCCCGCGGTGGCGGGGGCGTCGTGGCTGCTGGTGGTTGCCGCGCTGACGGGGGCGACCCTGGCGGTTCAGCTGCCCTGGTGGGGAGGCGGCGTCGCCGTGGCGGCCGGGCTTGCGATCGCGTCGCTGCTGCTGGCGCGCTGCCGCCGGCGACTCGGCGGCATCACCGGCGATGTGCTCGGTGCCCTCGTCGAAGTGGCAACGGTTGTCGTCCTAGTCGTGATGCAGGGCCTCGGCCGCTGAGCCGAGCCGCAGCGCCCGTCCCGAGACCATCAGCACGACCTCGTCGCTGGCACCACCCAGGCGGTAATTGGTGCGTCCCATGAGGTCGGCGAAGGTGCGCCCGGCGGGGTACTCCGAGACCAGCCCCCAGCCGACCTCGTTGGTGACGCCCACGACCATGTGCGGGCAGGCGCGCCAGGCGCTGACCAGCTCGTGCAGGGCGTCGTCGAAGAGGTGCCGCCACTCGTCGAACGGCTTCTCCCAGACCCCCCACGCGTCGATCTGGCGCGACAGCCAGGTGCCGACGCAGTCGATGATGATCGGGCTCTCGGCCGCCCGGATCGCGGCCGCCACGTCGATGGTCTCGACGGTCTTCCAATGCCGCGGCCGTCGCTTCTGATGGGTGTACACGCGGCTGGCCCACTCGGGGTCGAAGGCCGGATCGACGGGGTAGCCGGGGGTGATGTAGGTCACGGAGTGGGCATCGGCGACCAGGTTCTCGGCATAGAGCGACTTCCCGCAGCGAACGCCACCGGTCACTAACACCTTTGTCATGACCCGACCATAGCGCCGAGTCGAACCCCCGTGGCGCGATGGCCGAGAAGCGGCCGGATCAGTAGACGCCGAACCCGCGACGCGTCACATCGGGCGGCAGCCACTCGATCTCGTGGCGGGTCACCCGGCCCGGTCGTCCGTGACTGGACGGCTGCTCCACGAGCCGCCGGATCATCCGGTTGACCGGCAGATGCTCGCCCTGGGCGCTGACCTCAACGCGCCCGTCGGGCAGGTTCTCGGCCGACCCCGCCAGCCCCAGCTCGCGCGCCTGGTGCTGCACCCACCAGCGGAAGCCGACGCCCTGAACGCGGCCCTCCACGCGGATGATCACCCTTTCCATGGACAGCACTCTAGACAGCGACGCCGGATCGCGGGAGCGGTGGCGCCGCGTCGGGCCGCGATCCCGGCGCCGTGCGCCTGCGGTGCGGCGCCCCGACCATGGACGGGCGATCCACCGGAGCGCAATGCGCCCCGTCGCGGGCGGTCACCTGCGACGATGACCCCATGAGCGAGACGGACGAGCGCGAGATCCTCACCTGGGAGGCCTTCGGGGTTGCCTCCCGCGAGTTGGCCCAGCAGGTGGTCGACTCCGGCTTCCAGCCCGACCTGATGATGTCGATCACCCGCGGCGGGCTGATCCCGGCCGGCAGCCTGAGCTACGCCCTGGGGATGAAGAACCTCCACATCATCAACGTGGAGTTCTACACCGGCATTGACGAGCGGCTGCCGATGCCGGTGCTGCTGCCGCCGGTCCCGGTCGCGGTCGACCTGAGCGGCCAGAAGGTGCTGATCGTGGACGACGTGGCCGACACCGGCGAGACCCTGCGGATGGTGCGCGACTTCTGCGCGGCCCACGTCGCCGAGACCCGGGTGGCGGTGGTCTACGAGAAGCCCCGCTCGGTGGTGAAGGCCGACTACGTCTGGCGGTACACCGACCAGTGGATCTCGTTCCCCTGGTCGTCCGAGCCGCCGCTGGTGAACCCCTCCGGCGTGCTGCGGGACTGAGCGCGGCCCGAACCAGAGGGCCCCTGGCGGTGGGGTGGGGGTGGCGCCAGGTCAGTCAGTCGGAGGTGACGTCCGCGATCATCGCGTCCAGCGCGCGCAGGGCGTCGTCGGCCGCCAGCGCCACCGCGACCCCGGGGGCGCCGCCGCCCATCGACACCCGCCGACCGGCGAGGGAAGCGTCCGCGATGACCGGCCAGGCGTGCGTTGCGCCGAACGGCGTGATCGTCCCCCGCTCGTAGCCGGTGACCTGCTTGGCCGTGGCCGCGTCCGGCAGGGAGAGCCGGTTCACCCCCAGGAGGGCGCGCAGCTTCGGCCAGGAGATCTCGCGGTCGCCGGGCAGCAGGACGAAGAGGAAGTCGTCGGCGCCCCGTCGCACCACGATCGTCTTCACGATGTCGCCCGGATCAACGCCCCGGGCGGCGGCGGCCTCCGCCAGCGAGGCGACCGGCCCATGGCGGGTGATGGCGTGCTCGATGCCGAGCCGTCGGAGGGCCGCCTCGGCCGGCGAGGCCGCCATCCCTCAGGCGTGCAGGTAGCCGAGCAGGTGGTTGCGCTCGTCGGTCAGCTGGTCGATCCGGTGCTTCACCACGTCGCCGATCGAGATCACCGCGCGCAGTTCCCCGGCCTCGACCACCGGCAGGTGGCGGATCCGCTGGTAGGTCATCGTGTGGGCGGTCTCCTCCAGGGAGTCCTCGGCAACACAGGTGTGGACCTGCTTGGTCATGATCTCGGACACGGCCTCGGCAAGCACGGCGGTGCCACGGGCCGCCAACTGACGCACCAGATCGCGCTCGCTGACGATCCCGTCGATGTGGGCGCCGTCGCGGGAGACGATCACGGCGCCGATGTTCTTGGCGCCCAGCAGGCTCACCAGGTCCTGGACCGTCGCGTCCGGGGGGATCGTGACGACCACGCCCCCCTTGGAGCGGATGATGTCTTCAATCTTCATGGGCCCGAACGTACTCGGCCCTGAGCGGCCACGCCAGGATCTCGGTGGGTGTCCCCACGGCGGGTTGGTCGCGATGCCCGGCCGGGGCTCGACGCGCTACTGTCGGACCTCCTGTGGAGGAACCGAGGTGGAGACGCGCATGAACGAACCGTCGCCGGTGACCCGGGCCGTCCGCGCCGGGATCGAGACCGACAAGACTCACGGCGCCGTGGTGGCACCGATCTTCCTGTCGACCACCTACACCTTCGCCGGCTTCGGGGAGCCGCGGGAGTTCGACTACAGCCGCCGCGGCAATCCAACCCGTGCGCTGCTGGCCGACGCGATCGCCGGGCTGGAGCACGGCGCGGGCGCGGTGGTCACAGGCTCGGGTATGGGGGCCATCACCGCGGTGCTGCACGCCTTCACCGAGCCGGGAGACCTGCTGGTCGCCCCGCACGACTGTTATGGCGGCTCGTGGCGGCTCTTCGACACCTTCGCCCGGAAGGCGCTGCTCCGGCTCCGGTTGACCGACCTGACCGACCCCGCGGCGCTGGACGAGGCGCTGGCCGACGGCCCCCGGCTGGTGTGGATCGAGACACCGTCCAACCCGCTGATGAGGATCACCGACATCGCGGCGGTGGCGGCGGCGGCCCACGCGGCGGGCGCGCTGGTCGTGGCGGACAACACGTTCTGTTCGCCGGTGCTGCAGCAACCGCTGGACCTGGGGGCCGACATCGTCGTCCACTCGACCACGAAGTACCTCAACGGCCACTCCGACGTCGTGTCGGGGGTGGCGGTGGCCAAGGAACCGGAGGTCGCCGAGCAGCTGGTCTGGTGGGCGAACTGCCTGGGGCTGACCGGGGGCGCTTTCGACTCCTACCTGGCCCTGCGGGGGCTACGGACGCTGCAGGTGCGTATGCGCCAGCACGGGGAGAACGCGGCCGCCGTGGCGGCCTTGCTCGCCGCGCACCCGGCGGTGGCCCGCGTGCACTATCCCGGCCTGCCGTCCCACCCCGGCCACGAGCTGGCCGCGTCCCAGCAGCAGGGGTTCGGTGGCATGATCTCGGCCGAGCTGGTCGGCGGGGCCGGCGCGGCGCGGCGGCTGATGGAGTCGCTCACGCTGTTCTGTCCGGCCGAATCGCTGGGGGGTGTTGAGTCGCTCATCAACCATCCCGCAACGATGACCCACGCCTCGATGCCGCCGGACGTGCAGGCGGCGGCCGGCATCACCCCGGGCCTGGTGCGCCTCAGCATCGGGATCGAGGACGTCGCCGACCTGGTGGCGGATCTCACCCGGGGGCTGGCCGCTCTGAACTGAGGACGGCTCAGGCGACGGGGGCGGTGGCCACCACGCGCGTCAGCGACCATGTTCCGCGCGTCGTCAGCGCCACCACCGCCCCACCCGGCAGGGTGATCGGCGCCGTGGGTGCTTTGACGAACTTGAGATCCGCCCCGGTGTTGGTCTTCGGCATGGGGAACGTGCTGAGTCCCAGCTCGTCGTCCTTGTCGGCCGGGCGGAACGTCAACTCGTACTCGTCCTGGGACTTGCCGCTCAGCCGGAAGACGCGGGCACCCTTGACGGGGTCCGGAATGTCAGCGACGGGGGTCAGGTCCTTCCAGGACGACAGGGTCAGCGTCCACTGACCGGACGCCTCCACGGTCAGGGTTCCGCTGCGCTGGTAGCGCAGCCGCGAGATCAGGAACTCGGCGTAGGCCGGAGCCTTCTTCACGCTCAGCAGCGGCTTGCGGCTCGCATTGCTGGACAGCGTGACCTTGCCGGTGCAGGTGGCGCAGTCGAACGTCGCGACCACGGCCACGTCCTCGGGGACCTCGTAGGCGACCGCGGCGGGGCCGGTGCCGGTCAGGATCGACGGGGTCTTGGTCTTCACCATGGCGGAAATCGTCGGCAGTTCCGGGGCGGGAGACGTGGTGGCCGGGGCCTCGCTTGGGGTCGGCGGGGCCCACGGAAGTTGGGCGCAGCCGGTGAGCGCGAGCGTGCCGCATGCCAGCGCCGCCAGCAGCGCGCGTCCCTGACTCATGCGGGCAGTCTATGTCCTGGCCCGGCGACGCCGTGGGGCGCGCGGTTTCGGCGAGCTCGTGGGGCGCGGCTCCCGCGTGGCCAAGGCCCGGAAGAAGAAGAGCAGGTTGGCGGGCCGCTCCGCCAGTCGGCGCATGAAGTAGCCGTACCAGTCGGTCCCGAACGGCACGTAGACCCGCACTTGATGCCCCGCCGCCGCGAGCCGCTTCTGCTCGTCGCTCCGGATGCCATACAACATCTGGAACTCGAAGGTGTCGAGCGGGCGTCCCAGCCCCCTGGCGCGGGCGATCGTCCCCGCGATCATGCGGGGGTCGTGGGTGGCCAGCATCGGGCGGCCGGTGCCGCGCATCAGGATGTCCATGCAGGCCAGGAACGCGGCGTCCACGTCCTTCTTGCGCTGCAGCGCCACTGCTTTGGGTTCGGAGTAGGCGCCCTTGCACAACCGGACGCGGCCGTCGGCGAGCGCGCGGCAGTCGTCCTTGGAGCGGCGCAGGTAGGCCTGGATCACGGCCGCCGTCTCGGGGTAGGTCGCCCGGAGTGCCCGGACGATCTCGAGCGCGGTGTCGGTGGTGGTGTGATCCTCGGCGTCGACGGTGACGGTCGTGCCGGCCTTGGCGGCGGCCTCGCAGATGGCCAGGGCGTTGTCGAGCGCGAGGTCGCGCCCGTTGGTGAGCAGCGACCCCAGGGCGGACAGCTTGACCGACACCTCGACGCGATCGGCGAGATCCTCGTCACCGATCCGTCGCACGAGGTCGATGTAGGCGTCGGTGACCGTGTCGGCCTGGCGCAGCGAGCGGGTGTCCTCGCCCAGGAAGTCGATGGAGACGAACAGGCCGTCGTCGGCGAGGGCGCGGGCCGCCGCGAGGACATCGGCCACGGTCTCGCCGGGCACGAAGCGGGCCACCATGCGGCGGGTCGCCGGAACCCCCACGACGACCTTGCGGGCAAGCCGACTCCGTCCCAGGGCGAGCAGCGTCGCTCTCAACACATCGACCCCCTCCAGCGTCGAACCGACTCTAGCCGTCGAGGCGTCGCCAGACGAGGCCCTGGGGCCGCCTGCCTGGGTGGGAGTCAGTCCGCAAGCAGCCGGGTCACGAGGGCGTCGGTCAGGGCGTCGATGTCGTCCAGGACCACGTCCGCGAGCGCGAGCACGTCCAGCGGGGGCGGCTGGAAGTGGGGCGGGATCGCGACCACCTTCATGCCAGCGGCGTGCGCGGCGAGCAGACCCTTGGCGGAGTCCTCAACGGCGACAGCCCGCTGGGGCGCCACGCCCAGGGTCTTGCAGGCCCACAGGAACGCGTCGGGGGCGGGCTTGCCGCGACCCTCGCCCTCCTCGGTCGAGCGCACCGCGCCCATCAGGTCCCGGACCCCCATGGTGTCCAGGGCCGCGTCGATCAGGACCCGGGGGGAGGACGACGCGACGCCGATGGGCCCCCGGGCCGCCATCCGCCGGACGGCCGCGACGGCGCCGGGTAGGACGGGAACCCCGTCGGCGAACCGAGCCCTCAGGGCGCCGATCGTCCGCCAGGCGGCTTGGTCCGCGGGCCCCTTCAGCCCCACGACGTCCACGAGGTAGGTGGACCACTCCTGGGTGCTGAGCCCCATCATGGCCACGGTCGCCTCGTCGGGCCACGGACGGCCGTCGTGGGCGGCGAGCTCGCGGCGCACCTCATCCCACAGGTGCTCGGTGTCAATGAGGGTGCCATCGAGGTCGAAGACGACGGCGGTGGGAGTGGGCATCTAACCATTGTCCCCGGGCACCGTCGGGGGCGTCGAATCGGACGAGCCCCCGGCGGACGCCGTGCCAACGTGGCCTCCCGGGCGGGATCGCGCGGACGGTGCGCCGATCGGCCCACATCGGTCAGACTGGAGTCGGTCGCGCGGACGGCGGCCGTGGATCGGGACCCAGGGGGCCGCATGCGACGCACCGAGCGACTGGTGGTGCAGCCGTCCGCGCCGCTGCCTGAACTCCCGCCGACCCGGACGCACCAGTTCGTCGTCCGGGTTCCCGGGCGCTCCGCGCCGCTGGAGGCCATGGTCGTGCGGCCCGCGGCGGACACCGAGCGCGTCCTGGTGTACTTCCTTGGGTTCAACGATCCCCTGGGACCCTGGGAGGGGGCGAAGGCCGCGCTGCTGGCGGCGGCGTTCGGCGCGGCCGTGGTGGCCGTCGAGCTCCCGGGCCAGAGCCGCTTCGGTGACCCGATCCCCGGCGACGTGCGGGGGCCAATGCTGCGGGGCCGGATCGAGCCGTGGGTGGCGCTGCAATGGGACTACCTGCGGGTCGCGCTGGAGGTGGCGGGCCTCTCGCCCACGGGTTTCGATGTGCTGGGGTACTCCACCGGCTGCTCGCTGGCGATGTCCTCGCTGGGCCTGCTCGCCGAGATCGCGCCGCTGCGTTCGGTCATGCTGATCGAACCCGTGGGGGCGCTGCGCCGCAGCATGGGGGCCCTGGCGATGCACAACCTCCTCGACGTGGTCCGGCAGCCGCCCAGCTACCGCAGCAACCACGGCCACGACTGGGTCATGCGGCTCCGAGGCCGGCAGTTGCGGGAGCCGTGGATCCGGTACTGGCCCCAGGACCTGATGGCGATCACCACCATCCTGCGGCGCGACCACATCCGCTCCCACCTGGCGCTGCTCGGTGATGTCCCGCTGCACCTGGTGCGTGGGTCCACCAGCGACCTGTGCCGGGCGGACGCCTTCCGGGAGTTGGGACATGCCC
The DNA here is from genome assembly GCA_964492685.1 of uncultured Micropruina sp. Taxonomy (GTDB): domain Bacteria; phylum Actinomycetota; class Actinomycetes; order Propionibacteriales; family Propionibacteriaceae; genus Micropruina. Next base: position 11,508 of record CAZBMH010000053.1, read on the forward strand.
ACGAGCGGGGGGTCAGCATCACCGTGCAGGGATTCGGGCACCCGCTGTGGCACGCCTTCCCAGTGCTGGTGCCGCTGATCCGGCTGCTCCGCGACGCGAACGGCTAGCGACCGACGCCCGTGATTTCGCTGGTCGCCGCGGTGGCCGTCCACTGGATCAGCAGGTTCAAGGCCTCGGCGTCCGGGCCGCCGGGTTCGGCGGCGTAGGCGTTCAGTGTCAGACCCACGTCGGCGCTCAGCGCCAGCGACTCGTACGTGAGCGTCATCGTGCCCACGATCGGGTGGTGGACGCGCTTGGTTCCCGTCCGATGCTGGCGGACGTTGTGGGCGGCCCACAGCGTCGAGAAGTGCTCACTGCGAGCGGCGAGCTCCCCGACCAGGTCGTGCATCGCCTTGTCGTGGGGGTATTGGCCGGCGAGCGTGCGCAGCAGGGCGGCGGCCTGGGCGGAGATCTCGTCCCAGTCGGGGAACAGCTCCGGCGCCGCCGGGTCGAGGAACACGAAGCGGGCCAGGTTGGGACGCGGCATCGCGAACACGGGCGCATAGAGGGCCCGCCCCAGGGCGTTGCCGGCCAACAGGTCGGTCCGGGCGTTGCGGACGTAGGCGGGGGAGTCGGCCATCCGGTCCAGCAGCCAGTGCACCGGCGGCCGGACCTGGCCGGTGGGGCGGCGCCGGGTTCGCGGTGAGCCGGTGGCCGTCCGCGCCAAGTCGAACAAGTGGGCGCTCTCGGCTTCGTCCAGGCGCAGCGCCTCGGCGAGCGCGGTCAGCACCGACTCCGAGACCCCGCCGAGGTTCCCGCGCTCCAGCCGGGTGTAGTAGTCGACGCTCACCCCGGCGATCAGGGCCACCTCCTCGCGGCGCAGCCCCTTCACCCGCCGATGTGCCCCCCAGCGGGGCAGCCCGACCGCCTCGGGGGTGAGTCGTTCCCGTCGCGTCACCAGGAAGTCGCGCACCTCGTCCTTGCCGTCCACATCACGACGCTAGCCGCCCCCGCGTCGGAGAGGGAGGTTCTGTGGGTACCCGGACCCGCAGCCCCTTCCTGCCCACGCCCCCGGTGCGCTGGGATGGGGGCATGCACGGAGCCATCATTCACGCCGCCGGGGACGTCCGTTACGAGGACCGCCCCGATCCGGTCCTGCTCGCCCCCACCGACGCCATCGTCGCGACCGTCGCCGCGTGTGTGTGCGGCTCGGACCTGTGGCGCTACCGCGGCAGCTCCCCGGTCGCCGAGCCCACCCCCATCGGCCACGAGTACATCGGGGTGGTCGAGGCCGTCGGGGCCGCGGTGACCACCGTCAAGCCCGGCGACTTCGTCGTGGGCGGTTTCACCCACAGCGACAACACCTGTCCGGTGTGCCGCAAGGGCGCCACATGCAATTGCCAACACGGTGGCGGCTACGAGGGCTGCCAGGCCGAGAAGATCCGGGTCCCGAACGCGGACGGCACCTTGGTGGCCACGCCCGGACGCCCCGACGACGACCTGCTGGCGAGCCTGCTGGCCCTCTCGGACGTGATGTGCACCGGCTGGCACGGCGCCGTCAGTGCCGGGGTGGCCCCCGGCGAGACGGTCGTCGTGGTCGGGGACGGGGCGGTGGGGCTGTGCGCGGTCCTGGCCGCGGTGCAGCTCGGTGCCGCGACCGTGATCGCGATGAGCCGGCACGCCGACCGCCAGGCCATCGCCCGCGAGTTCGGTGCCACGCACGTGATCGCCGAGCGGGGCGCCGAGGGGCTGGCCAAGGTCCGCGAGCTGACCGAGGGCATCGGGGCCGACCGCGTGATCGAGTGCGTCGGCACCGAGGACGCCCGGCTGATGGCGGTGGACGCCTGCCGCCCCGGCGGCATGATCGGCCTGCTGGGGGTGCCGCACGGCGCCCTGCCGGTGGACCGGCTCTTCTGGGAGAACAAGGGCATCAAGGGCGGGCCGGCGCATGTCCGGGTGTACCTGCCCGAGCTCCTGGAGCTGGTCTGGAACCGGACGATCAACCCCGGCCGGGTCTTCGATTTGGAGCTGCCGCTGTCTGAGGTCGCCGAGGGTTACCGGGCCATGGACGAGCGCCGCGCGATCAAGGCGCTGCTCTGGCCCGGTCGCTGATCCGCCGGGTTCCGACGGCGCGAAAGCTTCCGGGCGAGCGGCCGCGTCACTAGGCTGTTTGGCAACGAAAGGGGCCTGCCATGGGGCTGCTGGACAAGATCAAGGACGAGGTGGGCGACGTCCTCGGCAAGATCGAGGAAGCGACCGGCAAGGTCACCGGCAACGAGGCACTGCAGGGCTGGGGTGCCGCCCGGCAGGACGCCGCCGAGGGGCACCAGGAGCACGAGGCCGAGCGGATCGCGCGCGAGCACGGCGCCGAGAAGTAGCCGGCCCCGGGGGGATGTCGATCGTCCGCCGGATGTGCCACCATCAGGTCCCCGACCACGAGGAGGCCCCATGGCCCAGCAGCTCAATCCCTACATCACCTTCGACGGCAATTGCGCCGAGGCGATGGACTTCTACGCCGCAGCCCTCGGTGGCACCGTCGAGGCGATGACCTTCCGCCAGTCCGGCATGGACGCCGACGGCATCATGCACGCCGCGCTGGCAACCCCCGCGGGCTTCCACATCTTCGCCAGCGACACGGTGGAGGGCATGATGCCCTTCCGGCCCGGCAACACCATGCAGGTGAGCCTGTCGGGCGACGAGGTCGACGCGCTGCGCGGCTACTGGGACGCCCTGTCCGAGGGCGGCCAGGTCATGATGCCGCTGGAGCGGCAGATGTGGGGCGACGACTACGGGATGCTCCTCGACAAGTTCGGCATCCTGTGGCACGTCAACATCGCCGGAACCCCCCAGGCCTGAGTCGGGTGGGGCCGTGGGGGTCGGCGCCGCGGATCCTCGGCCACCTCGCCGCGCCACCAGGAGGGGCAGCATGACGCAACCCACGATCCTTCTCGCCCCTGACTCCTTCAAGGAGTGCCTGACCGCCACGCAGGTGTGTCACGCACTCGAGGCCGGCTTCCGGGACGCGTTCCCGGCGGCCACCTACGTGCACGTGCCCATGGCTGACGGGGGCGAGGGGACCATGCAGTCCCTCGTCGATGCGACCGGAGGCGAGGTCGTCACGATGACGGTCGCGGGCCCGGATGGGAACCCGGTGCGCGCGAGCTACGGCATCCTCGGCGACGGCCGGACCGCCGTGATCGAGGTGGCGTCGGCGAGCGGCCTCCACCTCGTCCCCGCGGCCTCGCGCGACCCGCGCGCGGCCAGCACGTACGGCACCGGGCAGCTCGTGCGCGCCTGCCTGGACCGCGGCGTCTCCCGGCTCGTCCTGGGCCTCGGTGGCTCCGCCACGAACGACGCCGGCGAGGGCCTGGCCCGGGCGCTCGGCGTCCGATTCCTGGACGATCGGGGCGTCGAGTTGCCCCCGGGGGGCGCGGCGCTGGCGCGGCTGGCGCGGGTCGACGTCAGCGGCCTCGACCCACGCCTCGCTGACCTGGCGATCGACGTGGCCTGCGACGTCACCAACCCGCTGTGCGGCCCGGACGGCGCCGCCGCGGTCTACGGGCCGCAGAAGGGTGCCGACGCGGCCGCCGTGCGGGAGTTGGACGGCGCGCTGGCCCGCTTTGCCGACGTGGTGGCGACCGACCTGGGCCGCGACGTGGCCACGATCCCCGGGGCCGGAGCGGCGGGCGGCCTGGGGGCCGGGTTGCTGGCGTTCACCCGCGGCGCGCTTCGCCCCGGGGTCGACCTGGTGATCGAGCACACCGGCCTGAGGGAGAAGGTCGCCGCCGCCGACCTGGTGGTGACCGGGGAGGGTCGCATCGACGTCCAGACTCAGTTCGGCAAGACCCCCTTCGGCGTCGCCCGGGTGGCGCGCGCCGCGGGAAGGCCGGTGATCGCCATCGCCGGGACGTTGGGCGACGGCTTCGAGGCGCTGTACGGCACCTTCGATGCGATCCTGCCCGTCCTCGGGCGCGTGGACACGCTAGAGAACACGCTGGCCGCGGGCGCGGCCAACCTCACGCGCACGGCCCGCAACGCGGGGCGCCTGCTCAGGCTCACCCTCGATCGGGTCGTGAGCCCCCACGCGTGAGGCCTCCCGCCGAGCCGGTCCGCCGGACCGGGCACGGTGGTCGCGAGACCGGATCAGAAAGGTGTCGCCGCCTGGAATAGCGGCGCGCGATTGAAGGTTGAGTCAGGTGAACTCAACTTGGTGATTGAGTCTGGTAGGCTCAATCCCGAAGTTCCTGACATCACTGGAGGAAACACACCATGGCACGTGCAGTCGGTATCGACCTCGGCACCACCAACTCTGTTGTCGCCGTCCTGGAGGGCGGCGAGCCCACCGTCATCCCCAACGCGGAGGGCGCGCGGACGACCCCGTCCGTCGTCGCGTTCGCCAAGGGTGGCGAAGTTCTCGTCGGCGAGGTCGCCAAGCGGCAGGCCGTCACCAACGTCGATCGCACCATCCGTTCGGTCAAGCGCCACATGGGCACCAACTGGACCGTCGAGATCGACGGCAAGAAGTACACCCCGCAGGAAATCAGCGCCCGCGTCCTGATGAAGCTGAAGCGCGACGCCGAGGCCTACCTGGGTGAGCCCGTCACCAACGCGGTCATCACCGTCCCG
>CAZBMH010000054.1:0-16009 GCA_964492685.1 uncultured Micropruina sp.
TCCGCGGCATCGGCCACGGCTCCGGCACGTTCACCCGGGAGTTCCACGGCTACGAACTGATGCCCAACAGCCTGATGGAAAGGCACATCAAGAAAGCTTGACCCATCGGAGGGTCGCCCGCCTTGGCCTTCGGCCCCATGCCATCGCGAGCGATCCGGGACGAATGTCGCTGCGGGTCAGACCTTGACCACGATGCTGTCGGCGGCCCGGTCGTGCCACCCTCGGTAGCCTTCGCCGAGAACACTGAGGTAGCCGAGATAGCACGGTATCCCCATCACGTTCATCATCAACAGGCGGACGGCGGACCGGCCCGGCCCGATCGGGGCGCCGGTGTTGACGTCCACCACGGCGATCTTCATGACCCGCTTCCCCAATGTCTGCCCCCGGCCGTTGAGGACGATCTGATAGGCGACAACCGCAACGAGGAGCGTCAGGGGAAACACGATGGACAGGCCGGCCGTGAACGACGAGTAGCGCCCGAAAACCATTCCCACCAGGCCGAGAACCAGCGCCACCACGACATAGCCCCCGGTGAAGGCGAGTGAATCCACGAGGATCGCTGCGAACCGGGAGCCCGGAGTGGCCCGGGCATGGTCCTGGAGGCCTCGACCGTCCGGGTACCCATACCCCGCTCGGGCGACCGCGGGCGGCAGCTCGGCCAGGTCGCGGGGCACGGCGGGGCCCGTCCCCGCAAGCGGGAGCGCCTGATCCAGGGACACGTCCGGCGGCGCAGGCTGGCCCCACGCCGACGCCGACGGCGCCGCCACCACGGGCGGTGGCGGTGGCTCGGCCGAACCCGCCGGACCAGAGGCCCAGGGGTCTGCGGCGGGGTCTTCAAACGCTCTGACCGCATCGATCCGCGGTCGAACGGTCGTCCGCTCGTCGACCTGATCACTCCCGTTCGGAGACCAGACGGGCGCCGGCTCGAGCGGAACTGCGGCGCCGCACCGGGGGCATGAGCGCGCCTGGGAGCGCAGCTCGACTTGACAAGTCGGACAGTTCACGATGGCCCCTTTCCCAGTGATACTCGATCCCCCGCTCTCGCGGCGGCGGGGACGGACGTCAGGTCCGTCCCCTCCGCCGTGCCGCCTCCAAGCCCGGTGTGGCGTCTGCGCGCCGCACCGTTCCCCTGAACGGCACGCACGAGTACCGGGGGCGATCATCTCGATCACCCCCGGGTTGACCCGTTCGCTCAGTGGGCACCGAGCTGCTGATCGGTCTCCTGCAGAATGCGTGCGGTGTTGTCCAGGTTCGTGGCGATGTCCTCCAGCGCGCCCACAGCGTTGGTGGTCGCCTGCGTGAACTGCTGGTAGTTCTCGTGGAACTTGACCGACGCCGAATCGGTGACGAAGCCGCTGCTCACGAGATTCGAAATGCGGCCCGCCAGCTGGCGCAGTTGGCTGTGGATGTCCTCCTTGGCCTGGCGGAGGTTGCGGGCCTCCGCCTGCATGTCGGAGTACGAAACATGGATATTTGCCATGCCGGTTCCTTTCCTTTCTGTACCTCAATGGAGGTGGGGTTTCATTCAATCGCCGATAAGTACATCCTTGCGGCGAGGTCACAGCGTGTCGATGGGTCTCATTCCCCTAGTCCTGAAATGCGATCGATCCCAGGAGTTCCATGACCTCGGTCTGGAGGACGACCATCTCCGTCACTCGAGGCGATGTCATGAGGGCCCAGGCCCGCCACGGCCCCTCCACCTCGTGCCGGACGGCAAACGTGTAGGCCATGGCGCAGAACTGCACCTCCTCGAGGGTCGTGGCGGAAGCCCCCTCGACGTGCGCCGGCGGGAGGAATCCAAACTCGGTGAGCCGCACGGCCGGCGTCCCACCGTCGAGCGTCAACGCCTCCACATGGTTCGGCGGCAGATCGGGGCGCTGCTGCTGGACCTCCTCCGGGGAAGGCGCCTCCCCGCGGCCGTCGAATCCGATATCGAGCACCCATCCGTCGTCGTCAAGGTCGGGCCCGATCAGGGCAAATCGTTGAACCACGTCCCCGTCCCGCGGGACCGCGCCCACGGCTTCCAGGAAGCGGTTGAGGCTCGGTGGCGCGGCGACGCCACGCGCAGCCGCCACCTTCGCCGCGGCCTCGCTCGCCCACACTTTCGGGTCCTCGATCTTCTCCGGAATATCGACCCACAGGTCATCGCGGGATTCGCACGTCACCACGGCCATCAGACGAACCTCACCGAGCTGATGATCGCGTCGAAGAGCTCCGCCTCGGCGTCCGCACGTCGAAGGCCGTCCTCATCGTCTGCCAGGGGGGTGCTGAACAGGGCGCGGACCCAATCGTCGGGCCGATCGGGGTCACCGATGAAGTATTGAACGCGCCGCGACTCGGTGACCCCGGCGAGGGGGTCGTCGATCCCCACCTGTCGGGCGAGCGCCTGTCCCTGCTCGATCCCTCCCCGAGCAGCCACTCCCTCGATCCTCATCGCCACCAGTCCGGGCAGGTCCAGCAACTTCGCACTGGGGTCGTTGGCGGCGATGGCGGCCAGCATCTCCACCGCATCCACCCCCTCGGGGATCGGCAGCGGGGCCATGACGAACGTCGAGCGGAACGCGCCCCGGAGCGCAGGCCCCGGCAGAAAGAGATCGCTGGCCCCGCCCGCCGCCGCCTCACGTGCCACGCTCGCCAGCTGGTCGACGAAGAGGCGACGATGATGCGCCCGCTGGTCGCGTGGCACGCTCGCCAGGTAGTCGTCGGTAAGCGCCTCCGCCTGGACGGCCACGTCCGCCGTGAGGCTGAGTCGCACCCAGCCGGGCGGAAGCAGCACGGTGACGTGTGACACCGGATGGTCAATGTAGGTCATGTCAGGCCTCAAATCAGTAGCAGGGGGACAACCGGAGCTGTCGGTACGTGTGACCGCGGGGCTGCGGGCGCGCGTCGAACGCCTCGGCCCGCCTGATCAGGGACTTCTTTCCGGCATCAACCGCGAGTGACTGGATCAGATCGGTCCCCGCATCCTTCAACGCCTTCTTTCGGAGCTCGGTCAGGATCACCTTCTTGGTGCTGTCCTGCACTGCCTTCTTGGTGAGGGCCCCCGCGACCGGCTTGGCCCCCAGCTTGGCCACGAACGATCCCTTGGCGAACACGCCGAAGATGCTGAGACCGATGGACACCGCCTCGCCCGCCACGGTGGCGCCGAAGACCGCCGGCGGCCCGCCGTCCTTCATCTTGTAATAGGCGCTCCCGATCTTTGCCATCGACAGGGTGATGGAGATCGCGGCGAAGATGGCCCCGGCCACCAGCCACCCCACGGGACCAAAGACGAAGGCGGCGAGCACCGTCACGAAGGCCCCGACGAGATCGAGGACCCAGCCCCACTTATCCGCGAACTCCGCCAGCGCATCAAAGACCTTTCGCAGGACCGGTTCCACGTTCTTCTCGAACCAGTCGACCGTCTTGTCCCACCAGGTGTCCTTGATCGGACTGTCCTGATCGATCTCGTCCAGCGCGCGGACCGTAGCCTCGGCGGCCTCGTCCCGGCTGGCGATGGCCCGCGCCAGCTGCGCCTTGGCCGACGAGACCGCCTCGCCCTCGTGGTCTCGTTTCCGGCAGGCGTCCAGGTAGCGCTCCCTGAGGGCGTCCCGCTGCGCCGGATCGTTGCTGCCGTTGTGGGCGTTGGCTAACTCGGTGACCTGCTGCGAGTAGGCCCGACGGTTCTGGGCGTGCGCCTGGGCGGTTTCGAGGGCCCGCAGCGACTCGAGTTGAGCTCCATCCAACTTCGGGCCGTAGTACTCCAGCGCCGCGGCCGCACCGGAGATGCGCGCCTCGACCTTGTCGAGCTTCCCGGCGACCTCCTTGATCTTGTCCAGCGACGTGGCGAAGGCCAACGACTTCAGGTTGGAGAGATCCAACCGCCGCAGATTGTCGATGGCGGCTGAGACCGCCGTGGCGGTCGATCGGTACTTGGCGGCCGAATCCGCGACCATCAAGGGATCACCGGGGATCGGGTCGCACTGCCACCCGAGCGGGGACCAGTCCGAGGGACGGCTCACTTCGAGTCACCTTCCTTGTCGGTGGGGCGGGCGCTGAGTCGCCGCTCCTCTTCCGTGCGAGCTCGGGGGGTCGCGGCGGTAGCGCTGGACGCCGCCCCCGCCATGCCCATCCCCATGCCCATCATTCCCATGGTGGCCGAGGACCCGGCAGCCGCGTGGCCGGCGGTGACCTCGTCCGCGCCCCCGTCCAGCGACTCCCCCGCCACCGTCGGAAGGCCGCCCCCCGACAGCGTGCTCGCGTGGGCCGCCGCCCCCGACGCAGCGTGGGAGGAGCCGCCCGTGGCGGACGCCGCGGAGGGCTCCTCGGGCAGGTCCGACCCCAAGGCGGACCCGCCACCCCCGCCGGCCCCACCCGACGGGTCCGGCGAGGCGCCGCCGGCGGCAAGGTCCGGGTCCGTGGCAGCGCCGTCGGCCGGAGCCTCGGTCGGTTGCGCCTCGGGAGGCAGGACTGCGGGGTCCTCCATCACGATCTCCCCCTCCCTGCCTGGCTCCGGCGTGGTCCCCGGGTCTCCGCCTCCCGGCTGGCCGGACTCGCCCCCGAGCTCGCCGAAGTTGATGGTGGACTCGGATCCGTCCTCCCCCCGCAGGATCGCGAGGACATCACCCGGGTTCTGATCGTCGGCGACCAGTTCGACGGTGCCCTTCCCGTCACCGAACTTCATCCGCTCCAACTCGACCAAGAGCTTGGTGCGGGCATCCACCTCCTCCTTCGGCGTGTCCGGATTGGTGGTGGAGGCACCCTGCTTCGAGCGCAACCAGGCCTGATAGAGGCCCATCAGGATCGCGGTGGTGGCGGCGCCCCCGCCGGCCACGATCGGCGCGACCGCATGGAAGTCTCCGCCGCTGAGGTCGACCGTGAGGTCGTCGGTCGGCACCTTGGCGGGCTCCTCGATTGGCGGCCGGCCGGGACCCCCGAGCAGGGACGGAGACACCTCCGAGTGCTTCTCACCCGGGGTCGACGGTGGCAACGTCGTCGGGGCGTGACCCGGCGAGGCCACGCCGCCGCCCGAGGGGAGCGTGGAGTTCGGGTCGCTGCCTCCGCCCGGCCCGGGGCGATCGCCGCCGCGACCCGACTCCGTGGTGGTGGTGGTGGCGCCCGATGGGTCGATGTGCCCCTCGGTGCCCTTGCCGCCTCCACCGATGCCCTGGTCGACCTCGGTGAAGGCGTCGAGCTTTTGCTGCAGTTCTTTGGACAGCGACTCGAAGTCCTTGGCCATGCGTTCGCGATTCACGCGCCAGGACTCCGAGAAATCCCCCAGCTTCTTCGCCAGTGCTTGGTGACCGAGCGCGCCGCCGACGTCCGCGGCGACCTGCGCATTGGCCCCAAAATCGTCGGCGATGCGCTTCAGGTTATCGATGCCCCCGCGAACGTCGGGGTCGACGATCTTCAGATCCGGCGAACTCATCCCACTCCCACCTCTGCCATTGCTCGGTCACCCGATGAAACCATGCCACTCAGCCCGTCGTCCATGGGGCCCATTCCCCATGTCATTCCACCAGTGGAACCTGGACTTTTGCGCACTTTCCGGCATGGATCCACCAACCCCGTCCGGGCGGAACATCGACCTTCTTGAACCGCGGCAATGACGTCCGGAGGATCGAATCGCCGTCCATGGAGTCGGGGGCCAGCATCAGCCCCGTCCGGGCGTTTCGGATCTCCATAAGAAGCGGCCAGGAGCTGTTCCAGGCGCTCAGCTCACCCTCGGCGATGACGAGGTGCCCATTGTTGCGACAGTTCTTCACCACTTCGATCAGGGCGCTCTCCACGCTCGACTGGAGGAAGTCGGGATACCCCTCGATCAGGACGGCGACGGTCGGCTTCCCATCCGGTGCCTCGACGGCGGTCACCTGCTTCAACCGCTCGACGAGGGGGGCGCAGGCCTCGACCCCGGTGGCACTCATCCCCCACAGGTCCAGCCCGGACAAGGGCGAGCGCCGGGCGCTGAGGTGCACGATCGGCAGTTCCGGGTCCCAGGCGTGCAGGGCCGTGGCCATCCAGCGCAGGGCATTGGTCCTCCCGGACTGCGCGGGGCCGCAGATGAGCGACGCCCCCGAGGCCGGGAACCCGATCGGAGCCAGGGTTTCGTCGTGGATCCCCAGGACCGGCTGGGCGCCGACCCTCGGTGGCATCGTGTCGGCAGGAACCTCGGCCGGCAGCGAGCCGATCCTCTCGGGGGGCACCAGGCCAAGGCCGCGCATGTACTCGGCCATGCGTTCGATCATGCGCCCCTGGGCCGCGACGTTCACGTTGTCGCCCAGGATCGCGAGCTGGAGCTCCTGCGGCTTCTCCGCCTGCATCGCCCGCCCGGGGGGTGAGGAGGAGTTGAGAACATCCCGCGGCAGATCCAGGAAGCGGTAGCCGTCGTCGTCGGTCTGGCGCAACACGACCCGCCGCTGAAACGACGGCGCCATGGAGGTGGGCACGGCCGCCGGGCGTTCAGCCGAAACGGCGAAGTGAATGCCCACCCCGCGACCGTCCACCAGCAGCTGCTGGAAGAGCGCGAAGGCGGCGGTCTTTTCGCTGGATCCCTCGGAATCGGTCTTGAAAGTCCCGATGCCGTCGATCAGGACGAGGATGCGTGGCTCCTGGTGTTGCCCCGACGCCTGCCGGTAGTCGGTGAGGGTGGGGGCCCGCATGGAGGAGTACAGAGTTTGACGTCGGTCTGCGACCGCGCGCAGCCAGCGCAGCAGCCGACCGACGCGCTCCTGATCGCTACCGTCGATGATCGCCCCCACGTTCGGCAGCGGTTCGAGAACGCCCAGGCCGCCCCCGGCGAAGTCAAGGCCGTACAAGTGAACACCGCCCGAGCTGGGGGTGATGGAGGCCGCCAGGGCGAGCGACCTCAGTGCGGTCGTCTTTCCGGACCCGCCAGCCCCGTAGTAGGCGATGTTCCCGTCGCGGTCCGGGTAGAAGTACTCCTTCCGCTGGCTCTGCGTCTCCGGGTCATCGAGGACCCCTAGGACGAGTTCGGTGTCCCGCCGCTGGTCCAGCTTGCCCAGGTCATAGGCGGGCGCCAGGCCGTCCAGCCATGGCTTGCGCGGAGCCGGGATCCGCGCCACGTCGGCGGCACCCTTGAGGGTCTCCACGAGCCTGACAATGTCGGTCTCCAGGTTGTCGAGGTTGGTCTTGCGCTCCGGGGAGCGCCAGGGAATGCCGCCCCCGAAGTTGAGCTCCACCAGGTCCACCGGGGCGGAAAGTGCCACGGCGGGCGTCTTTGCCCCCGGGTAGCCGGATTGGAACTGGGTGATCCTCCCCGGGCCGATCTTCGCGGCCCCCCGTCCGGGTATCGCTGGATCGAAGTAGGCCGCGGTCTTCTCGCCCAGCACGTCGGCCGAGTCATGCTCGTCGGCCATCCGCAACGCGACGCGCAGGTTCGTGTTGGCCCGAAGGTTGTCCTTGATCACTCCGGCGGGTCGTTGGGTGGCGAGGATGAGATGCAGCCCGAGCGACCGTCCCCGCTGGGCCACGTCGACCACCCCGTCCACGAACTCGGGCACCTCGCCCACCAAGGCGGCGAACTCGTCGACGACGATGATCAGGCTGGGTGGGCAGTCGGGATCCCCGCGCTTCTCCAGTTCGACCAGATCCTTCGCCGACTTGTCCTGGAGGAGGTGTTCTCGATGCCGCAGCTCGGCCCGGAGGCTGGTGAGCGCTCGCCGGACGAGGTACGGGGAAAGGTCCGTGACCAGGCCGACGCAGTGCGGCAGCTCGGTGCACTTGGCGAAGGCGGATCCGCCCTTGTAGTCGACGAACAGGAAGGTAACGCGATCCGGAGAATGTGCCGCGGCCATGCCGAGCACCCAGGACTGCAGGAACTCCGACTTGCCGGCGCCGGTGGTCCCCCCGACCAGGGCGTGGGGGCCCTGGGTTCGCAGGTCAAGCGTGAACGGCTCGGCGCCGGCGTGCCCGACCAGCGCCCGGAGGCTGACCGGCTGCTTGAGTGGCACGGGCAGCCCGCCCCGATCGATCACCGAGTTGTTCTGCCGCCACCGCTGCGCCACGGCCTCGGGGCTGTCGGCGATCTCCTGCCCGGTCAGGGACACGAACGAGACCGCCCGCGGCAGGTCGGACGCGTCCTCCACCGGCACGCCGGCGTCGTTCACGGGGGCTAGGACGCGACCCAACCGGTCGGCCGCGCGCGCGTCGACGTGCTCGAGGACGACGGGGGTGACACGAGTGCCGAGCCGCACATGACCGACCGAGGCCCCACCCTCGGCCACCTCGACGAAGCTCCGGCAGGCGGCCGGGAGCTCGGCGCGCGTGGGAGCGCACCAGACCACGTGCAGACCGACATCGGGACCTCGCTCGGCCACCCGGGTCAGCCGCCCCTGATCCACGCCGGGGTCGTCGACGAGGACCACGATCGAGGGGATCGCGGGCGCCTCGACTCGTTCGGTCTTGTCGAGCGGGCCGCGATGCTTGGCCGCGCCCTGGCCGCCGGAACGGATGTCCACCAGCTCCTCGAGGTGCGCCAGCAGCACCGCCGCGGTTGCCGGGTCCGAGGACAGGTGCAGCGTCCCCAGGGGCGAGTGCGGCGAGGAGGTGTGCGGCAGCCACTCAAGCCAACCCCAGCGACCGACCCCCTGGCGGGACGTCAGACAGGCGATGCTCAGCTCGGCGGGAGAGTGCAGGCAAGCCAATTGCACCATGACCGCCCTCGCGGCGGAATCGAGGGACTCGCGAGGGCCGCAGAGGCCGAGGGAGCCGCAGGACCGCAGGTCCGCGAGCACGGGCGCCCCGGCGAGCGTTGCGAAGTCGCGCTGCAGGTCGTCGAGCTGCTCCTCGAACTCCGCGAAACCGTTGCCGGTGCCGTTGCGGTCCAGGGTGCACAGGGGTGCGATATCACCGAGCCCGAGCCGCAGGCGTAGGAACTCCGGGTGTTCAGGGCGCCGGCACCACAGGGTCGATCCGAGGCGCACCGCGCTCTCCCAGGCCTCGACCACGCTGGGGTAGGCCTCGATCAGCCCAGCCCTGTCGGACTCGTGGGCGGCCTCCACCTCGGCTCGGACCCGCTTCAGGTTCCGCTTGAAGTTGGACACGTCGTCGGCAAGCTTCTGCTTGCGACGGATCCGCTGATCGACGTAGGTAAACAGCATGATCAAGGGGCTGAGCAGGATGAAGATGAACCCCACCGGTTGCAGTGCTCCACCCGAGCTGTTCATCGTTGAGACCACCATGACCACGCCCATCGCCAGCGGCGCGATCATGGCCAGCAGCGGAAAGCGGGGCTTGTCCTGTGGCTGCGGCGCCTCCGGGAGCTCGATGCTCCGAGCCTCCACCCGCGGCACGACGCGCGGCGAGCGGGTGTACTCGATGTCCGTGGAACTGACGGGCTGGAGGGCGCCCCCCTTGCGCAGCGGCATGATGGAGATCCGGGTGTCACCCAGCACCACCTCGTCTTCCGAGGAGATCCGGAGCCTGCCGATCCGCTGGTCCGCCACGATGACGCCGTTGGCGGAGTTGGCGTCGAAGATCTCGATCCCCTCCCCGACCACGATCCTCATGTGGATCTTGGAGACCATGGGGTCGGTCAACACCACATCGTTGCGAGAGGAGCGCCCGACCGTCGACGTGCCGGCGGGCAGCGAGAACTCCTTCCCGGCGTCCGGCCCCCCCGCCACGCGCAGAATGGCAGCCGCGGTGGACCGAGAGGCCCCGCTCGTCGCCCCCGCCCGTTCGATGCCGACAACGGATCCCGACCTGATACCCGCCTCCAGCACTGACGTTTCGGGCGACAGCACGCGCTGCGACCCGCTGCCCTCAAAGACCCGCAGCGTCGCGCTCATCGGATCGACGGGCTCCTTCGGCGACACCGGATCGGCACCCAGCAAGGTGGCGGCGACGTCCCCGACCCGCGCGGTGGCGTCCGCGGTGATGAGAAAGTTTCGCTGCTGGCCGGGGCTCATCCGGACCGTCAACTTGAGTTTCATTCCACGTCCTCCCGTGATCCGATTCCGCCGCGTCGATTCGCCTCAGCCTCGGCGTCCAGCAGGCTCAGCTGGGCGGCCCCCACGAGGAGGGTTGTCAGGGCGTACTCCACCAGCCGCACTCGGCGATTGACGGCGTAACTCGCCATGCCTCCCCGAAGCCCTTCGACCCCGCTGCGAGAGAATTTGTCGCAGACGTTGTCCAGCTTTCGGTTGAATCGGGTTTGGGTCCAGCCCAGCCGCCGAGCCGCCTCCGCGGACGACGGGATCTCGACCGCCCCGCTGCCGGGCCGGCGCAGTCGCCGCTCGGCGAGGGCAAGGATGACCAGTCGCTGGGAGTCGGTCAGCGGAACGGCGCCCAGGGTCTGCCCGCCGTCGGCCACGGGCGGTGCCTCTACGCGATCGTGGAAGCTCGCGCCCGCCACGTACAGGTCGACCTCGTAGGTCGTCGAGCCCGCCGAAAAGGTGAGGACCAGGTGCGGGAAGACGAGCGGGACCCCAGACCCGGGCGCCAGCCAGGACTGCATGAGTCCGTCGCCGTGCGTCACCGTGGCCGATAATCGGGCCCCCTCGTTGTGCAGCCACCAGAAGCCCCCGGAGAAGGACATGCGCAGGAATCGCCGATGGAGGTAGGGGTTGTCATCGATCGCGAGGTCTCCCTCGCGCCCGATGATGAACCCCACCTCGGGGGACGGTTCAAACCATTCGCCCGCGAACTCGACCTTCAGCGAGGGCTCGACTAACGTCCGCGCGGTCACGCAATCACCTCGAACTGGACCTGAATGCCCTCACCGACCTCGACCCGATCACCTGGTCCGACCGCCGTCTCCTGCCGGGGGACCAGGGGCCGCGGCTCCTGATGCTCTTGCAGGAGGAGGCTCCCGTTGTTGCTGCTCAGATCGGTGACTGACAGCCCGTCGCTGACCCGCCTGACCAAGAGGTGGGTTCGGGAGACGTCCCGACTCTCCGGCCCCAAGGTGAGGATGTCCGCACCGGCCAGCAAGGATGCATCGGGCTTGCGGCCGATGAGCAGGGAGTCGCCCAGCTCGATCTCCTCCCCGGTCGTTGCCCGGACGAGCACTCGAGGTCCCGGCCGCGCAGCGGCAGACACCCGGGCACCCGACCGCACCGACACGTGCTCCGATGGCGCCTGTGCGGGCCCGGCCGCCTCGGTCGATAGCAGCGGCGAGACGGCCTCGTCCTGGTTCCGCAGCTCGCGGACCGCCGCCTCCTCGACCGGACGGGAGGTGGTGCGGCCCCACAGGTTGTCGAAATAGCCGCTCTCTGCGAGCCGGGGTGCCTCGCCCGAGCGATCGGCCCCGGGGCTGGGTTGGTTCCGGGCAGCGGTCCCCAACCGAATCGAGGCGGCCAGCACGCGCGGGGTGCTCAGGGGCGCACAATTCGCCTTCGGGATTCGGGGGTCGCCCAGCACCACGCCGTGGCAGTCGGCGACCTCCACGGCGCCCCAGGCGGCGCCGCCGGGCCCCGTGACCACGCTGGAGCCACCGGGGCGCCCCACCACCGCCGTGGTGCTCCCCCACAATCGAAGACGAGCGCCGTCGCCCTCCAGGATCGCCACGGCGGCGACGCCCCCGGCGCTGGTCAGCCCCGGGGCCAGGCCGGCCGCCACCTCATCGATGCGCCCCTCTGCCAACGCGATCAGCAGGTCGCCGAACAGGTCATCGGCGGGCGGATTGCCCACCAGAAGGGCACCTGCCCCTCCCGCCGCCCCGGTCAGGAGGCCCGGGGCCCAGGAGACTCGCACCGTCCACGCCAGGTGGCCAAAGCCCGCCATCTCAGGCCTCGCCCGGTTGCGAGCCACCCCGAGGGCGGCCCGGGAGGCGAAGCCAGCGGGGTCGCGTCACCCGCACGACCGGCAGCCGGACGGCCGCGAACCGGGCTGGGAGGAGCGACCGCGGGCTGAAGCGAGCGATCACGCGCTGCCGGCCGGTCAGCGGCGCGACCATGGCCCGCCGCGTCTGCCTGACGGTGACCCAGAAGGCTGTTGCCGCGCTCGGACCGGGGACCGTCTCGGCAAACGTGGCGGTGTTAGCGCTGACGGCCAGCGGGCCCACAATCTCCGCTCCGATGAGCCTCGCCTGCTGGAGCCGCGTGGCGTCCACCGGGACGATGATCCCCATGTCCCGGGCCTGGTCGAGGACCTCGTCCCAGCCCGCCGCGAACCGCCGGGCCGCGTCCCCGCCGGTGCGACGCCGACGCCGACGCAGCGCCTTCGCCGCCCCGATCGTCCCCAGGAACAGCGCCAGCACCCCCACCGGCGGCCCGGCATAGACGAGCACGACCCAGCCCCAGCGGAGCAGCAGCCCCACGATCCCAGGATCGGCCTTGCTGCCGACCAGGTCGGCGTCGGACAGCTGATCGAACGAGCCCGGCAACTGGGCCGGGTTGGGCGGAGGAACGTAGGTCGGATCCGTATCATCGGCCGACTTCTCCAACTCGGTGACCGGGTGCTTGTCGCGCGCGGGGGTGAACTCGGCGGCGGGAACGGCCCGCCAGCCGCCCTCGGTGAGGAGCTCCACCCAAGCGGTCAGGTGCTTGCCCTCGACCGTGCCCCCACTGGGGACCACCGCGCCGAACACGACCCGCGCGGGGAATCCCGCGTAGTTGCACAGGAGCGCGAAGGTCGAGGCGTACTGTTCGTCGCTGCCGACCGGCGACTTCCCGGCTAGGAACGCGATGAGGCGACCCTGTCCGTGACCGGGAACGATGCCGGACTCTCCAGGTCGCGTCCCGTCGCTCCAATAGCCGCCGCGAAGCTTCGCGGCGAAGACCTTGACCTGAGCCAGCGGCTCCGTGACCCCCTCGGCCCACCGCTGACCGATGGCGGCCAGGAAGCCGTACTGCGCCGGCGCCAGGGTGGATTCGCCGCCGGGAGCCGCCTCCTCGCCGAGGCCCTGAACCACCGGCACTGCCGTGATCTCCACAGAGTCGCCGGCGCGCAGTCGGTCCCTGTCGGCCAGCACGCCTTGGCTCGTGCTGAGGTTGTAGCGGAACGTGCCGGCGTGGGTCTTGGCGTTGACCCCCTTGAACGCGATGGCGGTGCCCTCGCCCAGCGAGGGGATCCACGGCCCGAGCTCCGGGGCGGCGTCGAGGGCGTCGAGCGCGGTCACCGTCGCGGTCACCGGCTGGCCCGAGCCGGTGTATGGGATCTCTTTGCCCAGCCGCTGGAAACCGGACTCCGCTGCGCCACCGCCCCCGGAGGCGCTCCAGGTTCGCCCGCTGTAATCGTCCAGAACCGCCACGCGAAGCAGCGAGCCAGCGGGCACCCCGTCGACCTGAAGCAGCGATTGGTCGTAGAACTTCCTCAGCGACTCCGACGAGTACTTGCGGAACCCCACCAGCGGGGAGGGCAGGTCGCTGAGTTCGATCGGCGGCTGGACGTAGGTGCGCAGGACGAAGCGGGTGGCACCCTGGCCGGGCATGAAGCCCCCGAGCAGCGCCGAACCTCCCAACGAGACCAGGAGCAACACCGCGGCGGTGGCCCCCGTGGCCACATTGGACCGCCCGTTGGTGGCGATCCGGCGCCGGCGGCGGAATCGCAGGGCCAGCCAGCCGAACCCGACGGCCGCAAAGCCGAGGCCCTGGATCAGAACCCCCGCCGGGCGAAGCGTTCCCAGAAGAATGACCAGCCCCATGAGAGCCAAGGACGGCAACACCGCGGAAAAGACACGTCGCGGCCGGCGGGCGAGCCACTGCCCCAGGGCGCCGGCCACCAGACCGAGCAGGTACGGCAGGGCGACGTAGGGCCCGTCGCCGGCCACCGGCGGCAGGGTGGTCACGAGGTCCTTCCACCCGCCGATGGCGACGGAGGCCAACTGCGCCAGCGCTCCGGCGGTGGGCACGACGCCGGCGACCATCTCACCCTGGACGGCCAGGGCACCGCCGAGCAGGAAGAACTCCACGATCACCAGCAGAATGACGATCAGCCAATGCCAGCGCAGGACCACCGCGAGGTGCGCGGTCAGGATCCCAAGGAATACCCCTAGCGCACCGGCCGCCAGGAACTGGTAGGTGTCAAAGGTGGAGGCGAAACCGTAGAGGGCCAGGACCGACAGGGCCAGGACGAACGCCGCGTCGGCCAGGTCGTCCGTCGAAGGGGTGAGGGCCTTCAGCCGGTCGGTGAGCGTGAACGTTCGACCACCCGAGTAGCTGGCGGCAGCGGGCGAGACCACCTTCATGCGAGCTGCCCTCCTGCCATGACGCGTGCCAATTCCCGAAGCCGACCGAGCCCCACGACGGTCAGGCCTGGGGTCTCGTTCAGCGTGACGACGCCGCCCAGGTCCACCCGGATGGCCAGCGTCTGCACCTCGCGGGGCAGGTAGGCGCGCGCGTGTTGGAAGGCGGCGGTCGGGGTTCCCGAGCCGGTGACAAGGATGACCGCCGACGCATCGGGCGCCAGCAGATTCAGCCGGCCCGTAGCCTCCGGGAGCGGCCAGGCGGTGTCGAACACCGCCCGGGAGAAGGTGTCCAGGGCCAGGTGCGGGGGCGGTTGGATGGCGGCATGCTCGCCGCAGATGATGGTCAGGTCCATCGCGTCGACCAGGGCCCTCACCGCCAGGGAGGCCGCGCACGAGACCGCCAGCTCGAACTCCTCGGGCGTCCGGTAGGACTCGGCGGCGACATCGGTGACGATCGCGATGTGCGAGCGTCGGGTGTCCAGGAACTGTCGAACCAGGAAGCGGTCTCCGGAGCTGGTGCCGCTCACCTTGGCCGAGGAGCGCCAGTGGATGTAGCGGCGATCGTCCCCGGGGGCGTAGTCCCGCAGGGTGTGGAAGGCCAGGTCGCTCATGGAGATGTCGTTGGTCGTCCGACCCTCCAGGTCGCGCAGCAACCCGGCGCCCAACGGCTCCAACGGCACCGTTCGGGGATGCACGAAGAGCTCCAGCGGCTCGGTCCAGCGCACCTCCCGGCGCGCGATGCCGAACGGGTCTCCCCGCTGCGTGGTGACCGGGCCAAGGGTGATCACGCCGCGGTCCATGGTCGGGATCACGACCATGTCCTCGTACCCGGCCCCGGGGCCGAGCGGCGGCAGCGTGAACCTCGCCGCCGATTCGCCCACCGGGAACTCCAGACCCAGGGGCAGCAGGGGGGCCCGCGAGACGTTGCGCACGGTGAATCGTGCCGCGGTCGAGTCCCCGGCCACGACCCGCTGGGGCGCCACCTCGAAGCCCACCACGAGCCGGGTGCGGCCCAGCGCGAACAGGCACGCCGCCACGAAGAGGAGGGCCAGCGCGGCCCCCAGGTAGGTGAACTCCTGCCAGCCGAGCCGGCCGCCCACCAGGGAACCGCCCAGCGCACCGACCACCAGCGCCCATCCCAGGGGCGAGATCACGCCCAGCACGCCGCGGGCACTGGCCACCCAGGGCGCCAGCGCCGCTCGCAACGGGGCCGAACTGGTCCAGAGTGCGCGGAAGGGAGCGGCGGCTCGCCGAGCAGCGCGCCGGACGCCGTCGAGGCGGCGGCGCGGCGGCCCTCCCACCGAAGGGGCGGCCAGCGCTCGCCCGGACGGCGCGGTCCGGGCGTCGCGTCGGGGCGAACGGAGGCGACGCCGCTGGCGGGATTCAACGGTCCTGGTCATCGTGCGGGGAGTCCGTCGGCCTTCAGCCGGCGCGATCGACGGGGGTGGACACGGTGCTCAGGAGCTCGTCGATGACCCGCTCGGTGGTAATCCCGGAGAACTGGGCCTCGGCGTTCAGCAGCAGGCGATGGCTCATGATCGGCACCGCCAGCTCCTTAATGTCGTCGGGCAGCACGTGGTCGCGCCCCTGCGAGATGGCCCACGTCTTGGCGGCCCGGATGTAGGCCAGGCAGCCACGCATGGAGAGCCCGAGCTTCACATGCGGGTGACGCCGGGACTCCGAGGCCAGGTGGCTGATGTAGGCGACGATCGAGCTCTCGACGTGGACCTCGTTGGCGAACTCGGCCATCTGCTGGACCGCGTGCGCGATGATCACGGGAGTGACATTGCTCGCCCGGTCCCGGTTGGCCGACTGCATCATCAGCTCCATCGCCACGTCGTGGTCGGGGTAGCCGATCGAGCTCTTCATCAGGAACCGGTC
>CAZBMH010000055.1:0-15978 GCA_964492685.1 uncultured Micropruina sp.
AGAGCATCGGCTTCTTGTCGGTGCGCTGCTCGGGGCCACGGTTGAGCTGCGAGAGCGCCACCACGGGCACCTCCAGCTCCTTGGCCAGCAACTTCATCTGCCGGGAGAACTCGGAGACCTCCAACTGGCGGCTCTCGACCTTCTTGCCCGAGGTCATCAGCTGCATGTAGTCGACGATCACCAGCTTGAGGTCGTGCCGCTGCTTGAGCCGGCGCGCCTTCGCCCGGATCTCCATCATGGTCAGGTTGGGGGAGTCGTCGATGAACAGCGGCGCGCTGGAGATCTCGCCGGTCTTGCGGGCGATCCGCTGCCAATCCTCGTCGCCCATCTGGCCCTTGCGGATGTGGTGCAGCGGCACCTGCGCCTCCGCCGAGATCAGGCGCATCACGATCTCGGACTTCGTCATTTCCAGGGAGAAGAAGGCCGAACACAGCCCGTGCTTGATCGAGGCGGCGCGCGCGAAGTCGAGCCCGAGGGTCGACTTGCCCATACCGGGACGGGCGGCCACGATCACCATCTGCCCCGAATGCAGGCCGTTGGTCAGCTCATCCAGCTCGATGAAGCCCGTCGGGACGCCGGACATGATGCCGCCGTGGGAGCTGATCGCCTCGATCTCGTCGAGGGTGGCCTCCATCAGCTGGCTCAGCGGCTGGTAGTCCTCGCTGGTCTTGCCCTCGGCCACCTCGTAGATGGCCTGCTGGGCGCGGTCGACGATGTCGGCCACCTCGCCGCCGCCGGTGTAGCCCATCTGGCTGATCTTGATGCTGGCCTCGACCAGGCGCCGCAGGATCGCCTTCTCGCGGACGATCTGCGCGTAGAAGGACGCGTTCGACGCGATCGACACGCTGGCCAGCAGGTCGTGCAGGTAGATGTGCCCGCCGACCTTGCCCAGCTCGCCCCGCTTGGCCAGCTCGTCGGCGACGGTGATCGCGTCCGCCGGCTCACCCTTGCCGTACAGGTCGAGGATCGCGTCGTAGATCTGCTCGTGCGCCGGACGGTAGAAGTCCGCCGCCTTGACGATCTCGCCGACATCGCCGATGGCATCCTTGCTGAGCAGCATCGCGCCGAGGACGGACTGCTCGGCCTGCACGTCCTGCGGAGGGGTGCGATCGATCTGCGAGTAGTCCCGATCCGACTCGGCGTAGGGTGCGACCGCCAACGACACGGTTCCCCTCCTCCCGGGCTGGTCTCGACAATCCAGACGCTAGCCACGGCCTCTGACAGTTTCTTCGACGGGCGATTCAGCCGCCCGCGTAGCACCCGAAGGAGTGGTCTCCAGGGGGCGTCCTCGCATGAAGATAGACCCCCGCGAGGCGACACGCCGAAGGCTGAGTTATCCACAGATTTCTGTTCAGTTGTGGATTCTGTGGACCCACGCCGTGGCCCCTGTGTACGACACTCCCACCCCGTGGTGGAGAGGGAAGGACGCGTCTGGTCGTGGCGTCGCTGACTAGGGAAAACGCAGAGAAGGGGCTGTGAATTTCCCGCAATTTTGCTTACTCGTTACCCCCGGGCGGGGGACTTGACAGTCGCTGCCGCGGGTGGTGTATGGCCCTGTGTCGGTTGGTTATGCACATCGGCTGTGGATGGCAAATCGTTGGTAACGCGAGCCCGCTGCGGCCGCCTCGGCGAACGCCCTGCGACCGAAGCCAGCCTTGGTTCAGATACCCTTGGGGGGTATAGTGATGCGCAGAAGGAGGTCTCATGCACGAGGCTGTCACCGAGCTCGACCCGTCCACCGCCGCCACGTCGTGCGGGTGCCCCACCGAGCCCGAACCGGGGGCCGACCACGCTGTCGCAGGACACGGCTACCTGGGTAACAAGCCCGACTACCTGAAGCGGCTCGCCCGCATCGAAGGCCAGGTCGGCGGCCTGCGCCGCATGGTCGAGGACGAGCGGTACTGCATCGACATCCTCACCCAGGTCTCGGCCACCACCAAGGCGCTGCAGTCCGTCGCCCTCGCCCTGCTGGACGAGCACCTGCGGCACTGCGTCGTCCGGGCCGCCCAGGCCGGCGGCGACGAGGCCGAACTCAAGATCACCGAGGCCCGCGACGCCATCGCCCGCCTCGTCCGTTCCTAGAAGAAACAACAAGGAGAAGCACCATGCTTGCCACCTACACCGTCGAAGGCATGACCTGTAATCACTGCGTGCACGCCATCAAGACCGAGGTTGCCGCCATTCCCGGCGTCACCTCGGTTGAGCTTGATCTCGAGTCCGAGAACCTGAAGGTGCACTCGGACGACGCCATCGACTTCGACCGGGTTGTTGAGGCCGTGGCCGAGGCCGGGAACTACTCGATCTCCTGAGGGTTGCTCGGCGTCGCCTGTGGTTGCGACGCCGGGTGAGTCGGTGTCGGCTTGCGACGGTCGCATACGGAACTCGATGAATCGAGTTCCGAGACTTCGTAATGTCGCTGCGCCGACACCGACCCACCCTGCTCAGCGTCCGGGTATCTGTCTGTGCGGGCTGGGTTCGGACGGGCATCGAGCCCGTCCGAACCGGCTGCCGCGGTTTGCGTCACCGCTGGCCGCGCTTCCAGAACCAGCCCAGCGGTTCCCC
The DNA here is from genome assembly GCA_964492685.1 of uncultured Micropruina sp. Taxonomy (GTDB): domain Bacteria; phylum Actinomycetota; class Actinomycetes; order Propionibacteriales; family Propionibacteriaceae; genus Micropruina. The sequence continues at coordinate 2,563 of CAZBMH010000055.1, forward strand.
CAATCCCTTCAAGACGCGTCCCTCGTGTGTCGTGACGAGCGAACGCAAGGTGCATGCCGAGCGTGGGGGGTGGGGAGGTGGTGCAGCGACAACACGAAGTCTCGGAACTCGATTCATCGAGGTCCGTATGCGACCGTCGCAAACCACCTCCCCACCCCCCACGCGCCCCGACCCAGCGAGCTCACCCCAACCAACGAACAGCTAGCGATGAAGAAGGTCTCACCATGACGACTGAGGCGCCCCGGCGCGAGTCGGTTGAACTTGCCATCAGCGGGATGACGTGTGCGTCCTGTGCGGCTCGGATCGAGAAGAAGCTGAACAAGCTGGACGGGGTCACGGCGTCGGTGAACTACGCCACCGAGAAGGCAAAGGTGCTCGTCCCGCCGATGATTCGGGTCGAGGACCTGATCGCCACCGTCGAGAACACCGGGTATGGGGCGGCGCTGCCGGACCCGGAGGCGCCCGAGGTCGACCATGCCGCGGAGCTGAAGAACAAGGTGATCGTGTCGGCGGTGTTGGCCGTGCCGGTGATCGCGATGGCGATGGTTCCCGCGCTGCAATTTCCCTGGTGGCAGTGGGTGTCGCTGGCGCTGACCGTCCCCGTCTATGCCTGGGCGGGGTGGCAGTTCCACCGGTCGGCGTGGGTGAACGCGCGGCACGGGGCCACCACCATGGACACCCTGATCTCGCTGGGCACCACCGCGGCGTTCGCGTGGTCGCTGTACGCGCTGTTCTTCGGGCATGCCGGGATGATCGGGTACACGCACCCGTTCGAGTGGGTGCTGATGCGCGGCTCCGGTGAGGGCAACATCTACTTCGAGGCCGTCGTCGGCATCATCACGTTCCTGCTTCTCGGCCGCTACTTCGAGGCCCGCTCCAAGCAGCAGGCGGGCGAGGCCGTCCGGGCGCTGCTGCACCTCGGCGCCACCGAGGCCACGCTGCTGCGCGGCGGCGTCGAGACCCCCGTCCCCATCGACTTCCTGAAGGTGGACGACCTGTTCGTCGTCCGTCCCGGGGAGAAGATCGCCACCGACGGCGAGGTCGTCGAGGGGTCCTCTGCGGTGGACGCCTCCATGATCACCGGCGAGTCGCTGCCCGTGGACGTCGCCGTCGGCGACCAGGTGATCGGGGCCACCGTGAACGCCAATGGACGGCTGATCGTCCGGGCGACACGGGTCGGCGCCGACACCCAGCTGGCGCACATCGCCCGTCTTGTCGAGGAGGCGCAGACCGGCAAGGCCGCCGTGCAGCGGCTGGCCGACCGGATCTCCGACGTCTTCGTCCCGGTGGTGCTGGGGCTGGCGCTGCTCACCCTCGTCGCCTGGCTCGTGCTGGGGGCCGGGTTGCCGTTCGCCGCCTCGGCCGCGGTCGCCGTCCTGATCATCGCCTGCCCGTGCGCCCTCGGGCTCGCCACGCCCACGGCGCTGTTGGTCGGCACGGGACGGGGCGCGCAGCTGGGCATCGTGATCAAGGGCCCGGAGATCCTGGAGCGCACCCGGGCCGTCGACACCGTCGTGCTCGACAAGACCGGCACCATCACCACCGGCCTGATGCGGGTCACCGACGCCCTGGACGACGAGGGCGCGCTGCCGCGGGCCGAGTGGGTCCGGTTGGCCGGCGCCGCGGAGGCCGCCTCGGAGCATCCGATCGCGCGCGCGATCGCCGCCTACGCCGCCTCGGACGCCCGCGTGGCGGAGTTCACCGCCGTCCCCGGGCACGGCATCCGCGCCACGGTGGAGGGCCGCGAGGTGGTGGTCGGCAACGCGTCCTTCGCCGGCGGCTCCGCGCACGCGACCGCCGGCGGGACCGTCGTCCATGTCGTCGTGGACGGGAGCGGCCAGGGCAGCTTCGTGGTCGCCGACACGGTCAAGGACTCCTCGCCCGACGCCATCGGCGAGCTGAAGCGCCTCGGGCTCACCCCGATGCTGCTGACCGGCGACACGCGCTCCTCGGCGAAGCGGGTGGCGGCCGAGGTGGGCATCGAGCACGTCTTCGCCGACGCCACCCCCGAGGACAAGCTGGCCCTCATCCGGCGGCTGCAGTCGGAGGGCCGCCAGGTGGCGATGATCGGCGACGGCGTCAACGACTCCGCGGCGCTGGCGCAGGCCGACCTCGGGATCGCCATGGGCACCGGGACGGACGCGGCCATCCACGCGTCCGACCTCACCCTGATGCGCGACGACCTGCGGCTGGCCGCCGACGCCATCAGGCTGTCCCGCGCCACGCTGGCGACGATCAAGGGCAACCTGTTCTGGGCCTTCGCCTACAACGTCGCCGCGATCCCGCTGGCGGCCCTGGGCTTCCTCAACCCGATGATCGCCGGCGCCGCCATGGCGTTCTCGTCGGTGTTCGTGGTGCTGAACAGCCTGCGCCTGCGCGGCTTCCGCTCGTCCGCCGCGTAGGGCGGATCGGAGCGAGGCCGGACGGGACGGCACCTGACGGTCGCCGAGGAGGTCCGAGAGCGACTTCGCCCCCGGTAGTGGCACGTCGCCCCCGAAATCTCGCGGGCGACGTGCACCTTTCGCGGGCGAAGTGGCCAGCGCGTCCGCGTCCGGCACGGCGCGCCGCCACCAGCAACGCCCGCCCTTTGGCGCCGTCCCCCACGGACCCAGGCGGCCATCCGGTCGCGCAGGCGGGTGCGCCACCAGCGGCAGGACCGTGCCCGCTGCCGGACGCGCGCAGCGACGCCTGGGACCGCGCCCCTTCCGGCCGGACCGACGCCCAGGTTCACAACGGGCTCACAGGAACCTCACTGAGTCCCGCCAGCGGGGACTGGCTGACTTAGGGACATCGAAAGCCGCCAACAAACGGAGTCCCCACTATGTCCCTCGCACTCGTCGCCGCCGATCTGGTCGCCATCACCCTTTTGGTGTTCGGCCTGTTCGTCCCCCGCCACCAGCGCCGCGACCTGGTCGTCGCCTTCCTGACCGTGAACATCGGCGTCCTCGCCGTCACCACCACCCTGTCGGCGGTCAGCGTCAGCATGGGGGTCGGGCTCGGCCTGTTCGGCGTCCTGTCGATCATCCGACTCCGCTCCGAGGAGCTCACCCAGCACGAGGTGGCCTACTACTTCGCGGCCCTCGCGCTCGGCCTGCTCGGCGGCACGTCCGCCCTGTCGATCTACTGGGGCGCCGGCCTGATGGCCGCGATCCTGGCCGCGCTGTTCATCGGCGACCACCCGCTGATCTCCAAGGCGAGCGTCCGGCAGCAGCTGGTCGTGGACCGCGCCTACGACAACCCGGCCGAGCTCCGGGCCCACGTCGAGCGGGTCATCGGCGGCGAGGTCACCAACCTGCAGGTCATCAAGACCGACCTGGTCAACGACAGCACCGTGGTCGACGTCCGCTACTCGCCCGAGCGCGTCGTCGCCACCCGCAGCAAGGCGGCGTCCCGATGAGCGCCGCCACCCTGGCCCCCCTCGTCCGCACCACCGGGCTGGACGAGCTGCCCACCGTCACCCTGGACGAGCTGCTGGCCCAGGCCGAACTGCAGACCCGCATCGACCGCAAGTACGTGCTCGGGGCGGACGCCGTCCCCGGCGTGCTCGCCGCGGTGGACGGGCTGCGGGTCCTCGAGATCGAGGATCGCCGTACCTTCGGCTACCGCTCGGTGTACTTCGACACCCCCGGCCTGGCGGCCTTCCACGACGCCGGACGAGGCCGTCGGCGGCGGTTCAAGGTCCGCACCCGGGTCTACGTCCAGTCGGGCGACGCCATGCTGGAGGTCAAGACCCGCGGCCCCCGCGGCACCACCGTCAAGACCCGGCTGCCCTACGACGCGGCCGACGCCGGACGCCTCACCGACGCGGGTCGCGCCTTCGTGGCGGCCACCCTGGCCGAGCATCACGTGGACGGGGTGGACGTCGCAGCGCTCGTCCCGTCGCTGCACACCGCCTACGACCGGGCCACGCTGCTGCTGGCCCCGTCGGGGCCGGCCGCCCAGCCGAGCCGGGCCACGATCGACACCAACCTGGTGTGGAGCCGCCCGGGCTCGTCGGCCGAGCCGCTGCGCGGCGCCGGGCTGGTGATCGTCGAAACCAAGGGCGGGTCGTCCCCGTCCGCGCTGGACCGGGCGCTGTGGCGCGGGGGCGTCCGTCCGTCCCGGATCAGCAAGTACGGCACCGGCCTGGCCGCCCTCGACCCCGACCTGCCGGCGCTCAAGTGGCACCGCACCCTGAACCGTCACCTCGCCCCGGCGAGCTGACCGCTCCTCACACCCACTCGCATTCCCCGTCTCGCGCTCAAAGGAAACCACCATGTCTCTCACCGATTCGCCCTTCTTCAAGCGGGCCGCCGCCGGCGTCCTGGCCATCACCGCCAGCGTCGCGCTGGCCGCCTGCGGCACCGTCTCCGTCGCCTCCGGCACCACCGCCACCAGCGTGACGACCACCACGGCCAGCTCGGTCTCGTCCAGCACCGTCGCCTCGCTGAGCGACAACGTCGCCTCCCACGCCGAGGCCGAGGACGCCGACTACGACACCGCGGACGCGAACGCCATCTCGCTGGCGGACGGCGCCTCGAAGGCCGCCACCAAGTCGGGGGTGAGCATCAGCGGTGACGTCATCACCATCACCGCGCCCGGCACCTACATCCTCAGCGGCACCCTGACCAACGGCCAGGTGGTCGTCAACAGCGACGCCGAGGGGAAGGTCCGGATCGTCCTCGACAACGCGTCCATCACCAACTCCGCCGGGGCGGCCGTCGTCATCACCGCGGCGGACGAGGCGGTCGTCGTCCTCGCCGAGGGCACCACGAACAGCATCACCGACGGCTCCGGCTACGACACCTCCGCCACCGACGCCCCCAACGCCGCCCTGTTCTCGATGGCCGACCTGACCATCGCCGGCACCGGCACGCTGACCGTCACCGGCAACACCGGCGACGGCATCGCCAGCAAGGACGGCCTGGTCATCCTGGCCGGCGACCTCACGGTGAAGGCCGTCGACGACGGCATCCGCGGCAAGGACTACGTGATCGTTGAGGGCGGCACGGTGTCCGTCGAGTCGGGCGCGGACGGCCTCAAGTCGAACAACGAGACCGACGACACCGTCGGCTACATCGTCGTCAACGGGGGCAGCGTCACCGTCAGCGCCGGCGACGACGGCTTCCACGCCGAGGGCGACCTGGCCATCACCGGCGGCGAGGTCACCATCGCCAAGGCGAACGAGGGCCTCGAGGGCGCCAGCATCACCATCGCCGGCGGCGCCACGTCGGTCACGTCGTCCGACGACGGGCTGAACGCCTCCAACGGCACCGCCACCGCCACCACCAACCGGGGACCCGGCGGGGGCGGCATGGCCGACGACGGCTCCGAGCTGACCATCAGCGGCGGCACCCTGCTCGTGAACGCGGACGGGGACGGCCTGGACTCCAACGGCTCCCTGGCGATCACCGGCGGCACCACCGTCGTCTCCGGCCCCACCATGAACGGCAACGGGGCGCTCGACTCCAACGCGGGCATCACCATCACCGGTGGCGTGGTGGTGGCGGCCGGCAGCGCCGGGATGCTGGAGAGCCCGGACGCCGCCTCCACCGTGGGCTGGGTCTCGGCCACCACCAACGTGTCGGCCGGGCAGACCGTCAGCATCGTCTCCGGTGACACCGTGATCGCCTCGTACACGGCGGTGAAGAACGTCGCCAACATCCTGGTGGCCGACTCCGACATCGTCTCCGGCCAGAGCTACGACGTGTACGTCGGCGGCACGCTGGCGGGGACGTCGGTGGGCACCTACTCCGACTCCGGCAGCATCAGCGGGGCTACGAAGGCCACCTCGGTCACCGCCGGCGTGGCACCCGCCGGGGGCGGGATGCGCCGCTGACCCTCACGCCACCCGGTCGGCCAGCCCGTGTCTCCCGACGGGCGGGGGCCGGACCGGACACGCGCCAGAGCGGCGGTCCTCAGGGCCGCCGCTCTCGGCGTCTCCCGGGGCCGGCCCCGACCGGGTTGGCGGGCCAAGGCGGCCGAGCTGCCGGGAGGCGCCCACCCTGCCAGCCGAACTGTGCCGACAAGCTGCCGCGCCGTCAGCAACCCTGCGGCGTCCCCGGTCCGGGCCGTCCGCAGCAGCGCCCCGGACGGTGGGCGCAGGCTCACTCCTGGTTGCGAGCCGGGGCACAGCCCGGGCACAGGGGTGGCCGGTGAACTGAACCCATGAACGCACCTGCACCCGTCATCGACCGTCCCCAGGCCGTCCGGCCGGCCCCGGCCCCGGCGCCGGCGGGCCGCCGTATCGGCCGCCGCGCGCTGATCGGCGGGGCGCTCGGGGGCGCCGTCGCCGTCGGCGGGGGCACCGCCTGGGCGCTCGACCGCTTCGTCATCGAGCACGTCGAGACCACCGCCGCCGCGCTCGACACCAGCACCGTCGCCACCGTCGCCACCGACGGCACCGCCTCCGCGAACGGCTACCGCTCCTCGACGGCCGCCATCACGATCACCAAGCACACCCGCGGCTCGGGCAGCGACACCATCACCTGGTTCGTCGCCGACGTCACCGTCACCGACGCCACCATCGTCCGCTCCGCGTTCGCCAAGGACCAGTTCGGCCAGAACATCATCGAGTACCCCTCCGTCATCGCCGAGCGGGTCGGCGCGGTGCTGGCCATCAACGGCGACTACTACGGTTTCCGCGACACCGGCATCGTGATCCGCAACGGCGTCGCCTACCGCGACGCGGGCGCCCGCCAGGGCCTGGCCTTCGGCAAGGACGGCTCGATGACCCTGTTCGACGAGACCAAGACCACCGCCGCCACGTTGCTCGCCGACGGGGTGTGGAACACCCTCTCCTTCGGGCCCGGGCTGGTCGACGGCGGCAAGGTCATCGACGGCATCGACCAGCTGGAGATCGACACCAACTTCGGCAACCACTCCATCCAGGGCGAGCAGCCGCGCACGGCCGTGGGCATCCTGGGCGCCAACCACCTCGCGTTCGTGGTCGTGGACGGACGGAGCTCCGGCTACTCCCGCGGCATGACGCTGCCGGAACTGGCGCAGCTCTTCGTCGACCTCGGCGCCACCACCGCCTACAACCTGGACGGCGGCGGCTCGTCCGCGATGATCTTCGACGGCGCCCTGGTCAACAACCCGCTGGGCCGCGGCCAGGAACGCGGCACCAGCGACATCCTCTACGTGGCGGGCTGAGCGCGATGATCGTCCTGATTCCCAGCTACGAGCCCGACCGCCGGCTCGTCACCGTCGTCCGCGACCTGGCGGGCATCGCGGGGCTCCGCGTCGTCGTCGTGGACGACGGCAGCGGCCCCGACTACGCCCCCTGGTTCGCCGAGGCCGCGCGCGCCGGGGCCGAGGTCATCGCCCACGAGAGCAACCGCGGCAAGGGCGCGGCGCTGCGCACGGGCTTCGCCCACATCGCCGACGCCTACCCCGGCCGGGGCGTGGTGTGCGCCGACAGCGACGGCCAGCACACCAGCCTCGACATCCTGCGGGTGGCCGCGGCGCTGGACGACGACGCCGACATGGTGCTCGGCGTCCGGAGGTTCACCGGCGAGGTGCCGCTGCGCAGCCGCGTCGGCAACGAGGTCACCAGGAAGGTGTTCCGCCTGGTCACGGGCGTGTCGGTCGCCGACACCCAGACCGGCCTGCGGGCGTACCCGGCCCGGTTGCTGGGCTGGCTCGGCGAGGTGGCGGGCGACCGGTTCGAGTACGAGCTGCACCTGCTGCTGCGCGCCGCCCGCGAGAAGCGGACGATCCGCGAGGTCGAGATCGCGACCGTCTACCTGGACGACAACAGCTCGTCGCACTTCCGGCCGCTGCGGGACTCGCTGCGGATCTACGGCCCGCTGCTCGGCTTCGCCGGCTCGTCGGCGCTGGCCGCAACGATCGATGCCGCGCTGCTGTTCGGCCTGGTGGCCGCTGGCTCCGGGGTGACGGCCGCCGTGGTCGCGGCCCGGCTGGTCAGCGCGGGCGTGAACTTCACCGTGAACCGGCGGCTGGTGTTCACCTCGACGGTGCCGCTGGCCCGGGCGGCCGCGCGCTACGCGGCGCTCGCCGGGGTGCTGCTGCTGGCCAACCTGGTGATGATCCAGACGCTGACCGGGGTGGTCGGCTCGCTGCTGGTCGCCAAGCTGCTCACCGAGTCGCTGCTCTTCGGTGCCAGCTTCGTCGTCCAGCGGGCGCACGTCTTCGCCGAGACCCATCGGCGCGCGGCTCCGGTCGAGCCGGCTGTCCGCGATCAGGTGGTCGCGCCCGTGGGTCGCTGAGCCGCCGGGTCGCAGCCCAACCAGGCGGCAATCCGGCAGATCACCGAGCGTCAAGGGAACCCGGCCGGCGGCGGGTTCCACCGGGCGGCGAGCGGTGTCCTAGCCCTCGAGATGCAGGTTCGCCGAGATCCGCCGGCCGCCGAAGGGCCGACGGCCGCGGTCGGGGACGATGTGATCCGACGTCGGTACCGCGCGCCCCGCGGCGAGCTCCTCGTAGAGGGCGATGATCTCGTCGGACTGGCGGTCGCTGCTCCATTGGGCGGCCAGCTCGCGGCTCCGCGCGTGCGCCGTCGTCCGGAACGTGGGGTCGTCCAGCCGGCGCAGCATCGTCACGATCGCCTGCGCCAGCGACACCGGGTTCGCTCGGCCGATGGTGGCGTTCACGCCCGGCTCCACCACCAGGTTCAGCTCCGGATCGACCATCACGATCGGCAGCCCGGCATGGGCGGCCTCGTGCAGCACCAACGCCTGGGTGTCGGTCACGGACGGGAACACGAACACGTCCGCGCTCGCGTAGTAGGCGTTGAGCCGCTCCCGCTCCACCTGGCCCACGAGCGTCACCCCGCCGCGCCGGGCGGCCTTGGTGAGGCGCCGCCGCAGCAGCACCGCCGCCTCGGTCCAGTCGCCGACGATCATCAGCTCCGCCTGCGGAACCTGGTCGCGGACGAGCTCGAAGGCGTCCAGGAGCAGCTCGATCCCCTTCTCCTGCGAGACGCGGCCCACGAACAGCAGCCGAGGATGGCGCGCCCGCGGCAGCGGGGCCGCCGCCGGCAGCGGGTCGACGCCGTTGGGCACGACGCGCACCTTCGCCGAGGGGGCGATCTCCAGGATGCGCTTGGCGGTCTTGTCGGACGGGGCCGTGACCAGGTCGGCCTCGGTCAGCATGTCCGCGCACCGCTGCAGCAGCTCGATCTGGGCGCCGCCGCGGCGCAACCGGGTGGGCCGGAACGTGCGCAGTTTGTCGACGGCCTTCTGCTCGGCCCGCGCCTGATACAGCTTGTAGATCGTGTTCAGGAACGGCGCCAGGTGCCAGTAGTGCTCGGCGTAGGCCTCGAAGTCGGTGTGCCACGTGACGACCAGCGGACGGTTGGTTCGCTGCGCCACCCACATGCCCAGCAGGCCGGTCGGCCCCATCCCATGGACGTGGATCACGTCCGGCGGGTCGGCCACCAGCTGGGCGAGCCGGTAACCGAAGTCGCGGCCGTTCCAGACCCGGACGGCGGTTCCGGGCAGCGGGACGGACGGCAGCCGGATCTCGCGGCGGTGCGGATGCCCGGCCAGCGGATTGGGCCCCTTGGACTCCGGCGCCACCAGCACCACCCGATGCCCCGCGGCGAGCAGCTCCTGCTCCAGGAACTGGACGGCGTACAGGAGCCCGTTGGCGTTGGGCCCGTAGTTGTCGGTGAATTGGCCGACGGTCAAGGGACGCTCCTCGACGGCGTCGGCGAGGGGGGGCTCGGCGGCGTCGCGGGGGGACTCCGCGGCCTTGGCGTGGGAGGACTGGGTCACCCCCCCATTCTGGGGGCGCGGGCCCGCCGGGTCGAGCCGAACCGGTGACCTGCCCGCCGCCACCCGGACGAGCGGCTAGGACCCCGAGCGCCTCACCCTGCCCCGTTGCCGGAGGCGGGGGCCTCGCCGGTCCGGCTCCCGGGCCCCTGCTCGTCGGCCCGGCGGCCGCGGATCGACCGGATCGTCGCCGCCAGCCCGCGGGGGGCGAAGGCCAGGCCGCACAACAGCAGGGTGGCGTCCAGCAGCCCCCAGTAGGCGTTGTCCGGACGCCCGATCACGGCGAAGATCGCGGCGAACACCGCGCAGGTCAGGGCGCCGGCCCGTAGCCCCCGGGGCGCGAACAGCCAGCCGACGAACGCCAGCGGGACGAGGACGGCGGCCACGGCCCCCGGGGTCACGGCCAGGACCGACCCCAGCTTGGCCGTGGCCACGACGGCGGGCCAACCGCCGAGGGTGAACCACCCGTTGGACGCCCGAGCCCCGGCCACGGGCGTAGCCAGGACGGCCAGGACGTGCCCGAGATAGCCGGCCGCGAAGACCAGGATCGCGCCGGCCCAGGCCAGGGCCTCGCGGCGCCGACGCCACGACAGCACCAGCATCACCACCAGGAACGGCAACGCCAGTTCACGAACGGACACCGCCGCCAGGCCGAGCACGACGCTCGGCCACCAGCGGTGCTCCCGCCACAGCGCGAACGCCAGCAGGATCAGCACCCCTGCCCAGGCGTCGTGGAACCAGACGACGCCCCCCACGGCGACCAGCGAGAGGTTGAGCCCCGCCAGGACGAGGGCCAGCACGCGCTCCCCCCGCGTGACCCCGGCCAGCTCCAGCCGCCGCAGCAGCGCGACGAGCGCCGCCACCGCGAGGGCCCCCAGCAGGAGCCCGGCCCCCGACGACCCCAGGCCCGACTCGATCAGGGTCAGGGTTGGCAGCCGGACGGCCATCGCCGGTTGGGTGGGGTAGCCGTTCTCGAGCTGCAGCTGCAGCGCGGTCGGGTAATAGCCGGCGCCCGCCGCGACCCGGGAGGCGATCCGGCGGTACAGCTCGACGTCCGCGATGCCGCCCGCGGGAGTGGCGGGCGCGACGGTCTGGGGAGCCAGCAGCCCCGTAACCGTCAGGGCGAGGAGCCCCAGCAGCACCCAGGGTCCGCGACCCCTGGCCAGTAGCGCGGCCCCCGGCGAGACTTCGGCCTCCGGCGGGACGTGTGCGCTGGGCGGGAGACCCTGGCCCAGCGGGGCGTCCCCCGCCGCCGCCCGGGAACCCCGACCCGCTTTCGCCGCCCGGGAATCCCGACTCACCGATGCCGCCTTCCGCTCATCGCCGGCCGCGGGTGTTCGGCCGCCCTGCGGCCAAGCCAACACCATGTCCGGCCTCGCCGGCGATGACCGCCGGGAGGTTGAACCGCAGAAGTCGTCGCTATGGCGGGGGTTTCGGACTCCGCGCAGTGTTGAACCGCAGAAGTCGTCGTTGTGAGGGCCGAATTGGGCCGCATCACGACAAGTTCGGCGGTTGAACTCCATGGCCGCCCCGTGACCCCCCTTGAGAACGACAACTTCTGCGGTCGAACTTGGTGGGGTTCGCCGGACGTCAGGGCAGCAGCGAGCCGTAGGTCTCCTTGGCCTTGTTCAGCGCGGCGACGTAGCCGGCGCGCTGGTAGGCGTCGCCCTCGGCGTCGGCGGGCACCGCCAGCAGGCCCCGGAAGTCGTCCAGGCCCGCGTAGCCCTTGACCCGCATCCACTCGCGGAGCCCCTCCAGCAGCTTCACCGAGTAGTCGGGGCCGCGGCGGACGAGGGCGGACGTGGTCATCACCACGTCGGCGCCGGCCAGCAGGTAGCGGACGACGTCGGAGGCCTCCTCGACCCCGGACGTGGCGGCCAGCGAGCAGCCGACCCGGCCGGCGAGCGCGGCGATCCAGGTGCGGGGCAGCCGGCCCTCGAAGCGGGTGGACAGGGCCACCGACGGCTTCACCGTCAGCGATTCGACGTCGACCTCGGGCTGCAGGAACCGGTTGAACAGCACCAGCCCATCGGCGCCGGCCGCCTCCAGCCGCAGCGCCAGGTTCCCGAAGGCGGAGAAGTACGGCGACAGCTTCACGGCGACCGGCACGTCCACGGCCTGCTTCACGGCCGCCACGATGTCGACGTGGCGCTGCTCCACCTCGGCGCCGGTCAGCGTGAAGTCGCCGGGCACGTAGTAGATGTTGAGCTCGATGGCGGCGGCGCCCGCGTCGGCCAGCTGGCGGGCGAACGTCACCCACGAGCCCACCGAGGAGCCGTTCAGGCTGGCGATCAGCGGCACGTCGATGGCGGCCGCCGACCGCTCCACGAGCGTCAGGTACTCGTGGGCGACGCTGTTGTCCTCGGTGTGCAGCGACGGGAAGAAGCTGTCCGCCTCGGGCGTCAGGCCGCTGGTCATCGAGGTCAGGAAGTCGTCGAACTCGGCCTGCTGGCGCACCTGCTCCTCGAACAGCGAGTACATCACCACGGCGCCGACGCCCCCGGCCGCCAGCGACTTCACGCCGTCCACGGTCTGCGACAACGGGCCCGCCGAGGCGACCAGCGGGCTGCGCAGCGTCAGGCCGAGGTACGTGGTGGTCAGGTTCATGGGCTCCTCAATCCGTTCGGAGGGTGGCTGCGGGCCGGCCCGACGGGCCAACCCGCGGAGGGTCAGGGCCGGGCGTCCGCGGCGAACCGGTCGGCGCTGCGCATCGCCATCTCCTCGTACTCCTGCCAGCGGCGATTCACCTGCTCCTGGCCGTGCTCGAGCATCCGCTCCGCGGTCTCGGGGTCGGTCTGCGCCAGCATCCGGAAGCGCAGCTCCCGCTCGTGGTACTTGCGCAGCGGGATCCGCGGACGGGGCGAGTCGAGCAGGAACGGGTTGCGTCCCGCCTGCCGCAGCACCGGGTTGAACCGCACCAGCGGCCAATGCCCGGACGCCACCGCGGCGTACTGCTGGTCGAGGCCCTTACGCATGTCGATGCCGTGGGCGATGCAGTGGCTGTAGGCCAGGATCAGCGACGGGCCGTCGTAGCTCTCGGCCTCGCGGAACGCCTTGAGCGTCTGCGCCGGGTCGGCGCCGAAGGCCACCCGGGCGACGTACACGTTGCCGTAGGCGATGGCCTGCATCGCCATGTCCTTCTTGTTTGTCACCTTGCCGCCGGCGGCGAACTTGGCCACCGCCCCCATCGGCGTCGACTTGGACGCCTGCCCGCCGGTGTTGGAGTACACCTCCGTGTCGAGGACGAGGACGTTCACGTTGCGCCCCGAGGCCAGCACGTGGTCGACGCCGGCCGAGCCGATGTCGTAGGCCCAGCCGTCGCCGCCGACGATCCACACCGAACGGCGCAGCAGGTGATCGGCCACCGAGCGCAGATCCTCCACCATCGCCCGCTGGGACGCGGTCAGCTCCGGGATCGGGTCGGTGCCATACGACGACAGCGACGTCGGGTAGAGGGGCTCGACGTAGGCCTCCGGGCCGGAGTTGCGGCCCGCCAGCAGGTCGTCCAGCCGGCGCTTCAGGAAGTCGATCCGGGCCCGCTGATGCGACAGCTCCGACTCGTGCAGCTGCCCGGCGCCGAGCAGCTCGTCCACCTGGGTGGCGCCCAGGATGTCCTTCAGCTCCTGGGAGCGGTCCCCGGCCAGCACCTCGTGCAGGTCGGCCGCCAGCCGCAGCCCCAGCCCGAACTCGGCGTTGTCCT
>CAZBMH010000056.1:0-15964 GCA_964492685.1 uncultured Micropruina sp.
CGTCGTCGCGGCCCTGCACCACGGCCTTCCACCACTGCCGCTTGATGTTCTCCTTCAGCTCCACGCCGTAGGGGCCGTAGTCCCACGCCGCCCGCGTTCCACCGTAGATCTCGCCGCACGGGTAGACGAACCCGCGACGCTTGGTGAGGCTGATGACATTCTCGAGGCGGCTGGCCACTGAAGCTCCTAGTGAGTAGGCGCCTGCCCGGCTGGCAGACGGCCCGACCTAGGTTAGCGGGCTCGCGGCAGGTTCTCCCCCACGTCCTCGGGAGCGTCGTAGGCGCTGGGCTCGTCGATCGCCTCGCTCAGCAGCGGCACCAGGACCATCTTGGCTTCGTAGCCACCGAAAGCGCGCCGATAGCTGCCGACGTTGCGCCACCGGGACGTGATCGTCCAGAGCTCCGGGTCGTCCAGGTTCCGCAGCAGCTCGGACGACAGGCAGCCGTCGCAGCCGCCGAAGAAGTCCGCCGCGGCCCGGGCTCGGGGCTCGAAAGCGGCCACGGCGGCCTCGGGGACCCGGAACCTGCTGATCGCCAACATCGGCCCAGCATAGGGCCGCCCGAGTTGACCCCGCCCGGGTGGCCAGTTGAGAATGATTCTCATGTTCGTTTGGCTTCGACGTCTCCTCGCCCCTGCTCTGGCCCTGGCCCTGGTCGGCTGCGGGTCGCCCAGCGCCCCGACCCCCACGCCGGCCGCCGGGGGCGGCTTGAACGTCGTCGTGGCGTTCTACCCCTACCAGTACGTGGCGGGGCGGGTGCTCGGCGACCTCGGGACCGTGACCAACCTCACCCCGGTGGGCGCCGAGCCCCACGACCTGGAGCTCAGCGCGCGCCAGATCGCCTCCCTCGCCGCGGCGGACCTCGTCATCTATCAGCGGGGCTTCCAGGCGGCCGTGGACGAGGCGATCGCCCAGGCGGCGCCGCGGGCGATCCTGGACGTGACCACGCTGGTACCGCCCGTCGCCACGGCAGGGGGATCCTCTCCCAACCCCCACCTGTGGCTGGATCCCACCAACCTGTCCCCCATCGCCGCCGCGGTCGTGGACGCGCTCGGGCGGCAGGCCCCGGCGCAGGCGGAGCGGCTCACGGCGAACGCGACGGCACTGGCGGCCGACCTGGCCGCCCTCGACCAGGCGTTCGTCACCGGGCTGGCCGACTGCTCGGTGCGGACGTTCGTGACCACCCATACCGCCTTCGGCTACCTCGCGGACCGCTACCACCTGGACCAGGTGGGCATCGCCGGGCTCGACCCGGAGGCGGAGCCCTCGGCGGCCCGCATCCAGGAGATCCACCAGCTGGTCACCCGGACGGGCGTCACCACGATCTTCTTCGAGACGCTGACCAGCGACGCCGTCGCGAAGGCGATCGCGGGCGATCTCGGCCTGCGCACCGACGTGCTCGACCCGGTCGAGGGCCTCTCGGACGCGTCCCGCGGCGGGGACTACCTGGGGATCATGCGGGCCAACCTCGCCGCCCTGCGGCAGGCGAACCAATGCCGGTGACCGCCAGTCGCGCCGCCCTCGAGGCGCGGCACCTCAACGTCCTGCTGGGCGGCCTCCCGATCCTGCGCGATGTCTCGGTGCGGGTCGGGGCCGGGGAGATCGTCGCGCTGATGGGCGGCAACGGCTCCGGGAAGACGACCCTGGTGCGGACCCTGCTGGGCCTGCTGCCCCACCAACACGGCAGCATCGAGCTGTTCGGCACCCCGATCGAGGACTTCCGCGAGTGGTGGCGGCTCGGCTACGTGCCGCAGCGGGGCGCCACCGGCATCCGCCAGGCGACCGTCGGCGAGGTGGTGGCCACCGGACGGCTGGCCCACCGCCGACCCTTCGCTCCGAGCACCCGAGCCGATCGCGAGCTCGTCGCCGCCACCCTGGAGCGCGTCGGGATCCCCGACTTGGCACAGCGCCCGTTCGTCGAGCTCTCCGGCGGGCAGCAGCAGCGGGTGCTGATCGCCCGCGCCCTGGCCGGGGAGGCGTCGTTGTTGGTGCTCGATGAGCCGCTCGCCGGGGTCGACCTGGCCACCCAGCGGCGCCTCGCCGACCTGATCGCCGAGTTGAACCGCGACGGGGTGACCGCGCTCATCGTGCTGCACGAGCTGGGACCCTTCGAGGGGATGCTGACCCGGGCTGTCGTTCTGCGCGAGGGCCGCGTGCTGGCCGACGGTGCCCCACCCCCGGGCGGCCACCACGGTCACGAGGTGGAGCCGCCGACGGCCGCCGCGCTCGTCCACGGTCCACTGGGCGAGGGGAACTGACATGGAGCTGTTCACCCTGCCCTTCATGATCAGGGCCCTGATCGCGGCGTTCCTGGCGGGCCTGATCGCCCCCGCGATCGGCCTCTACATCGTCCAGCGTCGGCTGGCACTGCTGGGCGACGGCCTGGGGCACGTCGCCATCGCCGGGGTGGGGCTGGCACTGGCCACCGGCACCGCGCCGCTGCCGATGGCGGTCGCCGTCTGCGTCGCCGGCGCCGTCATCGTCGAGCTGCTGCGCCAGTCCGGCAAGGCCACCGGCGACGTCGGCCTCGCCATCCTGTTCTACGGCGGCCTGGCCGCCGGCGTGCTGCTCACCGGCCTGTCCGGGCAGGGCACCGGGGCGCTGTCGCAGTACCTCTTCGGGTCGCTGCTCACCCTCAGCGAGGTCGACCTGTGGGTGATCGTCGTCCTGGGCCTGCTGGTGTTGGTGCCCGCGGTCGGGATGCTCCCCCAGCTCTTCGCCGCGACGACGGACGAGGAGTACGCACGGACCCTCGGGTTGCCGGTGCGCCGCTACAACCTGCTCATCGTGGTGCTGGCCGCCATCACGGTGACGGTCTCGATGCGGACGGTGGGGCTGCTGCTCGTCAGCGCCCTGATGGTGGTGCCGGTCGCCAGCGCCTCCAACCTGCTCCGCGGCTTCCGCACCACGCTGTACGGCGCCATGGGCCTCGGCGTCGCAGCCGCCCTGCTCGGGGTGGTCGGGTCGTACGTCGGCGACGTCGCCCCCGGCTCGCTGATCGTCCTGGTGGCGATCGGCTTCTTCGCCGCCTCGGTGCCGCTCGGGTCCTGGTTGGGCCGCCGGCGCCGCCCGACGCCCGCCATCGACATCACCGACCCCGAGCCACTGCCGCACGAGACCGCCGAGAACCCGCACGCGGACCACGTCCATGGACCCGCCTGCGGCCACCTCGCGGTCGTCCACGGCGACCACACCGACTACGTCCACGACGGGCACCGGCACGCCGCCCACGACGACCACTACGACGAGCACTGAGGGGAACGCGATGACCGAGGCCCCGCGCCGCACCCGCCAGCGCGCCGCCGTCGAGCAGGCGCTGGGTACCACCGCCGGCTTCCGGACCGCGCAGGAGATCCACGACGACCTGCGGCACGGCGGCTCCACCGTCGGGCTGGCCACCGTCTACCGGACGCTCCAGTCACTGGCCGAGGCCGGCGAGATCGACCAACTGCGGACCGCCGACGGGCAGGTCGCCTACCGAGCGTGCACGACCGGTCACCATCACCACCTGGTGTGCCGGGTGTGCGGTCGGACCGTCGAACTCGACGCCCCCGAGCTGGAGGCGTGGGCCGCCCGGATCGCGACCGCCCACGGCTTCTCCGACCTCGACCACGAGCTCGAACTCACCGGGCGCTGCGGCGACTGTCGCTGACGGCCGAGATGGCGAAGTCCCCGGGAGAACGCCTCCCGGGGACTTCGCAGCACATGCGTGGGATCAGCCCTTCGGCTCGTCCACGTTGGAGGCGACCGGCGGCCGCTCCGAGGGGTCGGCCATGCCGCCGGCACCCGTGGCCAGCGACCCGGACTGGGACGCCATGTCCTGCGCCCGGCCCTGGAAGGCCTTCATCACCGAGCCGACGAAGCTGGACCGGCCGCGAACCTTGCTGAGCACGTCGAACGCGACGGCGCCCAGCAGCACCAGGCCCTTGATGATCTGGATCCAGTTCTGGTCGACCGACAGGTTGGCCAGGCCCAGGTTGAGCACGCCCATGACCAGACCACCGATCATGGAGCCGATCACGGTGCCGACGCCGCCGGCAACCGCCGCCCCGCCGATGAAGACGGCCGCGATGGCGTCCAGCTCGAAGCCGACGCCGTCCTTCGGGTTCGCCGCGTTCAGGTAAGCGGTGAAGACCATGCCGGCGATGCCGGACAGCAGGCCCATGTTCATCATCACGAAGAAGTCGACCTTCTTGGTGTCGACGCCGGACAGCGCCGCCGCGTGGCGGTTGCCGCCGACGGCGTAGATGTGGCGCCCGATGACGGTGCGCTGGGTCAGGAAGGTGTAGATCGCGATGAGCCCGAACAGGATCAGGCCGACGACCGGGATGCCCTTGTAGGAGGCGAGCAGCAGGCCGAACACCAGGATGATCGCGCCCAGAAGCACGAGCTTGACGATCATGGCGACCATGGACGAGGGCTCGAGGCCGTGCTTGCGCACATCAGCCCGCTTCCGGAACTCGGCCCAGACCAGCAGGCCGATGGCCAACAGGGTCAGGATCAGGGTCGGATTGTGATAGTTCGTGTTCGGCCCGAAGTTCGGGATGTAGCCGTTGGCGATCTTCTGAAACTCGTCAGGCACGGGGATCGACTGGGCGTTGAGGATCATCAGGTCCATGCCGCGGAACAGGAGCATGCCCGCGAGGGTGACGATGAACGCCGGGATGCCGACGTAGGCCACCCAATAGCCCTGCCACATGCCGACGATGATGCCGATGGCGATGCCGAGCAGGATGGCCAGCGGCCACGGGACGCTCCACGCCTTCATCGCCAGCGCCACCGTGGCACCGACGAAGGCGCAGACCGAGCCGACCGACAGGTCGATGTGGCCCGCGATGATGACCATCACCATGCCGATGGCCAGGATCAGGATGTACCCGTTCTGGATCAGCAGCGAGGTGACGTTGCGGGGCTGAAGGAAGAGTCCCCCGGTCATCACCTGGAAGAGCAGGATGAGCGCGCCGAGGGCGATCATCATCCCGTACTGGCGCAGGCCGCCCGAGGCGAGGGCGCCCCGGAGCTGGCTCAGAATCGACCCCTGGTTCGAGGTCTTCGTGTCGGACGACATGTCACTGGGCCTTTCGTTGGGTCATGTAGCGCATCAGGGTCTCCTGATCGGCCTTGTCGCGCGGGACGTCCGCGGTGATCACGCCGGCGGAGAGGGTGTAGATCCGGTCACAGATGCCGAGCAGCTCGGGCAGCTCGGAGGAGATGACCAGCACGCCCTTACCGGAGTCGGCCAACTGGTTGATGATCTCGTAGATCTCGTACTTGGCACCGACGTCGATGCCGCGCGTCGGCTCGTCCAGGATCAGGATCTCGGGGTCGGTGAACATCCACTTGCCCAGGACGACCTTCTGCTGGTTGCCACCGGACAGCTTGCCGACACCCTCCTCGATCGTGGGGGCCTTGATCCGCATCGCCTTGTGGTAGTGGCGAGCCGCGACGATCTCGGCGCTCTCGTCCACCACGAAGTTCTTGGCGATCTTCTTCAGCTTTGCCGCCGTGATCGACACCCGGATGTTGTCGAGCAGGTTGAGCCCCAACGCCTTGCGATCCTCGGTGACGTAGGCCAGGCCCGCGTCAATCGCGTCCTCGACGCTCTTGAGGCCCACGGGCTTGCCGTTGAGGGTGGCCTGACCCGAGACCTTGTTGCCGTAGGACTGGCCGAAGACGCTGCGCGCCAGCTCGGTGCGCCCCGCCCCCATCAGGCCGGCAAGCCCGACGATCTCTCCCCGTCGGACGTTCAGGTTGGCGTCGCGGATCACGAAGCGCTGCCCGTCGTCGGGGTGCATGACGGTCCAGTTCTTGATCTCGAACATGACCTCGCCGGCGAGGGACTCGTGCGGCGGGTAGCGGTGGTCGAGATCGCGCCCGACCATGCCGCGGATGATGCGGTCCTCGTTGACGTCGCCGCCGTGCACGTCCATGGTCTCGATCGTCTGGCCGTCACGGATGATGGTGATCGAGTCCGAAATCTCCTCGATCTCGTTCAGCTTGTGGCTGATCATGATGCAGGTGATGCCCTCGTCGCGGAGGCCCTTCATCAGGTTCAGCAGGTTGTGCGAATCGGTGTCGTTGAGCGCCGCGGTGGGCTCGTCGAGAATGAGCAGCTTGACGTTCTTGCTCAGCGCCTTCGCGATCTCGACCAGCTGCTGCTTGCCGACGCCGATGCTCCTGATCTGGGTGTTGGGGCTCTCGGAGAGACCCACCTTCTTCAGCAGAGCCAGGGCCTTGGTCTCGTTGGCCCCCCAGTCGATCACGCCGTTCTTGGCGCCTTCGTTGCCGAGGAACAGGTTCTCGGTGATGGTGAGCTCGGGGATCAGGGCCAGCTCCTGGTGGATGATCACGATGCCGGCGTGCTCGGAGTCCCGGATGTTGCGGAACTTGCTGAGCTCGCCTTCGTAGTAGATCTCACCGTCGTAGCTGCCGAAGGGCCAGACCCCGGACAGCACCTTCATCAGCGTGGACTTACCCGCCCCGTTCTCGCCGCAGATGCTGTGGATCTCACCCCGCTTCACGTCGAAGTTGACGTTCGACAGTGCCTTGACCCCGGGGAACTCCTTGGTGATGTTACGCATCGACAGAATCGTGTCGGTCATGCGCCGCGCTCCTCCTGGTGTGGGTGGTGAAAAACGGGTGTTGTGGGGCGGGAGACCCGCCCCACAACATCGCCGCGGGTGAGGTGATCAGCCGGCGAGCTGAGCCTCGGTGTAGTAGCCGGCCTTCAGCAGGATGTCCTTGCACGTGGCCTTGTCACAGGACACCGGATCCAGCAGGAAGGTCGGGACGACCTTGATGCCGTTGTCGTAGGTCTTGGTGTCGTTGATGGTGACGGTGCCACCAGCGCCGATCTCGGTGATCATCTTGACGGTCGCCTTGGCGAGCTCGTTGGTGTCCTTGAACACCGTGGAGTACTGCTCGCCCGAGAGGATCATCTTGACGCTCTCCAGCTCGGCGTCCTGACCGGTGACGACCGGCAGCTTCTTCTCGCCGGAGCCGTAGCCGGAGCCCTTCAGCGCGGCGATGATGCCACGGGAGAGACCGTCGTAGGGGGCGAGAACGCCGTTGACATCCTTGTCGGCGTACGACTTGGTGAGGATGTTCTCCATCCGCTTCTTGGCGACGGCGGCATCCCAGCGCAGGGTGGCGACCTTGTTGAACTCGGTCTCACCGGACTGGATCTTGATGTCGCCGGCGTCGATGAGCGGCTGCAGGATGCTCATGGCGCCGTTGAAGAAGAAGGTCGCGTTGTTGTCGTCGGGCGAACCGGCGAACAGCTCGACGTTCCACGGCTTCGCCACGCCGGAGGCCTTGAGGCCGTCGACGAGCGAGGTGCCCTGGAGCACGCCCACCTTGAAGTTGTCGAACGTGGTGTAGTACGACACCGCGTCGGTCTCACGCAGCAGGCGGTCGTAGGCGATGACCGGGATGTTGGCTTCCTTCGCCTGGCCCAGAACACCCTTGAGCGCCACGCCGTCGATGGCGGCGACGACCAGCATCTGGTTGCCCTTGGTGACCATGTCGTTGACCTGGGTCACCTGGGTCGGGATGTCGTCGTTGGCGTACTGCAGGTTGACCGTGTAGCCGGCCGCCTCCAGCTGCTTCTTGATGTTCTCGCCGTCCTTGATCCAACGCTCGGACGTCTTGGTCGGCATCGCAACGCCGATGGTGCCCTTGGCCATCGCCGAGGCCGAAGCCGAGGCCGAGCCGGAGGCGGCCGGGGTCGCCGTGTTCTGCCCACAGGCGCTGAACCCCAGCGCCAAAGCGGCAGCCGCGGCGACTGCAACCAGTTTGCGCATGTTCGCTCACTTTCTTGAACTGCCGGCGCGCGCTCGGCGGTTCAGTGGTGTTTGCCCGGTCGGGAAGCCCCCGATCCCGAGCCCTATGGAGTTGTCCTCCCGCAGTAAACCATCAACTAACGCAGGTTAGAAGCCCTGAGCGAGCCGGTGGTACGCGTTGTTCCACCGGAGCTCCTTGGTGAACTCCGATGAAGTGGTCGCCTCGTGAATGTAAACGAGTTCGACCCCTAGCATTTCTGCCAAGTCCTGTACGTGCTCCTCGGTCAGCGCCGTCGAGAGCACGGTGTGATGCGGCCCGCCCGCGGCCAGCCAGCACTCCGTCGAGGTGGCGAAGTTGGGCTTCGGCTTCCAGACCGCCCGGGCCACGGGGAGCTTCGGCATCTCGGCCAGCGGCGGCACCACGGTGACCGCGTTGCCGACGAACCGGAAGCGGTCCCCGAGATCGCAGGCGCCGAGGATCGTCGCCTCGCCGGGGGCGGCGTCGAAGACCAGGCGAACCGGGTCCTCGCGCCCGCCGATCCCCAGCGGGTGGATCTCCAGCTTCGGCCGACCGGCCGCGATGCTGGGGCACACCTCGAGCATGTGGGCGCCGAGGATGAGTTCGTTGCCGGGCTCCAGGTGGTAGGTGTAGTCCTCCATGAACGAGGTGCCGCCGGGCAGGCCCTTGGCCATCGTCTTCAGGGTCCGGACGAGGACCGAGGTCTTCCAGTCGCCCTCGCCGCCGAAGCCGATCCCGTCGGCCATCAGCCGCTGCACACCGAGGCCGGGGAGCTGCCGCAGCCCCCCGAGGTCCTCGAAGTTGCTGGTGAACGCGCCGTAGCCGCCGTCGATGACGAAGCGGCGCAGCGCCGCCTCGATGCGGGCGCCGTAGCGCAGGCTCTCGTGGCGCGCGGCACCGGGGCGCAGCTCGGCCGCCACGTCGTAGAGATCGAGGTACTCGGTGACGAGGGCGTCGATGGCGTCCTCGCCGATCGCGTCCACGACGGCGACCAGGTCGTTGACGCCGTAGGTGTTCACCGAGACGCCGAGGCGGCGCTCGGCCTCCACCTTGTCGCCCTCGGTGACCGCGACGTTGCGCATGTTGTCGCCGAAGCGGACGAGCTTGAGCTGCGCGAGGTCCGCGCGGGCGACGCAGGCCCGGGCCCAGGCGGCGATCCGGGAAACCACGACCGGGTCGCTGATGTGGCCCGACACCGTCTTGCGGGTGACCCCCAGGCGGGTCTGGATGTAGCCGAACTCGCGGTCGCCGTGGGCGGCCTGGTTCAGGTTCATGAAGTCCATGTCGATGCTGGCCCACGGCAGGTCTCGGTTCACCTGGGTATGCAGGTGCAGCAGCGGCTTGCGCAGCAGGTCCAGGCCGGTGATCCACATCTTTGCGGGCGAGAACGTGTGCATCCAGGCCACGACACCGACGCAGTCGTCGTCCGCGTTGGCCTCGATCATGATCCGGCGGATGCCCTCGGTGCTGGTCAGCACCGGCTTGGCCACCACGGCGACGGGGAGGGCATCGGCGCCGGCCAGCGCGTCGGAGATCGTCCGGGACTGGTCGGCGACCTGCAGCAGCACGTCATCGCCGTACAGCCCCTGGCTGCCGGTCAGGAACCAGATCTTCTTGTCGTTGCTCATCGGGGTTGTCCTTGTCCGTACACGTTCTGGTAGCGATCGAAGAGGGAGTCGATGTCGGACTGCGGGATGGGCACCGGCTCGCCGAGCTGGCGGGCGAAGTGCACCGTTCGCGCCACGTCCTCCACCATCACGGCCGCCTTGACGGCGTCCTTGGCGGTGCGGCCGATGGTGAACGGCCCGTGATTGGCCATCAGCACCGCCGGCGAGCGGCTGCCGCGCAGCGTCTCGACGATGCCGCGCCCGATCGAGTCGTCGCCGATCAGCGCGAACGGCCCGACGGGGATCTCGCCGCCGAACTCGTCGCCGATCATCGTCAGCACGCAGGGGATCGGCTCGCGCCGGGCAGCCCACGCCGTGGCGTAGTCGGAGTGGGTGTGCACGACCCCGCCCACCTCGGGCATGTGCCGGTAGACGTACGCGTGCGCCGCGGTGTCCGAGGAGGGCTGCCGCTCCCCCTCGACCAGGTTGGCGTCGAAGTCGCACACGACCATCGCCTCGGGGGTGAGCTGGTCGTAGGTCACGCCCGAGGGCTTGATGACCAGCAGCTCCGCGCCCGGGACCCGCGCGGACACGTTGCCGGCCGTCCAGACCACCAGGCCGTTGGCGGGCAGCAGCGCGTGCAGGGCCGCCAGTTCGACCTTGAGCGCGTCGATCACGCCTCGGTACTCAGCCAGCATGTCGGTCATCGTTGATCCCCGCGTGGTTCACAGAAGTATGGGCCCCGGCACGCCGAATGCTAGGGCGCGCGGCGGGCCCGCGACCCGAGAACGCGCACTCGTGCTCAGACTGTGACCTTTCAGCCCACTCTGCGCCGCCCGCGGCGATCGCCGCTGTTCTGTCATGTCCCATCGATCCGCCTGTCGCCGTGAGGTCCGTGGCTCTCCGCACCGTCACGGACACGTTGTTGGATCCACTCGGCGCTCAATGGTGACGTCACCATTGCCATCGGCCACAGTCTTCCACGCCCGCCGGGTCCGGTCCAGCATCGCCAGATAACAGAATGGTTACGTAAACATTCCGCGCCGGGACGTCCGGGGCACGATGATGGACCTGCCCGACATCGCGCCCGCAGAAAGAGCCGTCCCATGCCACTGTTCCTCGACTCCTGGTCCGACCTCGACGGGGCGCAACGCGCCCGCGCGCTGTTCGCCGGGGCGTTCGGCGGCGAACCGGACGGCGTCTGGGCCTCGCCCGGCAGGGTCAACCTGATCGGCGAGCACACCGACTACAACGCCGGGCTCTGCCTGCCCATCGCGCTTCCGCATCGCACCTACGTCGCCGTCCGCCGTCGCGAGGACGACGTGGTGCGGATGGTCTCCTCGCTGTCGCCACACGACGTCTGGTCCGGCACCGTCGGCGGCCTGGCGCCCGGCCGCGTCAGCAGCTGGCCGGCCTACACCGGCGGTCCCGCGTGGTCGCTCGCGCAGGACGGGCATGAGGTCGGCGGCTTCGACGTGGCGGTCGACTCGTGCGTTCCGCTCGGCGCGGGCCTGTCGTCCTCGGCCGCCCTGGAGTGCGCCATGATCCTCGCGCTCAACGAGTTGTTCGCCGCGGGGATCGGGCTCGAGGACGCCGGCCGCGCCCGGCTCGCGGCGCTCGCCGTCCTCGCGGAGAACGAGGTCGCCGGCGCCCCCACGGGCGGCATGGATCAGGCCGCCTCGCTGCGCAGCACCGACGGCCACGCCCTCCTATTGGATGCCCGCGACTCGTCGGTGGCCCAGGTGCCCTTCGACCTGGCGGCCGCCGGCCTCGCGCTGCTCGTCATCGACACCCGCGCTCCCCACTCGCTGAACGACGGCCAGTACGCGGCGCGGCGCGCGACCTGCGAGGCGGCCGCGGCGGAGCTGGGGGTGGCCTCGCTGCGGGAGGTGTCCGACCTGGACGCCGCGCTCGCCGCGCTCACGGACGAAACCTCGCGCCGCCGGGTCCGCCACGTCGTGACCGAGATCCGCCGCGTGGAGGCTTTCGTCGACCTCGTCGCGGCCGGGCGCTTCGACGAGGTCGGGCCGCTGATGGACGCGTCCCACGCGTCCCTGCGCGACGACTACGAGGTGAGCTGCCCGGAGCTGGACGCCGCCGTGGCCGCGGCGGGTCGGGCCGGCGCGCTGGGGGCCCGGATGACCGGCGGCGGCTTCGGCGGCTCGGCCATCGCGCTCGTCCCGGCGGACACGGTGGCGGCGGTGGCCGACGCCGTGGCGGCCGAGTTCGCCGAGCGCGGCTTCAACGAGCCGGCCTTCCTCACGGCCCTGGCGGGTCGGCCCGGCGAGCGGGTCAGCTGAGCCCGCCCGGTGGCGGCGCCGTCGAGCCCCGAACGACCAGCTCGGTGGGGACCAGGATCCGGCTGACCGTGTCGGGCTTCCCCTGGCGGATCTGGCGCAGCAGCAGCCGCACCAGCTCGTGCCCGATGGTGACGAAGTCCTGGGTGACGGTGGTCAGCGGCGGCAGCAGGAAGTCGCCCAGCACATCGTCGAAACCGACGACCGAAACGTCGTGGGGCACCCTCCGACCGGCCTCCCACAACGCGCGATAGCACCCGGCCGCCATCTCGTCGTTGGCACAGAAGACCGCCGTGACCGCCGGATCGGCCGCCAGGCGGCGCCCCTGCTCGTAACCCGAGGCCGGCGTCCAGTCCCCGGGCAGCACGTCGGGGACCGCTCGTCCGGCCTCTCGGAGGGTGTCGGCCCAGGCGCGCTCGCGCTGGCCGGCCTGCACCGAGTCGGCCGGCCCCCGGATGTGGGACACGGTCTGGTGGCCGAGATCGAGCAGGTGCTGCACAGCGGCCCGCGTGCCGCCCACGTCGTCGCAGCCGACGGCGGCGTGGACGCCGACGAAGCGCGAGTCCGCCACGACCACCGGCAGCCGGGAGGGCAACGACAGCGACTCGGGCGCCGAGGTCTCGGCGCGCAGGATGATCAGGCCGTCGACGGCCTGATGGGTGAGCCGCCCCACGGTGGCGTCGAAGCCCTCGCCCGTGGGCTCGTCGACGTCGAAGAGGCTGACGCCGTACCCTTCGGCCCGCGCGGCGTCCACGACGGCCTCGATCGTGTGCGAGACGCCGGTGCGGGTGAAAACCCGGGCCACCAGCCCGATGGTGCCGAAGTGGCCATACCGCAGCGCCTGGGCGGCGCGGTTCGGGAGGTAGCCCAGCTCGTCCATCGCCGCCTGGACTCGGCTGCGAGTCTCCGGGCGGACGTTGCTGGCCCCCATGGACACCCGCGACACCGTCTGCGGCGACACCCCGGCCAGCGCGGCCACGTCCGCCATCGCCGGGCGGCGTGCGGCCGCGCGCCCGAGCCCGCTCGACGCGTCCGGCCCCATCATGCGCCGAGCATATCGACCGGTGGCGACGGCCGATCCACATGGTTGAGGGAGCGCAGGCCGCGATCGAGGTGCCAGCTCGCGAAGGCGCTCACCAGGCCGCTGCCCGCCCGCTGGACGACGGGCGACACCGCCCTGGTCGCCACCCAGTCGCCGGTCACCAGGGCCGCCAGATACTCAGCCACCCCCTCGCGAACGTAGCCCGCCCCGGGCGGCCGGCACGACGGGCACACCATCCCACCCAGCTGCGGGGCGAACGCGTCGTGCGGTCCCGCCCGGCCGCAGCGGGCACAGTCGGTCAGGGACGGGGCGTAGCCGGCCAGCGCCACCGCCCGCAGCAGGTAGGAGTCCATGATCATCGTGGCCGGGCGCCCCCCGTCCGCGGTGCCCGACGTCAGGGCGTTCAGCGCCCCCACCAGCAGCAGGAACTGCTGCAGAGCCGGCTCGCGCTCCTCGGCGACGAGGCGGTCGGCCGTCTCCAGGATCACCTGGCCGGTGGTGTAGGCCGGGTAGTCGGACCCCAGCGGCTCGGCGAAGGAGTGGAGGGTGACCGCCTGGGTGACCACGTCGAGCGTCCGCCCGTTGGCGAACTGCAGGTCCACGTGGCTGAAGGGCTCCAACCGGCCGCCGAACTTGGACGAGGTCCGCCGCACCCCGCGGGCCACGGCCCGGATCTTGCCGTTGCGCCGCGAGAGCACCGTGATGATGCGGTCGGCCTCGCCCAGCTTGTGGGTACGCAGGACGACCGCCTCGTCACGATAGGTCGGCATCGGACCATTGTCGCTCCCCGAACGCCGCAGGGACGGCAGCCACCCCGGGACCCGGGACAGGGGAAAGGGCCCAGGGGCGAGTATGAGTCGTTCCTGAGCCCTTTCGCTTGGCCAGCGAAGTGGTGACGCTGCCAGCCGACCCCCCGTTCAATCTGATCCCAACGCCCCCGCCACCCGAACGTTGCGGCAGGTTTCCCCGCCAGTGGACCAGCCCTTCCGGGTTGCCCCGCGTTCCCCGAAGGGATCGCGTGCCTGAGTTCTATCGCACCCACCAGGGGCGCGCAACCCCTTGTCAGAAACTACTGGGCCGTAGTTCGACCCTCCACAGCCGCGGGGTTGTCGCCCACAGCGGACCTCCCGTTGTGCACCGGCGATCCACAGGGTCACCCACAGTCACTCGGCGGTGTAGCGGGCCTGAACCGACACCGCGATTACGATGTCCTCGGGAGCGATCTCGATCCCCTCGACCCCGGAATCCATCGCCTTGAGCGACCGCGCCCCCCGGCCGGCGGCCCACATCGCCTCCCGCTCGCCACCCCCGGCAGTCAGCAGCCCCGGGTCGGCCAACTGGACGCAGCGGACTTCGCCCGCGCCGGCGGCCCGCGCCATGACCTCGGCCCGCTCGCGCGCCGCGTGGACGGCGTGCGTGACGCACTCCCCCTCGACCCGGAGTCGGGTCTCGTCGGTCAGCCGCCACTCCACCCGATCCAGGTTGAGGCCGTCGGTGCCCCCGAACTGCGCCGAGATGTCGGCCAGCGTGGTGAAGTCGACGAAGTCCGCCTGCACGGTGGCGTTCGCGGTGAAGATCGCGGGCTGCATTCGGCCCTTGTCGACCGGGCGCCACGAGGACGTCGTGAGCGGCCGGACGACCACGTCGCGCAACGGGGCCGGATCGGCGGCCTGCAACGCCTTCAGCGCCGCCGAGAACTCGGTCACCACCCGGGTGACGCGCCGCAGCACCTCGTCCTTGCTGCCGGCCTCGGCGGTCGCGGACGCGTGCAGCCTCCCGACCTCGGGACGCAAACTCGTCTCGTACGTGCCCTGAACACTGATTTCCATCGCTGAACCCCTCCGGTCGGTGGACACGATGCTACGGGCTGGCGGTATCCGTGCCCGGGCCATCGGCGGCGGCTACGGTGAACGCATGACTGCACGCATCGGTTCGCGCCTGGTGACGCCCCTGTGCCTGGGCGGCAACCCCTTCGGGTGGACCTCCGACCACACCACGTCGCTGGCCACCCTGGACGCCTTCGTCGAGGGCGGCGGGAACTTCATCGACACCGCGGACGTCTACTCCGCCTGGGTCCCGGGGAACTCCGGTGGCGAATCGGAGCGGATCATCGGGGCCTGGCTGGCGACGGGCGTCGATCGCGGCCGTCTCGTGCTGGCCAGCAAGGTCGCCAAGCATCCGCGCTACCGCGGGCTGTCCGCCCACAACATCCGGATGGCCCTCGACGGGTCGCGCCGGCGGCTGGGCGTCGACACCATCGACCTGTACTACGCCCACGAGGACGACGAGCACGTCGCCGTGGAGGAGTGGCTGGGGCTCTTCAACGCGCTGATCGCCGCCGGAACCATCGGCGGCTACGGCGTCTCCAACTTCTCGCTGGAGCGGACCCAGGCCGTGCTCGACGTGGTGGAGCGCGAGGGGTGGGCCAGGCCGGTGGCCGTCCAACCGCCGTACAACCTCGTGAGCCGCCGCACGGTCGAGTCGGGGCTGAGCGCGCTGGCCGTGTCCCACAAGATCGGCATCGTCCCCTACTACGGGCTCGCCTCCGGCTTCCTCACCGGCAAGTACTCCCGCGGCGAGACCGCTCGCGGTGCCCGGGCGGGCTCGGTCGGCAAGTACTTCACCGACGAGGGGTGGGCGGTGTTGGACGCCGTCGTCGACATCGCGACCGAGCTCGACTGCGAGCCGGCGACGGTGGCGCTGGCCTGGCTGCGCTCCCGCCCCGGCGTCGTCGCGCCGATCGCGTCCGCGTCCGGCCCCGAGCAGGTGCCGGCGCTGCTGGCCTCCGCGACCCTCAAGTTGGGCCGCGCCCACATCAACCGGCTGGACAAGGCCTCCGCGGCCTTCGCCCCGGCCGCCTGAGGTCGCGGTGGCTCCCCGGCCCCCGGTTCCGCACGCCAGCGGTGCCCGGCCCCCCGAGATCCCACGCAAGCTGCTGCCGCAGCACGTGGCCATCGTCATGGACGGCAACGGCCGCTGGGCCAAGGAACGCAACCTGCCCCGCACCGAGGGGCACGCCCGCGGCGAGGAGTCGCTGTTCGACGTCATCGAGGGCGCCATCGAAATCGGCGTGAAGTACCTGAGCGCCTACGCCTTCTCCACGGAGAACTGGCGCCGCTCCCCCGACGAGGTCCGCTGGCTGATGGGCTTCAATCGGGACGTCATCCACCGGCGCCGCGACCAGCTGGACGAGATGGGGGTCCGGGTTCGCTGGGCCGGG
>CAZBMH010000057.1:0-15449 GCA_964492685.1 uncultured Micropruina sp.
GGATCTTCTGGAAGCCGCGGATGGACGAGCCGTCGAAGGCCATCCCGTCCTCGAACACCGAGGGTCCGAAGGCGTAGGCGGGCACCGTCAGGTGCTGCATCACGCCGGGCAGATCGCAGAAGCGGATGTCGATCATCTCGACACCCTCGTCCTTGATGTAGGCCAACAGTTCGTCGGCGCTTGAGAACATCGTTCCTCCGAGAGAGTTTAGGGAGAGCTAACGTCCCTCAACCTAGGAGGGACGAGTTTCCGGACAGTTGCGTCCATGTTTCAGCGATGTTACGGGCCGCGGGGCACCAGTGGTTGCGTTGGCTACGCTGCGGACGTGAGTGACGAGTTCTACCCCGGGCAGACCCTGGGCCTGCCGGAGTCCGGACGCGGCTCGCTCGCGTCCTGGCGGGCGCGGATCGCGGCGATCCTGATCGATTGGGCCGCCTCGATGATGCTGGCAGTCGCCCTGTTCGGGGTGGGGGTACTGCGGGAGTCCGGTTGGCGCTCCTGGACGATCCTGGCCATCTTCTTCGTCCAGAAGGCGGTGCTCACCGGCCTCACGGGCAGCAGCTTCGGACAGCTGCTCGCCGGGATCGGGATCATGCGCCTGGACGGCAGCCCCGTGGGGTTCCTGCGGTCGGTCGCCCGCGCCGCGATGGTCTCGGTCGTGGTGCCCGCGGTCGTGATCGGCGCCGAGCGACGGGGCCTCGACGACCTGGTGTTGGGCACCGTGGTGGCCGCTCGGCGATAACCACATGACCGGTGGATGGCCTGTTGGTTTCGGTGACTTAGGACCCCGCCCGCATTGCGCTTCAATAACGAACGAGGCGGCTCGGCGGCGCAGGCGTTGCCCGTCGGCCCGGCATTGCGTACGTTGGGCTGAAGCTCACCACAGGAGCCGTCATCGGGGTGCGACCACAACGTCATGGCCCCAAGAAGTTCGAGATCTGGAGGAACATTGGCCACCAAGAAGTTACTCGCGGCTGCCGCGGGCGTGATCGCCGGCGCTTTGGCGCTGTCAGCGTGCGCACCGACACCTCAGGCATCGCAGTCCGCGGTCGCGCAGACCACCGTCTCCGTTGCCTGGAACCAGGCGTTCTACTCGTACAACTCGGCCACGTCGTTCGGTAACGCGACGGCGAACGCCAACATCATCTACCTGTCGAACGACACCTTCACCTACTACGACGACACCCTCAAGCTCGTCCCGAACGCGAGCTTCGGCACGTTCGAAAAGGTCTCCGACTCCCCGTTGACGATCAAGCAGACGATCGCCCCGACCGCGACGTGGTCCGACGGCACCCCCGTTACCCCCGCGGACCTGATCCTCGCCTGGGGCGCCGGCAGCGGCAACTTCAACAACTACGAGGCCAAGACCGACGCCGAGACCGGCAACGTGTCCGGCGGCAACAAGGACGGCAAGGTCTTCTTCAACGCCTCCATCCCGAACCTCACCCTGGTCAAGGACTTCCCCAAGGTCGAGGGCAACGTGATCACCTACACGTACCCCAAGACCTACGTTGACTGGGAAGTCAGCCTGTGGAACCCGGGCGTGCCGGCTCACGTCGTCGGCAAGCGCGCCCTCGGCATCACGGACCCGGCCCAGGCCGCCCAGGCCGTCTCCGACGCGTTCAAGAACAAGGACAACGCGGCGCTGTCGAAGATTTCGAACGTCTGGAACTCGGACTTCAACTTCAAGGACATGCCCGCCGACAAGGAACTCGTCGTCGGTACCGGTCCTTACACCATCTCCGACCTGAAGGCCGAGCAGTACGTCACCCTGACCAAGAACCCGAACTACAAGGGTGAGCACAAGCCGACCATCGATTCCGTGACCGTCCGGATCATCCCCGACGCCCAGGGTTCGGTCCAGGCCCTCCAGAACGGCGAGGTGCTCGCCACCCAGCCGCAGGCCACCGCCGACATCCTCAAGCAGATGCAGGGGCTGCAGAACGTGACCGTCCTGGACGGCACCGGCGGCACCTACGAGCACGTCGACATGGCCATGAACAACAAGGGCCCGTTCGACCCGGCCGCCTACGGTGGCGACGCCGAGAAGGCCAAGAAGATCCGTCAGGCGTTCCTTTACACCACGCCGCGCCAGGCGATCGTCGACACGATCATCAAGCCGCTGAACCCGGCCGCCTCGGTCCGCAGCTCCTTCACCGTCG
Organism: uncultured Micropruina sp.; assembly: GCA_964492685.1. GTDB lineage: Bacteria > Actinomycetota > Actinomycetes > Propionibacteriales > Propionibacteriaceae > Micropruina. Next base: position 2,163 of record CAZBMH010000057.1, read on the forward strand.
TCCCGGGTTCCCCGAACTACGACGCGATGGTTGCGGCCAACGGCATGGACACCATGTACGGCCTCAACCCCGACATCGAGAAGGCCAAGGCGCTCCTTGCCGAGGCCGGCGAGCCGACCCCGACCGTCCGCTTCCTCTACGCCAGCAACAACCCCCGCCGCGTGCAGGAGTTCCAGCTGATCAAGGAGAGCGCCGAGAAGGCCGGCTTCAAGATCGTCGATGCGGGCAATGAGAACTGGGGCGCCATGCTCGGCGACACCAGCAAGTACGACGCCTGCCTCTTCGGCTGGCAGTCGGTCTCGCTGGCCGTCGGCGAGTCGGACGCCAACTACCGCACCAAGGGCGGGAACAACTTCTACGGCTACTCCAACAAGAAGGTCGACGCTCTGTTCGACCAGCTGCAGTCCGAGCTGGATCCGGCCAAGCAGAAGACCATCCTCGAGGACGTCGAGAAGATTCTGGTCGAGGACGCCTTCGGCACCACGATCTTCCAGTTCCCGCAGCCGACCGCGGTCAGCAAGCGGCTGAGCGGCTTCAGCTCCATCTCGCTGTCGCCGACCTTCTTCTGGAACTTCTGGGAGTGGAAGCTGGTCTGATCCCCGGGATCACACCAATGATTGATTCACACGTAGTGGGGCGCCGCAACCCGGCGCCCCACTGCCGTGCCGGGTCGCTAGTACCCCTAGACTGACCCCGTTCTTGACCCCCCACGAAGGCGGAGGAACACCTACATGGTCCGATTCGTAACCAGGCGCCTCGGTATCGCGCTCGGTTTGTTGTTCGTGTTGTCAGCGCTGGTCTACTTCCTACTGGACATCGCGCTCGACCCCCTCGAGGAACTGCGGACGTCGCCCGCTCTGAACCGCGACTTGCTGATCGATATGCGGGTCAACCAGCTCCACCTCGATCAGCCGTGGTACGTCCGGTACTGGTCGTGGCTCACGAACTTCGTGCAGGGCGACCTGGGCATCGCCTGGCGGACGCAGCAGCACGTCAACGACCTGCTGGGCGGCGCCATCGCGACCTCGGTGCAGCTGGTCTTCGCTGCCACCGTGATCTCGATGATCCTCGGCGTCACCGTCGGCCTCGTCAGCGCGCTACGCCAGTACACGACCTTCGACTACGCGATCACCTTCGTCTCCTTCGTGCTCTTCGCGCTCCCCGTCTTCTGGGTGGCGGTGCTGCTCAAGCAGTTCCTGGCGATCGGCATCAACGACTACCTGAACGACCCCGTGATGAACTGGCCAGGGGTGATCGCCCTGTCCGTGGTGTCCGGCCTGTTCTGGTCGGGGGCGCTCGCCACGCGGCTGAAGCGCCAGTTGATCATCTTCGGTGCCGCGTTCGTCATCACCCTGGCCGTCCTGTCCTACGCGCTGTTGAGCGGCTGGGTGTTGGACCCGCAGCTCGGCGTCGTCGGGGTGGGGCTCATCGGCTTTGCGGCCGCCGTCGCGGTGAGCATCGTCTTCTCGGGCCTCAACAACAAGCGCGCCCTCTACGCCGCGCTGACCACGGCCGCCGTCGGCGTCGGCATGTGGGTGGCCATGCAGTGGCTGTTCTACTTCGTCCCGATGTCCGACCTGGGGCTGGTCGGGCTGCTGCTGATTTCCATCGGCGTCGGCGTCGGCATCGGCTGGCTGTGGGGCGGCCCCGACCGCGCAGTCTCGATGCGGGGTGCCGCGGTGGTCGCGGTCATCATCTCGGTCGCGATCTACATCGACCGGGTGCTGCAGGGCTGGGACGTCTACACCCGGATGAGCGTCATCAATTACCGACCGATCGCCACCATCGGGTCGCAGACCCCCAACCTGGGAGGCGACTTCTGGATCACCCAGCTGGACCGGTGGACCCACCTGATTCTGCCCACCATCGCGCTGGTGCTGATCTCGTTCGCGGGCTACACCCGCTACCAGCGCGGCTCGATGCTGGAGGTGCTCGGTCAGGACTACATCCGCACCGCCCGCGCCAAGGGGCTCTCCGAGCGCGTGGTGATCGTCCGCCATGCGTTGCGGAACGCCCTGCTGCCGCTGGCCTCGATCATCCCCGTTGACTTCATCAGCCTGATCGGCGGCGCGGTGATCACCGAGACCATCTTCAGCTGGTCCGGCATGGGCCGGCTGTTCGTCACCTCGCTGGCCGGCAGCGAGGCCGACCCGGTGATGGCCTACATCATGATCACCGGGGCCCTGGCCATGGTGGCCAACCTCGTGGCCGACATCATCTACGGCCTTCTCGACCCACGGATTCGGGTGACCGCATGAGCAACGACGACTTCCCGCGCGACGACGCGCCCCTGCCGGTCGAGCCCGCCGCGCCCGAGACGGCGCCCCCGGCCAAGCCCGCCGAGCCCGGTGCCGCGTTCGGTCGCGGCGAGGGCGTCGGCCAGGCACTCGAGGTCGAGGGTCTGTCCCAGGGCCAGATCGTCTGGGGTCGGTCCATCCGGCACCGCGGTGCCATCTTCGGGGTGGTGACCATCAGCCTCATCGCGCTTCTCTCGTTCAGCGCCATGGGCATCGGCCCCATCAAGGGGTGGTGGCAGTACCAGGACTACCTGGCCAGCAACGCCAACATCGAGAACGGGGCCGCCCCGACCCTGACGATGCCGACGTGGCTGGGGGGCCCCGGCTTCGCCATCGGCAACCACCCGTTCGGCCAGGACACCATCGGACGCGACAACTTCGCCCTGGTGATGAAGGGCATCCAGACCTCGCTGCTGGTCATGTTCGTCCTCGGCCTGATCACCCTGCTGATCGGCGTCGCGGTGGGGGCCCTGGCCGGTTACTACCGCGGCTGGGTCGACACCGTCCTGATGCGCGTCACCGACCTGGTGATCACGCTGCCGGTGATCGTCCTCGGTGCCGTGTTGGGCCGCCTGGTCAACACGCTGCCGGTGAAGCTGAACGCCTCGCAGGAGGTGATCGACGCGATCCGCATCAACATCCCGCTGCTGTTGGCGCTGGCGCTGGGCCTGATCCTGTGGACGGGGTTGGCCCGGCTGGTGCGCTCGGAGTTCCTGACGCTGCGGGAGCGCGAGTTCGTCGACTCCGCGCGGGTGTCGGGGGCCAGCGACTGGCGGATCATCACCAAGCACATCCTGCCCAACGCGGTGGGCGTCATCATCGTCAACACCACCCTGACCATGTCGGTGGCCGTCGTGCTGGAGGCGGCGCTGAGCTTCCTGGGTTTCGGCGTCAAGGAGCCCAACGTGTCGCTGGGCAAGCTGATCTCCGACTACCAGGGCGCGTTCGCCACCCGTCCCTGGCTGTTCTGGTGGCCCGGCCTGTTCATCATCCTGGTTGCCCTGAGCATCAACTTCATCGGTGACGGGCTGCGCGACGCCTACGACCCGCGCACCAAGCGGATCCCGTCCCAGCGGAAGATGGACGCCGCCGCAGCCAAGGCCGGACTGGCCGTCGCGCAGAAGGAGGCCGCGAAGTGACCAAGGACACCAAACCCGCCGGGAGCGGCTCGGACTTCTTCGCCACCGCGGAACGACTCTCCCGCACCGTCGGTGAGGGCACCATCGTCAAGGGCGACACCATTCTTCAGGTCCGCGACCTGGGCGTGAAGTTCTGGGTCGGTGGCGACTGGTTCACGGCCGCCGAAAACCTGACCTACGACCTGAAGGCCGGCGAGGTGCTGGCCATCGTGGGCGAGTCGGGGTCGGGCAAGACCCAGTCGGCGATGAGCCTGATCGGGCTGCTGCCGCCCAACGGGCGGGCGAGCGGGTCGGCCAACCTGAAGGGCACCGAGCTCATCGGGATGAATATCACCGAGCTCCAGGAGATCCGCGGCAACGAGATCTCGGTCATCTTCCAGGAGCCGATGACGGCGCTGAACCCCGTGTACACGGTGGGGTTCCAGATCGTGGAGACCCTGCGGGCCCACTTCCTGATCGCGCCGTCGGCGGCCAAGGAGCGGGCCCTGGAGCTGATGCGCCTGGTCGAGATCCCGAGCCCGGACGACAGCTTCGACAAGTTCCCCCACCAGCTATCCGGCGGCCAACGACAGCGGATCATGATCGCTCAGGCGCTGGCCTGCGATCCGAAGCTGCTCATCGCCGACGAGCCGACGACCGCCCTCGACGTCACCGTCCAGGGCGAGATCCTCAAGCTAATGCGCGAGCTGCGCGAGCGGGTGGACGCGGCGATCATCCTGATCACCCACGACATGGGTGTGGTGGCCGACATGGCCGATCGGATCATCGTGATGAAGGACGGCCGCGTCGTCGAGATGGGGACCTCGGAGCAAATCTTCGGCGACCCGCAGCACCCCTACACCAAGCAGCTGTTGGCGGCCGTGCCGCATCTGGGCTCGCTGAAGGCCACCGACGAGCTGGGGACGAATCGGCTGTCGCTGGTGGCCCGTGAGGGCGTCCCGGTGCCCCTGACCTCCGGGGATCCGGGCGTCACCCCGGCGCTGCTCATGGAGGACGTGGCGATCGAGTACCCCAAGCAGGGGCGGCGCGCGGCCTTCCGCGCGGCGAGCCACATCAACCTGCGGATCGACCCGGGCGAGGTGATCGGCCTGGTCGGCGAGTCCGGCTCCGGCAAGACCACGATCGGCCGCGCCGCGGTGGCGCTGCTGCCGATCGTCGAGGGTCGGCTCTCGGTCGCGGGGCGCGACATCTCCAAGGCCACGTTCGCCGACCTGAAGCCCTTCCGCAAGGACGTGGGGATCGTCTTCCAGGACCCGGGGTCGTCGCTGAATCCGCGGCTGCCCGTTGGGGAGTCCATCGGCGAGCCGCTGCTGCTGCACATGGGACTGAAGGGCAAGCAGCTCTCCGACCAGGTGGAGGCGCTGCTCGATTCGGTCGAGCTGCCGCAGTCCATGCGTAACCGCTACCCGCACGAGCTGTCGGGCGGTCAGCGGCAGCGGATCGGCATTGCCCGGGCCCTGGCCCTCCAGCCGAAGCTCCTGATCGCGGACGAGCCCACCTCGGCGCTCGACGTGTCCGTCCAGGCGCGGGTGCTGCGGCTGTTTCAGGAGCTCCAGGCCCGCTACGGCTTCGCCTGCCTGTTCATCAGCCACGACCTCGCGGTGGTGGAGATGCTGAGCGCCCGGATCGCGGTGATGAAGGACGGCAACCTCGTCGAGGTGGGTCCGACCAGCGAGATCGTCAGCGATCCGCAGCACCCCTACACCCAGCGGCTGCTCGCGGCCGTCCCGGTGCCCGACCCGGCTGCCCAGCGGGAGCGGCGCGAGCTTCGCGACGCCCTGCTGGCCGCGCAGCAGATCGTCTCCTAGGGTTCCCTCCGGCCGTCGAGCCGCCCATCCCCGGCACTCGGGGGTGGGCGGTTCGCCGGTCCGGTAACGATTTAGCGGGCGATTTCGCGGTCTGGCCTGCGTCGCCCCCCGCGTCACGGAACCATAGGAATATCGCAAGCGAGAGGTTGACCCATGGAACAGCTCGGCGCCGGGAAGAAGATCGGCATTCTCACCAGCGGCGGTGACGCCCAAGGCATGAACGCGGCCGTCCGAGCCGTCGTCCGCACCGCCCTGTCGGTCGGGGCCGAGGTCTACGCGATCTTCGAGGGCTACCAGGGGATGATCGACGGGGCAGCGGGCATCCGGCGCTTCGGCTGGGATGACGTCGGCAGCATCCTGCACCGCGGCGGCACCGTGATCGGCACCTTCCGCAGCAAGGAATTCCGCGAGGTCGAGGGCCGCCGGCGCGCGGCCAAGAACCTGCTCGACGCGGGGATCGATCGGCTGGTGGTGGTGGGCGGCGACGGCTCGCTGTCCGGCCTCAACGCGTTCCGGGGCGAATGGGCCGAGCACGTCGCCGCCCTTCTGGCCGAGGGCCAGATCACCCAGGAGACCGCGGACGCGCACCCGGCGCTGATGATCGCCGGCCTCGTCGGCTCGATCGACAACGACCTGGTGGGCACCGACATGACGATCGGCGCCGACTCCGCCCTGCATCGCATCGTCGACGCCATCGACGACCTGGCCTCCACCGCGGCCAGCCACCAGCGCTCCTTCGTGGTCGAGGTGATGGGCCGCCACTGCGGGTACCTGGCGCTGATGTCGGCGGTCGCGGGCGGCTGCGACTACGTCCTCATCCCCGAGAACCCGCCGGAGGACGGCTGGGAGGACCGGATGTGCGCCGAGTTGAAGCGGGGCCGGGCGGCCGGCCGACGCGATTCGCTGGTGATCGTCGCCGAGGGCGCCACCGACCGGGCCGGCAACCCGATCACCTCCGAGCAGGTCCGCACGATCCTGGAGGAGAAGCTCGGCGAGGATGCTCGGGTCACCATCCTGGGCCACGTGCAGCGGGGCGGCACGCCGTCCGCGTTCGATCGCTGGTGTTCCACCTGGCTGGGCTACCAGGCGGCGATCGAGGTGCTGACGGCCTCCGCGCAGACGGAGGGGCCGGTGCTCGGCTTCCGCGGCAACCGGGTGGCCCCCGTGCCGCTGATGGAGGCGGTGCGCCAGACACGGCTCGTCCCCGAGCTGATCGCCGCCGGCGACTACGAGGGCGCGATGGCGCTGCGGGGCAACTCGTTCGTCACGATGAGCAAGATCTTCGCCGAGATGGCCGAGCCGTCCCGGGTGGCGGTCCGCGAGGGCGCCAAGCGGATCGGCATCGTTCACGCCGGCGGCCTGGCGCCCGGGATGAACACGGCGGCGCGGGCCGCGGTGCGGCTCGGCATCAGCCGGGGCTTCGAGATGGTCGGCATCCGGGACGGCTTCGTCGGCCTGCGCGACGGCCGGGTGTCGGACCTGTCGTGGGGCGACGTCGAGGGGTGGACGCCCAACGGCGGCGCGGCGCTGGGGCTGCGGCGAACCATCCCGTCCCTGGAGGACCTGTACAGCATCGGCCGAGAGCTGGAGAACAACCGCCTCGACGCGCTGATGGTCATCGGCGGCTGGAACGCCTATCAGTCGGCGGCCCTGCTCCACCGGGAGCGGGAGCGCTACCGCGCCTTCCGGATCCCCATCGTGTGCATCCCGGCCAGCATCGACAACAACCTGCCCGGCTCGGAGCTGTCGATCGGCGCCGACACGGCGCTGAATGTGATCGTGGAGGCCATCGACCGGATGAAGCTGTCCGCGTCGGCCACCCGCCGGGCGTTCGTGGTGGAGACCATGGGCCGCTACTGCGGCTACCTGGCGCTGATGGGCGGCCTGGCCGCGGGCTCGGAGCGGGTGTACCTGCACGAGGAGGGGATCAGTCTGGAGCAGCTGAACACCGACGTCCGCTGGCTCCGCGAGTCGTTCGCCCAGGGTCGGAAATTCTTCCTCGCGGTGCGCAACGAGCTCGCAAACGAGCATTACACCACCGACGTCATCGCCCGGTTGCTGGAGGAGGAGGGCCACGACGCCTTCGACGTCCGCACCTGCGTGCTCGGGCACCTGCAGCAGGGCGGCTCTCCGACCCCGTTCGACCGGCTGCTGGCCACCCGGCTGGTGTCCAACGGACTGGAGCTGCTCGCCGACGAGTTCGGCGCCGGCACCAACAACAGCTACTACCTCGGCCTGGTGGAGTCGAAGCTGCAGGCCTTCACCATGGAGTCGATGATGACCCAGATGGACAAGGACTTCCGCCGCCCCAAGAAGCAGTGGTGGCTCGACCTCCGCGACGTGGTCACCGCCGTCTCCCACGAGCCGGTGGGCGTGCAGCGCTGACCGCCCGCCGGTACATAGGTGACCGACAACGGTCACTTATGTACCGATGCGAGGTGAGAGGGCGGAAGCGAGCGTCTCGCCCGGGGCTCGTGACGGCCGCCGGGCCTGTGGATAACTTCGCGCCCGGGCGGCATCGCGGGTGCACGATGGTGCGATGCACCCCCGCGCACCCATCCCGAAGTCCCTCACCGCTCTGCTGAGGGCGCAGCACGGAGTCGTCACGCGAGAACAGGTTCTGATGTCTGGCCTCGGGAGTCGCTCGTTGCGGCGACTCGTAGACAGCGATCAGTGGCGCCGTCTCGGTTACGGCGTGTACGTGACCGGTCCCGACCAGGAACCGTTCGCGCGGGCCTGGGCCAGCCATTTGATGGCAGGGGACGGGTCGGCACTCGGCGGGTCGGCTGCCCTCGCGTTGCGGGGGATCGGCGAGCTGCCGCCGGGGCCGCTCGACGCCTGGGTGGCGGCGGGGACGAGAAGGCGGAGCCGCCCTGGCCTGGTGAGGGTCCGCCGGGATTCCGAGGGGCGTCTGGCCCGCCGCCGCGGTGTCCTTCCGCTGATCTGTGTCGAGGACGCACTCCTGGACAGCGGGGCCACCGCGACCGCGGGCGAGCTGGTCGGCCTCACAACGGCTGCCCTGCGGCTGCGCCGCACCACCCTCGCCGCCCTCTGACGCGCGCCCTGGGAACAAGGTGCCAGGTGCCCCAGCGCGCGAGGTGGCCTCGGTGCTCCGGCAGCGCGGGTGGCCCGGGGCGGCGCGCCGCTGTCGGCACTGTCGGCGGGTCGCCACCGGTACATAGGTGACCGACTGCGGTCACTTACGTACCGGTCCGGCCGCCTGCGAGCGTGGGCGGCGGCTTCACCGGGACGAAGGTGACCGACTGCGGTCACTTACGTACCAGCCAGGCTGGCTTGGGGGTGGCGGAGACGGGTCAGTCCGGGAGGAGCTCGGCGGTCTCCAGCCAGGCCTCTTCGAGGGACTCGTGCTGGGTCTCCAGGGCCTGCAGTTCCGCCTGCAGGGCCACCAGGCGCTCGTAGTCGGCTGCCGCGCCCGCCATGTCGTGGTGGACGCGTTCGATGCCCCCGGTGACCTTGGCCAGCTGGCCCTCGATGCGGGCCAGGTCCTTGCGGGCCTGGCGCACCTGGGCGGGCGAGGCCGCCGCGCTCCCGGACGAGGCGTTCCCGGTCACCGCCGCCCCGGACGTGGGGCCGCCGGCGGGACTCGCCGAGGCGGACTTGGACCCGGCTCCGCCGCCACCCGGACGGGCGCCCCCGCCGCGCCCGGACGCCCGGCGGGTCTCCAGGTATTGCTCCACGCCGCCGGGCAGCAGCACGCACCGGCCGTCGCCCATCAGCGCGTAGGTCACATCGCAGACCCGCTCCAGGAAGTACCGGTCGTGGGTGACCACGATCAGGGTGCCCGGCCAGGTGTCGAGGTAGTCCTCCAGGACGGTCAGGGTGTCGATGTCGAGGTCGTTGGTCGGCTCGTCCAGCAGCAGGACGTTCGGCTCCTCCAGCAGCAGCCGCAGGAATTGCAGCCGCCGCCGCTCACCGCCGGACAGATCGCCGATGCGGGTGACCAGCCGCTCGCCGGTGAAGCCGAACTCCTCCAGCAGCGACGACGCCGAGGCGTCGCGGCCCGTGGCCAGCCGGGTCTGCTGCTGCAGCCGGCTCACCGAGTCCAGCACCCGCTCCGACTCGTCCAGCTCGGTGACCGCCTGGGACAGGTGCCCGATCCGCAGCGTCCGGCCGCGCTTCACCCGGCCGGAGTCCGGGTGCGCCTCGCCGGTCAGCAGCCGCAGCAGGGTCGTCTTGCCGGCCCCGTTGACCCCCACCAGGCCGATCCGGTCGCCCGGCCCGATCGACCAGTCCAGCCGATCGAGCAGCGTCCGCACCCCGGGAGCGCCGTCGACCTCACCCGAGGCGACCGGCACCGACTTGGTCAGGTGGTGCAGGTCGAACACGTCCTTGCCCAGCCGGCTCACCGCGAACTGCTGCAGGCTCAGCGAGTCGCGTGGCGGCGGCTCGTCGGCGATCAGCGAGTTGGCCGCGTCGATGCGGAACTTGGGCTTCGAGGTCCGCGCGGGGGGTCCTCGCCGCAGCCAGGCGAGCTCCTTGCGCAGCAGGTTCTTGCGCCGCCCCTCGGTGACGGCCGCCTGTCGGCCGCGCTCGGCGCGGGCCAGCACGTAGGCCGCGTAGCCGCCCTCGTAGGCGTCCACCGTCGCGTCGTGCACCTCCCACACCCGGGTGCAGATGGCGTCGAGGAACCAGCGGTCGTGGCTGACCACCAGCATCGCCACGTCGCGGGCCAGCGCGCGCAGGTGGTCGGCCAGCCAGGCGACGGCCTCCACGTCCAGGTGGTTGGTGGGCTCGTCGAGGACGATCAGGTCGTAGCCGCCGAGCATCAGCGCGACCAGCGACACCCGGCGGCGCTCGCCGCCGCTGAGGGTGCTCACGGGCGCGTCCAGGTCGATCTCGGCGAGGAGGTGTTCGACGATGCCGCGGGTGGTGGCGTTGGCCGCCCACACGTGGTCGGGGCGGCCGCCGACGATCACGTCGCGGACGGTGGCGTCGGGGGCGAAGTCCTCGTCCTGGCCGAGGTGGCCGATGGTGGCGTTGCCGGTGCGGGTGACCTGGCCGGCGTCGGGCTCCAGCCGCCCGGTGAGGATGTTCAGCAGCGTCGACTTGCCGTCGCCGTTGCGTCCGACCACCCCGACGACGTCGCCCCGGCCCAGGCCGAGCGACACCTCGTCCAGCAGAATCCTGGTGCCGAACGACTTGGAGACGCGTTCGGCGTTGACGATGTTGGCCATCAGCAGACGGTCACCGCCCGCGCATCGACCGCCTGACGCCCTTCACCGTCGGCATCGGGCCACGGGGGATCGGGGCCTTGGCGCGGACGGCGTCGAGCGCCTTCAAGCGCTGCTTCACGTCGGTGATCTGGTGCGGCTGCAGCACCTTGGGCAGCTTCTCGATGTGCTTGGCGAGCTTGTCGAGGGGGACCTGGCCCTCCTCCTTGCCGAGGGTCACGGCCGTGACCTTGACGCCGTAGGCGACCTGCTCGTGGCGCTTGGCCTCGGTGGCCAGCAGCTGCTTCACGCGGGTCGGGTTGCCCTCGCCCACCAGCACGATCCCGGCCTGGCCGATGACCCGATGGACGATGTCCATCTGGCGGGTGCCGGCGACGGCGACCTGATAGCTCCACTTCTTGGCGTCCATGGTGGAGAAGGCGACCTCGGCGGAGCCCAGCTGCCCCTCGTACTTGGTGTAGCTGGCCTTCTTCACCCGCCACGTGAGCAGGTAGAGCGCCGCGGTCGCGCCGAAGGCGATGCCGAGCAGCGTGCCCAGCCACCACAGCTGGGGCTGCCACCACAGCCAGAGCAGCGTGAACAGCACGGCCCCGCCCGCGATCGCCGCGGCCGTGATCCAGTTCAGCTGCGGGTCGATCTTGCTGGTCTGCTTGTACGCCTCGATGATCTGCCGCGTCCGGCCCCAGTCGCGGGGGTCGTCGGAGTTCTTCTTGCGCAGCTTCTCCGCCTTGACGGCGGCCTTCTGCTCGGCGGCAAGCGCCTTGGCCTTCTCGCTCTGCATCACTCGCTCCGGATGGTGTCCATGGCCCGTGCATCACGAGCCTGCAGAGCCTGACGATACAGCCGTCCGGCACGGTAGGACGAACGAACCAGCGGCCCGCTCAGCACGCCCACGTAACCGAGCTCGCGTGCCTCGATCTCCAGCTCGCCGAACTCCTCGGGGGTGACCCAGCGGTCGATCGGGTGGTGCTTGGCCGAGGGCCGTAGGTATTGCGTGATGGTGACCAGCTCGGCGCCGGCCTCGTGCAGGTCGACCAGCGCCTGCGAGATCTCCTCGCGGGTCTCGCCCATGCCCAGGATCAGGTTGGACTTGGTCACCAGCCCGGCGGCGCGGGACTTGCCCAGCACCGCCAGCGAGCGGTCGTAGGAGAAGCCGGGACGGATGCGCCGGAAGATCCGCGGGACGGTTTCGACGTTGTGCGCGAACACCTCGGGGCGGGTGTCGAAGAGCTGGTTGAGCAGTTCGTCCTTGCCGGAGAAGTCGGGGGCGAGCATCTCCACCCCGACGCCGGGGTTCAGCAGATGGATCTGCCGGATGGTCTCGGAGTACAGCCAGGCGCCCTCGTCCTCCAGGTCGTCGCGGCAGACGCCCGTGACGGTGGCGTACTTCAGCCCCATGGTGCGGACGGACTCGGCCACCCGCAGCGGCTCGCCCTTGTCGTAGCCGGACGGCTTGCGGGACTCGATCTGGCAGAAGTCGCAGCGCCGGGTGCAGGAGTCGCCGCCGATGAGGAAGGTGGCCTCGCGGTCCTCCCAGCACTCGAAGATGTTGGGGCAGCCGGCCTCCTGGCAGACGGTGTGGAGCCCCTCCGACTTCACCAGCTGCTGGAGCTCGCGGTACTCGGGGCCCATGTGGGCGGTCGTCCGGATCCACGGCGGCTTGCGTTCGATCGGGGTCTCGGAGTTCCTGACCTCGATGCGAAGGAGCTTGCGGCCGTTCAGCGGATCGGTGACTGTCACCCGGTCATCCTAACCCGGCCCGCCCGCCGCCTTAGAGGGCCAGTCCGTAGCTGACCGCCGGCGAGGCCAGGGTGCCGGACGAGGCGTACGGCTCGAAGGCGAGCAGCTCGGTAAGGAGCGGCTCCAGCGCGCGCGCCACCTCGACCAGGGACGGGACGGGCCCGTCGAGCTCGTCGGCCAGCGAGGTGACGCCAGCGTCGGCGATGCCGCAGGGGACGATGTTGTCGAAGGAGCGCAGGTCGCTGGTGACGTTCAGGGCGAAGCCGTGGAGCGTCGTCTGGCGGCTCACCCGGATGCCGATGGCGGCGATCTTGCGCTCGGGGCGACCCGCGCCGGCCGCCAGCCAGACGCCGGTGCGGCCCTCGACGCGGCCGGTGGCGAGCCCGTAGCCGGCGAGCAGCCGGATCAGGGCCTCCTCGACGCGGCGCACGTAGTCGACGACCCCGATGACGCGGGGCAGGTGCACCAGCGGGTAGCCGACGAGCTGCCCCGGGCCGTGGTAGGTGATCTTGCCGCCCCGGTCCACGTCCACCACGGGGGTGCCGTCGAAGGGCCGCTCCTCGGGCAGGGTGCGTCGCCCCGCGGTGTACACCGGCGGGTGCTCCACGAACAGCACTTGGGTGGGCAGCCGGTCCTGGGCCACCTGCGCGTGCAGCTCGCGCTGCAGCGCCCACGCCCGGTGGTAGTCCGTGAGCGCCGGCGGATCGTCGGTCAGGCCGAGGTAGCGGAACTCGACCGCCGCCTCGTGGTTCGCATGGGGGTCGGACACCCCAGGGAGTCTACGCCGGGGGTCCCGGACGACGAACGGCCCCGTCCCGCTGGGCGGCGGGACGGGGCCGTTCGGTCGAATCAGAGCCCAAGCTCGGCGGCGAAGTCGCCGCCCTCCAGGCGCGCCGTAACGAAGCGGAGGAACCGGGCGCGGACGTCGATTGGATGCAGCAACCGCTGCGCAGCGCCGCCCTGACGTCGATCGCGCTGGCGGTCTACATGGCCGGCCTCGCGGTGTTCATCGACGCCCTCTGCGAGCGCTGGGCGAAGGGCGAGTGGATCGGGCTCGGCATCGTGGTGTCGTCGTGGGTGATCGGCGGGGTCAACTCGTTCCTCGAGGCCC
>CAZBMH010000058.1:0-15447 GCA_964492685.1 uncultured Micropruina sp.
GGTGGTTCACCCCGTACAGCGGCTTGTTGAGCGTGGCCGCCAGCGCCTTGGCGGCGGCCAGCCCCACGACGAGGGCGCCCATCAGTCCGGGTCCGGCGGTGACGGCGATGCCGTCCAGCTCGGTCAGGTCGACGTCGGCCGTGGCCAGCGCCCGCTCCAGCGCGGGACGGATCGCCTCCAGGTGCGCGCGGGCGGCCACCTCGGGCACCACGCCGCCGAAGCGGACGTGCTGCTCCACCGACGAGGCGACCTCGTTGGCCAGCAGCTCGTGCCCGCGGACGATGCCGACGCCGGTCTCGTCGCAGGAGGACTCGATCCCCAGGATCAACGGTCCACTCATCGGACTCCCTCCAGGGTTCGCTCCATCACCAGGGCGTGGACGCCCGGCGCGTAGTAGTCGCGGCGCTCGGCGATCGTGGCGAAGCCGAGCCGCTCGTAGCAGGCCAGGGCCGGGGCGTTGGCCGCGTCGACCTCCAGCAGCATCCGCCCCGCACCCCGCTCGATCCCCCAGGCGATCCCCTCGACGATCAGCAGCGTCGCGAGGCCGCGGCGCCGGGCCACGGGATGCACCACGACGCGATGCAGGTCGACGGTGTCGGCGACCGCCTGGAACGTGGCGACGGCGTCGATCTCCTCGTGCGCGTCGGCGTGCACCAGGACGGCCCGATCGCCGCCGGTCAGCTCGTCGCGCCACAGCGCCTCGCTCCAGCGGTCGGCGACGAACCCGGCGTTCTCGACGGTCAGCACCCCGGGGAGATCGGCCTCGCTCGCCCGCCGGAGGCTCATCCGCGCCGCCCCAGCGTCAGCCGTGGCTGCAGCAGCGTCGACTTGCGGGACGTCGACACCTCGGCGTCGGGGCGCCGCAGGTACAGCGGGGTCAGCCCGGCGTCCGGCAGCGCGGGCCCGACGAGCGCCAACACGCCCGCGTCCAGGCTCGCCGGCGCCGCGACTCCCCCGGCGCCAGACTCGTCCGGGGAGGCCTCGGCGGGTTCGCTGGTCAGCAGCGGGGCACCCGGGCCGCACGAGGGCAGGGCGGGCACCTCGGCCGGGGCGGTCACGAAGGGGCCGGCCAGGCGCGACCCGGCGCCGTCGTAGCGGGCCCAGTACACCTCGCGGCGACGGGCGTCGCTGACGGCGACGAACTCCTCGGGCGCTCCCGCGCGTGCCCACTGGGCGGCGACGACGTCCAGGCTGCAGACGCCGCGGACGATCGCGCCGGTCGCGGCGGCGATCCCGAAGGCGGTGGCCACGCCCACCCGCAGGCCGGTGAAGGGGCCCGGCCCGACGCCGACGGCGATCCCGGCCACGTCACCCAGGGACACCCCCTGGTCTGCCAGCATCGCCACGATCATCGGCATCAGCTGCTCCGCGTGCGCCCGCCGGTCGGCCAGCAGCCGCGAGGCCACCACAACGCCGTCCACCGCCAGCCCGGCGCAGACGTCGGTGGACGTGTCGATCCCCAGCCACGTGCTCATGCCAACCCCTCCAGTCCCGCGCGGCGCCACCGCGGCCCGACGCCGGACAGGAACACCCAGCGGTTCTCGTCCTCGGGCGTGACGGAGCGACGGATGTCGATCTCCAGCCGGTCGTCGGCCAGCTCCTCGGCGATGCCGGCGCCCCACTCGATCAGGGTGACGTGGTCGGGCAGCGAGGCCTCCAGGTCGAGGTCCTCCAGCTCGTCGAAGCTGCCGAGCCGGTAGGCGTCCACGTGCACCAGGCCGGGGCCCGCCGCCAGCGACGGATGAACCCGGGACAGGACGAAGGTCGGCGAGATCACCGGCCCGTCGACGTTCAGCCCGGCGCCGATGCCCTGCGTGAGGGTGGTCTTGCCCGCCCCCAGGTCGCCGGAGGCGATGACCACATCGCCGGGACGCAGCAGCCCCGCCAGCCGCCGGCCCAGCGCGATCATGTCCCCGGCGGTCGGCACCTCGACGGCCACGGGCAGTCCGCGCCGCAGCACCCAGCTGCGCTCGTGGTCGGCGGTGTGGACGAAGCCGCGCCGCTGCCACCAGCGCCGGATCTCCGGAAATTCCTGGCGGACGAACAGCGCCCCCTCGCTGGCGCCCTCCACGGCGAGCAGGTCCAGGGTGACCAGCACCATCGCGGCGGCGATCCCCAGGCCCTGGACATCGGGGTGGACCGAGACCCGCTCCAGCAGCGCGGGCGGCGTCGCCGTGTCGTGCAGCGGCGGCAGCTGGGTGCCGCTGAAGTCGATCATGATGGTGCCCACGATGCGCCCGTCCAGGACGGCCACGACGGCCTCGCCGTCGGTGATGGTGGCGGCGATGGTCTCGTCCGACTCCAGCAGCGCCGTGGGCGGCGGATCGACCGGCCGGCGGGCGGCGAACGCGGCGTGGACCACGTCCACGATCCCGGGGGCGTCGGCGGCCTCGGCGCGGCGCAACACCAGCTCGCGGCCGTCCGGGAGGGCCGTGCTGGCAAGCAACGACACCGCCCGGGACGGATCCGGGGCGGTGGTGGCTTCAGCTGACGTGGACAACCCGATCAGTGTAAGTGAACCGGCCCCCGGCCCGCGCACCCGCCCGGACGCGACGATGCCCCGGCCGCATGACCGGGGCATCGTCCAGCGTGGGTTCCGCGAGGTCAGTTGGCCTGACGATCACGGACGACGGCGAGGACGTCGGCGTAGAGCGGGTGCTCGGGCTCGAGACCCATCACCTGATCGACGACCTCCTCGGCGCTCAGCTCGGCGATGAGCCGCTGCAGTTCGACCGCCTCGGGGTCCTCCGCCGGGTCGAACCGCAGCCCGGCGGCGATGGTCTCCAGCAGGGCGTCGCGGGGCATGCCACGCTCGGCCAGCTGGGAGGCCGGGGAGATGAACCGCTCGTTGCGGCTCAGCTTGCGCAGCGGTGCCCGCCCAACCCGCAGCGGGGTATCGGGCAGGAACGGGTTCGCGAAGCGCTTGAGGATCTTCTTCACGTAGGCGGCCTGGACCGCCTCGTCGATGCCGTGCTTGGCAACGATCAACGACTTCGTATCGTCCAGCGCGCCGGCGACCTTGGCCGCAATGGCCGGGTCGGCGAGCGCGTCGGCGATGGAGGCCGCGCCGGCCAGGTACCCGAACCACGCCGTGGTGGCGTGGCCCGTGTTGACCGTGAACAGCTTCCGCTCGATGTACGGCTCCAGGTCCGGCACCCAGGTGACCCCGGGGATGTCGGGAACCGCGTCGCCGAACGGCGGCGTTTCGATGGCCCACTCGAAGTAGGTCTCCACCGTCACGTCCAGGCCCGCGTCCGCGGCCTGGTTCGGGACGATGCGATCCACGGCGGTGTTGGCGAAGATCGCCCGGTCCGCCAGGTCGGACCCGGCGTAGTTCTTGGCGATCTCGGCCGCCAGGATGTCGGTGGCGTTGATGGCGTTCTCGCAGGCCATCACCGCCAACGACGCCGCATCGGCGGCGCGCGCCGCGATGCCCTGGGCGATGGCCGGGGCGACGAACTTCAGGATGTGCGCCCCGACCGCGGTGGTGACCACGTCCGCCGAAGCGATCGCGGCCACCAGCGCGTCGGTCTCCTTGGCGGAGTTGAGGGCGGTGTACCCGCGGACCACCGTGGTCCGCGGGTCATCACCCACTTCGTGCACCGAGTACGAGTCGCTCTGCTTGAGCCCCTCGATCAGGGCGTCAGCGACATCGGCGAAGATCAGCTCGTACCCAGCGTTGCTGAGCAGCAGGCCGACGAACCCCCGTCCGATGTTCCCGGCGCCGAAGTGGACCGCTTTCACTATCCGTTCACCCTTCCGAACATGTCGGCGATCTGGGCCGGCGTCGAGGCCGCCTCCAACTCACCGATCTTCGACTCGTCGAGGAAGACCTCGGCGATCTTGCCCAGCAGCTCCAGGTGGTCGTTGCCGGCACCGGCGATGCCGATGACGAACTTGACCGGGTTGCCGTTCCAGTCGATCCCGTTCGGGTAGCGCACCACCGAGATGGCGGAGCGCTGCACCAGGCCCTTGGCCTCGTTGGTGCCGTGCGGGATGGCCAGCAGGTTGCCCATGTAGGTGGACACCGACTTCTCCCGGTCGTGCATCGAGGCCACGTAGCCGCCGTCGACCGTACCCGAGGCGACGAGCAGGTTGCCCGCCTCGGTGATGGCCTCGGCCTTGCTGGTCGCCGTGCCCGACAGGACGATCGACTTCAGCTTGAGCACGGCGTCGTCGGCCTCGTCAGCCGCCGCGGCGGCGACGACCGGAGCAGCAGCAGCCGCCACCGGAGCGGCCACAGCGGCCGCCGCGGTGACGGGCTCAGCTTTTGGGCCCTCCGAACCACCGCCATTCGCCTTCTTCACCAGGGCGACGACGTCCTCGTAGACCGGGCTGGCCATGAAATTGTCGACGGTGAACATCACGGCCGAGGGGGCCTTGGGGCCGGCCCGATCCGCGAGGTCCTGGTGAGTGACGATGACGTCGTAGGAGTCGGTCAGGTTGGCGATGGCCTGGTTGACCACCTTCACGTCCTTGAAGCCGGCCTCGTGGATCTTCTTGCGAAGGATCGAGGCGCCCATGGCCGAGGAGCCCATGCCCGCGTCGCACGCGAACACGACGTTCTTGACCGGACCGCTGACCGCGGCGGCACCGCCGGTGAGCAGGGAGGAAACGGCGGACTTCTTGCCCTTCATGGCCTCCATGTCGGCAGTGGCCTGGTTCAGGTCACCGTCGCCCTCGTCCTTGCTGATCCGCAGCAGGAACGCGCCCACCAGGAACGCGACGGCGGCCGCGCCGATCCACGACAGGGTGACACCGAGTGCCCCCTGCGGGCTGACGGCGGTGTAGACGGCGATGATCGAGCCGGGGGCCGCCGGGGAGCGGAGGCCGCCGCCGAACATCACGTTGAGCAGCACGCCGGTCATACCGCCGGCGATGGTCGAGAGGATCATGATCGGCTTCATCAGGACGTACGGGAAGTAGATCTCGTGGATGCCGCCGATGAAATGGATGATCGCCGCGCCGGGGGCGGAGGCCTTGGCCTCGCCCTTCCCGAAGAAGGAGTAGGCCAGCAGGAGACCCAGGCCGGGGCCGGGGTTGGCTTCGAGCAGGAACAGGATCGACTGGCCCATCTTGGCCGACTCCGCGAGGCCCAGGGGCGTCAGGATGCCGTGGTTGATCGCGTTGTTCAGGAAGAGCACCTTGGCCGGCTCGATGAAGATCGAGGTCAACGGCAGCAGACCGGTGGTGACCAACCAGCCGACGACCGCGCCGGCGCCGTCGCTGACCGCCGTGATGACGGGGCTCAGCGCGAAGAAGGCCAGCGTGGCCAGGATGAGACCCCAGATACCGGCCGAGAAGTTGTCGACAAGCATCTCGAAGCCCGGCTTGATCTTGCCGTCCCAGATGGCGTCGATCTTCTTCATGCTCCAGCCACCGAGCGGGCCCATGATCATGGCACCCATGAACATCGGGATGCTGGTGCCGGTGATCACCCCGAAGGTCGCGATCGCACCGACGACGCCGCCGCGCAGCGCGCGCTCGGCGTAGACCATCTTGCCGCCCGTGTAGCCGATCAGGACGGGAAGCAGGTAGGTGATCATCGGGCCGACGATGCCGGTGAAGGCAACCTCCTTGCCGTCGACCATGTGGCTGCCCCAGCCGCCGAGCTGCGCAACCCAACCGTCGGTGGGGAGGTTGCCGCCGGCGAGCAGGTTCAACCAGCCGACCTTGATGAAGAGGGAGGTAATGAGACCCCAGGCGAGAACGCGGCGATGTTGGGCATCACCATGTTGGACAGGAAAGTACCGAACTTCTGTACGGCCGTGCGGGCCGACGTGCCTCGGGAGGCGGTGGTTGTGGACATGTGTCTCCTTGATGTACGCAAAAAGCGTGTGAGCCCCGGTCGCCGAGGAAACAAGCACGACCGGCTGGTTGAACAGTAGGACCGCCCCGCCACCGGCCAAGGACGAAGCGCCGAGAACTTGGCGAACTACGTCGTCTTTGACAGATATTGAACGTTCAAAGTCGCACTGAACGGCTGGACGCTACCACATCGGACAAGGCGCGAACAGCACTCTGCGGCGGATATGGACCCGGGCGATTCAGAGCGGCGCTGGCTTGCGCCGATGCCCCGGCCAGGGCGGCGTCGCCGGGGGCCAACCCCGCGGCCAGCAAGGCACCGCAGACCCCGGCCAGCACGTCGCCCGAGCCCGCCTGGGCGCTCCACGCCGGACCGGCCAGCGCGAGGCGAGTCGTGGACGTGTCGGGGGTGGCGACGTACTGCGTCGCCCCCTTGAGCAGCACGGCGCAGCCCCGCGCGTCGGCGGCGCACCTCACGGCGGCGACGGGGTCGGCCGCCACCTCCTCGCGGTCGACGCCCAGCAGGCGGGCCAACTCCCCGGCGTGCGGGGTCAGCAGCGTGTGCGGGCCGAGCGGGCCCGACGGGAGCACCCGCAGCGCGTCGGCGTCGAGCAGCACCGGGAGCCCGGCGGCCAGGCACTCGGCCACGCGCCGGGCGCGGCCTCCGTCCTCGTCGGGGCCCCAGCCCGGGCCGAGCACCCAGGCCTGCGCCCGTCCCGGCTCGTGGACGACGTTGGGCGCGGCATGGCGGACCAACTCGGCGGCGCGAGGGTCGCCGACGAAGCGGATCATCCCCGCCCCGGCGTGGGTGGCGCCGAGCACGGTGAGGACGGCGGCCCCCGGGTAGGCCCGGGAGCCCGCGTCGATGCCAACCACGCCACGCGAGTACTTGTCGCTGGTGGCGTCAGGGAACGGCCAGGCCGCGGCGAGCTCGGCCTGCTCCCACTCCTCGAGCTCGGGGCCGGGAAGCGCAAGGCCGATGTCCACGACCTCGATCCGGCCGCAGCGCGACCGGGCGGGCTCCTCCAGGTGGCAGGGCTTCAACCCGCCGAACGCGACCGTGACGTCCGCGCAGAAGCTGGTCGCCGCGCCCGTGTTGGGGCGATCCGCGTCCAGCCCGGACGGCAGGTCCGCCGCCACGACGGGCACCCGGGAACGCCGGCACGCCTCGGCGAAGTCGGCCGCCGGTCCGCTCAGCCCCGGCCGGCCGCCGATCCCGAACAGCCCGTCCACGACGAGGTCGAAGCGGCCGGGCTCGGGCAGCGCCGTGGCCTCCCGCCCGCCGGCGTCACGGAAGGCGCGCCAGCCGTCCGGATGCACTCTCGTGGTGGCCCGCCAGGCGGTCACCACGACGCCTCGCGCCAGCAACCGGACCCCCGCGTACAGCGCATCGCCGCCGTTGTCGCCGGGGCCGACCACCAGCAGCACCCGCCGCCGGTACGCCCCGCCGCGGACCCGCCGCAGCTCGCGCAGGATGCACGTCGCCAGCCCCACGGCCGCCCGCTGCATCAGCGCCCCGGGGGGCAGCGCGGCCAGCGCCACCGCCTCCGTGGCCCGGATGGTGTCGACCAGGTAGCCGCTCCGCATTCCTCAACCCTCGCAGACCACCACCGCCGCCGCGATGCCCGCGTCGTGCGTGATCGACAGGTGGATCGAGGCGATGCCCAGGGCGGCGACCCGGGCGGCCACCGTTCCCTCGCAGGCGAAGAAGGGTTTGCCCTCGGCGTCCTTGCGGACCTCGACGTCGGTCCAGACCATGCCGGCCGGGGCGCCGAGCGCCTTGGCCAGGGCCTCCTTGGCGGCGAACCGCCCGGCCATCCGGTTCATGGACGAGTCCTGCTCGGCCTCGGTGAACAGCCGCTTCAGCAGGCCGGCGCGGGCCGCGGCCGTCTCGAACCGGCTCACCGGGCAGACGTCGATGCCGATGCCGATGATCATCGGGTCACTCGACGGTGACGCTCTTGGCCAGGTTGCGCGGCTGATCCACGTCGTACCCCTTCAGCGTGGCGATCTCGCACGCGAAGATCTGCAGCGGCACCACCGCGACCAGTGGCTGCAGCAGCGTCGAGCACTTCGGGTGCCGGATGATGACATCGCTGTAGGGCACGACCTCGTCGTCCCCCTCCTCCACCAGGACGATGGTCTTGGCGCCGCGCGCCCGGACCTCCTGGATGTTGGAGATCACCTTGTCGTGCAGCTGATCGCGGCCCCGGGGCGGCACCACCACGAAGACCGGGAGCCCGGGCTCCACCAGGGCGATCGGCCCGTGCTTCAGCTCGCCCGCAGGGAAGCCCTCGGCGTGCAGGTAGGCGATCTCCTTGAGCTTCAGCGCGCCCTCCAGCGCGGACGGGTAGCCCACGTGGCGGCCCAGGAAGAGGAAGGACTGGTTGTCGATCAGGTCGGCGGCCAGGTCCTTGACCTGCTGCTGGGTGTCGAGCATGTACTGGATCTTGTCCGGCATGGTGGCCAGCTCGTCCATGACCGCGGCGATCTCGTCGCCGTACTTCATGCCGCGGACCTGCGCCAGGTAGAGGCCCAGCAGGTAGCAGGCCACGATCTGGGTGGTGTAGCCCTTGGTGGACGCCACCCCGATCTCGGGCCCGGCGTGGGTGTAGATCACCGCGTCCGACTCCCGGGGGATGGTGGCGCCGTTGGTGTTGCAGATCGCGATCACCTTGGCGCCCTGCTCGCGGGCGTGGCGGATGGCCATCAGGGTGTCGGCGGTCTCGCCGGATTGGCTGATGGTGACCACCAGGGTCATCGGGTCGATGATCGGGTCACGGTAGCGGAACTCGCTGGCGATCTCGACCTCGCAGGGGATGCGTGTCCAGTGCTCGATGGCGTACTTGGCGACCAGCCCCGAGTAGAAGGCGGTGCCGCAGGCGACGATGACGATCTTGTCGATCCGGCGCAGCACCTCGGGGCTGATCCGGATCTCGTCCAGGGTGAGCTGGCCGTCGGCGGAGTAGCGGCCGAGCAGCGTGTCGGCGACGGCGCGCGGCTGCTCGTGCAGCTCCTTGACCATGAACCAGTCGAAGCCCTGCTTCTCGGCCGCGGACAGGTCCCAGGTGACCTCGAACGGCTTCACCTCGGCCGGGTTGCCGGCGAAGTCGGTCACCCGGTAGCCCTCGCGGGTGATCTCGACGGCCTGGTCCTGGCCGAGTTCCACCGCTTTGTTGGTGAACTCGATGAACGCGGACACGTCCGAGGCCAGGAACATCTCCCCCTCGCCGACGCCGACCACCAGCGGGCTGTTGCGGCGAGCGGCCACGACGCGATCCGGATCGGCGGAGTCGATGGCCACCAGGGTGAACGCGCCCTCAAGCCGGTTGGCGACGTGGCGCAGCGCGTCGAAGAGGTCGACACCGCCGGCCACCTCCAGCCCCAGCAACTGCGCAGCGGACTCGGTGTCGGTCTCGGAGGCGAACACCGCGCCGCGCGCCTCGGACTCGGCGCGCAACTGGGCGAAGTTCTCGATGATGCCGTTGTGCACCAGGGCGATCCGGCCGCCGGTGGACACATGCGGGTGCGCGTTGTGGTCGGTCGGGCCGCCGTGGGTGGCCCAGCGGGTGTGGCCGATGCCGATCTCGGTGTTCGCCAGGGGGCTCTCGGAGATGATGGCGTCCAGGTTGGCGATCTTGCCGGCCTTCTTGCGGACGTCCAGCCGCCCGTCCACGATCACGGCGACGCCCGCGGAGTCGTACCCGCGGTACTCCATCCGCCTCAGGCCCGCCACGACGACGTCCCGGGCGACCCGGGGACCGACATATCCGATGATTCCGCACATGTGGCCCAGCCTATCGGTCAGGCTTTGGCAGACTTACCCCGGCAGGACCCCCGGGACGAGCGAAGGGTGGCAACGGGTATGGAGGATTCCGCCCGACCCGTGCCGGGCGCGCCCAGCGCCGCGCCCGAGGACGATCCGTACGGCCCCTACGTCTCCCTCGACCGCGAGCAGTGGGCGGCGCTGGCCGAGGCGGTGCCCTGGCAGGTGGACGAGGAGACGCTCGCGCGGCTGCGGGGTCTCGGCGACCCGACGGACGCCGCCGAGGTGGCCCAGGTCTACCTGCCGCTCACCCAGCTGCTCAACCTGTACTGGGAGCGGACCAGCTCGCTCTTCCGCTCCAGCCACGACTTCCTCGGCCTGAACGAGCGACGCACCCCGTTCGTCATCGGGGTCGCCGGCTCGGTCGCCGTCGGGAAGTCCACGACGTCCCGCGTGCTGAAGGAGCTGCTCTCGCGCGGCCCGAACCGCCCGCAGGTGGACCTGATCACCTCCGACGGCTTCCTCTACCCCAACAAGGTGCTGGCCGAGATGGGCATCTCGCACCGCAAGGGCTTCCCCGAATCCTACGACCGCCACGCGCTGCTCCGGTTCGTGATGGACGTGAAGTCCGGCAAGCCCGAGGTGCGGGCGCCGATCTACTCGCACCTGGTGTACGACATCGTCGGAGGCCAGGAGACCGTCGTCCGTGACCCCGACATCCTGATCGTGGAGGGGCTGAACGTGCTGCAGCCGGCGGGCCGCCGCTCGGACGGCACCACCGCGCTGGCCGTCAGCGACTTCTTCGACTTCTCGGTGTACGTCGACGCGCGGACCGAGTTCGTCCGCGACTGGTACGTCCAGCGCTTCTTCCGGCTCCGGGACACGGCCTTCCGCAACCCGCAGTCGTTCTTCCGCCGCTACGCCGACATGGCCCCCGAGGAGGCCCTGGCCACCGCGCAGCACCTCTGGGACACCATCAACGGCCCCAACCTGGAGCTCAACATCCGCCCCACCCGGGGACGCGCCACCGTCATCCTCCGCAAGGGCCAGGACCACCAGGTCAAGTGGGTCCGCGTCCGCAAGGTCTGAGCTCGGCCGTCCTCGGCCCCACTCCGCCTGCCGACCCCACCTCCACCCGCGGCGGTCTCTGCTTACCAACCCGCGGTTTGACGCCCCCGCCCGTTGACGTCCACCAGGCGCGTTGACGCCACCCACCCATTTGCGTCCACCCGGACGGAAACGGCCCCACCCGCTCACTTCGCCCGCGAAAGTGGCACTCCGCCCCCGAAATTTCGCGGGCAACACGCACCTTTCGCGGGCGGAGTGGACAGGAGGCCGCGGCGAACGGGAGGTTGGTGGGCGCGGGGCGTCCCAGCTTCGCATGGGGACGAGCGCGCCGCCCGAGCCTGTGGATAACTTCGGGCATGTCGGGAACTCCGTGATCCACTTGTTGCATGGACCTACCCCCCGTTCAACTTCGGCAGCACCTCATGTCTCAGTTCCCCGTCGATGCTCGCCAGCTCCGAGCGCTCGTCCGACATGGTGAACTTCAGCGCGTCCGCCACGGCGCCTACGCCGGCGCCCTCGCCGAGGAGGAACGCCTGCGCCACTTGCAGGTGTTGGCAGGCACCTGGCCCCGATTGCACTCCGAGGTCATCATCAGCCACGCGACTGCGGCGGCCTGCCACGGACTACCCCTGTTCTCCGACCTTCTGACGCGCGTCTGGTTGACGCGGCGGCTGGGCGGTCACGGTCGAGTCACCCGTCGCCTGCGCGTCTCCCTCGCTGAGACCGCGGAGGACGAGGTCACGTCCATCGCGGGCCTGCCCGTGACCTCCCTCGCCCGAACGACGCTGGACCTGGCCCGCAGCCTGCCCCTCCGCCGCGGCGTGGCGGTGGTCGATGCCGCGCTGCGCCGCGGGCTGTCCCGCGATGACCTCCTGGCCCTCGCCGTGCGCTATCCGCGGCGACCCGGTCTGGGTCGTGCGGTGCGCGCCATCGGGCTCGGCGATCCGCGGAGCGAGTCGGTGGGTGAGTCCGAGAGTCGGGTCGTCCTGCACCAGCTCGGGTTGCCGACGCCGACGCTGCAGTTCGAGGTGAGGGCGCACGGCGTGCTGCTGGGACGCTCCGACTTCGCGTGGGAGGAGCACCGACTGCTCGGGGAGTTCGACGGCCGGATCAAGTACGACGGCTTGGTACGACCCGGCCAGTCCGCCGCCGACGTCATCATGGCCGAGAAGCGGCGTGAACAGCGACTGCGGGACGCGAATTGGTGGGTGGTGCGCTGGACCTACGACTCGCTAAACCGACCCGAGGAACTCGCACGGACGATCCGCGCCGGCTTCCAACAGGCCCGCGCCTTCCGAGCCCTCTCAGATTCGCCGGCATGGGCCGAGGACGGCCAACCACCGGCCGCCTGAGCCATGACCTGAGGGCCGTCCGAAGGCGGCGACAAGGACGACCACCCGGGACGGGAACACCAGGGCCGGCCACCCCTACCCGTCCCGTCCGCCGCTCCACTCCGCCCCCGAAAGTGGCACTCCGCCCCCGAAATTTCGCGGGCAACGTGCACCTTTCGCGGGCGAAGTGAAGGAGGCCGCGTCCTACGCCGCCGGTGAAGTCCGTCCAATCGGGCCCGGGCCGGCGACACCCACCCACGCCCAGGACGCCGCCTGCCCGCCCCTGGTTCCCTCCCGCCGCACCTCCCAACCGGTCACCGCTCCACTCCGCCCCCGAAAGTGGCACTTCACCCCCGAAATTTCGCGGGCAACGTGCACCTTTCGCGGGCGGAGTCGCGGCGGACGGCCGAGACGCCGCCGCGCGGGCCAGTCGGTCAGCGTCCGCAAGGTCAAAGGTCGGTGCCGCGTCCGCAAGGTCAAAGGTCGGTGCCGCGTCCGCAAGGTCAAAGGTCGGTGCCGCGTCCGCAAGGTCTGAGCGCGGGGCCACACCGCGACCCCGAGCGTTACCGTGAGGGGGTGACCAGCCACCAGCCGCCAGCCTCGCGGCTGCTCTTCGACGGCGACTGCGCGTTCTGCACGAGCGCCGCCGAGTGGGCCCGGCGGCGGATCCGTCCGCGCGTGCCGATCGTGGCGTGGCAGGGCGAGATCGACACGTTGCCGCCGCTGGCGGTGGGGATGGCCCAGGAGGCGGTCGTGTTCATGGACGGCGACACCCCCGTGGCGAGCGGCGCCACGGCCGTCGCGTTCCTGCTCGGCACGTCGAACCATGGCTGGGCCCGCGTGCTGGGCGCCGTCCTGACGTTCCCCGGCGTGTGCCTGCTCGCGCAGGCCGTCTATGGGATCGTCGCGCGGAACCGGCACCGCCTCCCCGGCGGATCGCCGGCGTGCGAACTCCCCCGCTCCTGACGCGGCAGCCGGTTGGGGGTAGCGAGGCGAGGGTAGGGCCGCCGCTCGATGTCCTCAGTGGCGGTAGTAGACCGTGGTCGCCTGAATAGCCACCGCGAACGGGGCGTCGGCGAGGATCTCCTGGGCCAGCTTCGTTGGCGACGGCAGCTTGTTCTCGCGGAAGGGGATCAGGTACGTGGAACTGGCCGCCACCCGGGAGCCGAAGTCCTGGAGGCCGGAGCCCTGGCTGCGCGGTTCGACCACGGCGATGGTCACGTCCTCGGCCCCTCGACGGTAGGTCGTGGACGGCAGGTCGGACACGAGGTAGGGCGATCCGTCGACGGTCTTGCCGTGGTTGACGTCGTAGTAGTCAGTCACCACGGTGGGAAGGTCGTACAACCCGGACGACACCCAGCCGTCTGCGGTCAACGCCTCCTGCAGTGCTAGCAGGGTGGCCCGCGGGTCCCGGCCCGAGTCGGCAAAGTAGGTGGTCGACAGCAGGGTGCATTCGTAGGCGAACGGGTCATTGATCTTGAAGTTGTGCTGGCCCTGCCGGCAGGCGTCGTCGGTACCCGCGCCCCGCACCGAGAGGCCGGGGACGGTGTCCACGAGCGCCGCAACATCTCCGAGCTTGGCCGTCGTGTCCGCGCGCGCCCGCGCGATCTCGCCGCCCGTGAAGTTCGGGACGGGCTGCATCGAGTACCAGATGCCGCTCATGCCGCCGGACATGCCGACGAACCACCAGGCGTAGTAGCCCACCGCCAGCAGCACCAGAACGGTGGCCGTGACCCCCAGGCGCTTGAACAGCCCCCGGCGCGGGGGAGACGTCGACGGCGACTCGGGGGCTGCGCTCATGGCACCAGTCTCACACCGGACGCAAGAGCCGAGGGACGATCGGCGCGTCACCGACCCCGGCCAGCCGGGCTCAGAGGGCCAGGCGCTCCCGGACGACGCGGACCAGCCGCTCGGCGACGGCGGTGGCCTGCTCGGCGGTGGCCGCCTCCACCATCACCCGGACGAGCGGCTCGGTGCCCGAGGGGCGCAGCAGCACCCGCCCGGAGTCGCCGAGCTCGCGGGACGCCTCGGTGACCGCGGCGGACACCTCCGGGTCGATGCCGGCGCGGCTCTTGTTCACGCCGGGGACGTTGATCATCACCTGCGGCAGCCTCGTCATGACCGAGGCCAACTCGGCCAGGGACTTGCCGGTGCGCATCATCCGCGCGGCCAGGTGCAGGGCGGTCAGCACGCCATCGCCAGTGGTGGCGAACTGGCTCATGATGACGTGGCCCGACTGCTCGCCGCCGAGGGCGAAACCGTTGGCGTTCATCGCCTCCAGCACGTAGCGGTCCCCCACCTTGGCCTGATCGACCCGGATGCCGTGGGCCCGCATCGCCTTCAGGAAGCCCAGGTTGCTCATCACGGTGGCCACGACGGTGTCGGAGTGAAGCGCCTGCTCGTCCTTCAGGGCGAGCGCCAGGATCGCGAGGATCTGGTCGCCGTCCACGATCTCGCCGGCCGCATCCACCGCCAGGCAGCGATCAGCGTCGCCGTCCAGGCCGATCCCCACATCGGCCCCGTGGGCGAGGACGGCGGCCTGGAGGGATCCCAGATGGGTGGAACCGCAGTTCTCGTTGATGTTCAGGCCGTTGGGGGTGCTGTGCAGCGGCACCACGGTGGCGCCCTGGGCCTCGAAGGCGGCCCGTCCCGTCATGGAGGCGGCGCCGTTGGCCGCATCGACGACGACCGTCAGCCCAGCCAGCGACGCGTCCGTCCCGAGGCTGGACACCAGGTGGGCCACGTAGGCCTCGACCGCCCCGAGATCCTCGGTGACCCGGCCGACGCCCGCGCCCACCGGCCGCTGCCAGGCCTCGCCCAGGTGCTGCTCGATGGCCTCCTCGAGGTCGTCGTCGAGCTTGACGCCCCCGCGGTTGAAGAATTTGATGCCGTTGTCGGGCATCGGGTTGTGGCTGGCCGACAACATGACGCCGAGATCGGCGTCCAGCGCCCCCACGAGATAGGCGACGCCCGGGGTGGGGATCACGCCGAGGCGCACCACGTCCACGCCGGCCGAGGCCAGCCCCGCAACGACAGCAGCCTCCAGGAATTCCCCGGAGGCTCGCGTGTCCCGACCGACCAACGCCACGGGGCGGGGCCGACCGAAGGCACCGGCCTCGCCCAGCACGTGTGCTGCGGCGACGGCCAGATCCAGCGCCAACTCGGCCGTCAGATCCTGGTTCGCCTTGCCGCGAACCCCATCGGTCCCGAACAGCCGACCCATGGCGCTGCGATCAACGCTTGCTGTACTGCGGCGCCTTGCGGGCCTTCTTCAGACCGGCCTTCTTGCGCTCCTTGACCCGAGCATCACGGGTCAGCAGGCCGGCCTTCTTCAGGGCGGGACGGCTGGCCTCGGTGTCGATCGCGTTCAGGGCGCGGGCGATGCTCAGACGCAGCGCACCGGCCTGGCCGGTCACGCCGCCGCCGACGATCTTGGCGACCACGTCGTAGGAGCCGGTCACCACGGCCGTCACGAAC
>CAZBMH010000059.1:0-14855 GCA_964492685.1 uncultured Micropruina sp.
CAGTACCAGGGGCGCCCGCGGCGGCAGGCCCGGCAGTTGCCGCACACGGCGCGCCAGTTGAGGACGACGAAGTCGCCGGGCGCCAGGTCGTGCACCTCGGGGCCCACCGACTCCACGATCCCGGCGGCCTCGTGCCCCAACAGGTAGGGGTAGTCGTTGCCGATGCCACCCTCGCGGTAGTGCAGGTCGGTGTGGCAGACCCCGCAGGCCTGGATCGCCACCACGGCCTCGCCGGGACCCGGGTCGGGGACGTTGACGGTGACGAGCTCGACCGGGGCTCCCTTGCTGCGGACGATGACGCCCTTGACCTGCTGCATTGCTGCTCCTGTTCGGTGGGTACCGAACCGATCTTGGTCAGGTGGTCATGACCCCGTCAATGAGTGGTCCATCGGGGTGGACCACTCGGGTGGACGAATCAGTCCTGCGCGGGCGCGGTCGGCGAACCCGACCCTGACGAGCGGCGACGGCGGCGGCGGCGCGGGGCGCCCTCGCCTGCGGCATTCTCCTGGCCCTCGCCGCCGGCCGCGGCAACGGCAGCGGCGACGGGCTCGGAGCTGGTCGAAGCCGAATCGTCGCCCGAGCGGCGCCGACGCTGCCGGCGCACCCGGCCGTCATCGGTGGCCACCTTCTCGGACTTCGGGCCGCGATCCCGCGTGGGACGCGGGGGGCGGGGAGCCTCCTCGCGGGGCGCCGGATCGATCAGGCGGCCGCGGGTTCCCGGCGCGATGTGCAGCTCCTCGAAGAGGTGATGCGAGGACGAGTAGGTCTCCGGGATCTCGTCGAACGACAGGTCCAGGGCCTTGTTGATCAGCTTCCAGCGGGTGACGTCGGCCCAGTCGACCAGCGTGATGGCTACGCCCTTGGCGCCGGCCCGGCCGGTGCGGCCGATGCGGTGCACATAGGTCTTGTCGTCGTCGGGGCACTCGTAGTTGATGACGTGCGTGACGCCGGTCACGTCGATGCCGCGGGCGGCCACGTCGGTGCAGACGAGCACGTCCACCTTGTTCTCGTGGAACTTCTTCAGCGCCTTCTCGCGGCCGATCTGGTTCAGATCGCCGTGGATGGTGGTGGCCTTGAAGCCGCGGTCGATCAGCTCGTCCGAGAGCCGCTGGGCGGCGCGCTTGGTGCGGGTGAAGACCATGGTCTTCTCGCACCCGTCGGCCTGCAGCACGCGTCCCACGATCTCGGGCTTGTCCAGGTCGTGCGCCTGGTAGACGTGCTGCTCGGTGTCCGGGACGGTCATGTTCGCGTCCTGGGTTTCGGCGCGCACGTTGATCGGCTGGTTCAGGTGCATCCGCGCCAGCGCCACGATGGCCGACGGCATGGTCGCGGAGAACAGCATCGTCTGCCGGGTGGGCGGGGTCTTGGAGATGAGCCTCTCCACGTCGGTCATGAAGCCCATGTCGATCATCTCGTAGGCCTCGTCCAGGACGATGACCTTGACGGCGGACAGATCCAGCGAGCGGCGGGTGACCAGGTCGAGCAGACGACCTGGGGTGCCCACGACAACGTCCACCCCCTTGGTCAGCTGGTCCAGCTGGCCGTCGTAGCCGACGCCGCCGTAGACGGTGAGCACGCGCGCCTTGCGGACGGTGGAGACGATGTCGAGGTCCTTGGTGACCTGAAGCGCCAGCTCGCGGGTGGGGCACATCACCAGGGCCTGCGGCTTGCCGCGGTTCTCCATGGTCGCGTACGCCTCGTCGGTGGGGACGAGGATGCGCTGCAGCAGGCTGATGCCGAACGCGAAGGTCTTGCCGGTGCCCGTGCGGGCCTGGCCGATCATGTCACGCCCGGTGATCGCGATCGGAATCGCCAGGGACTGGATCGGGAACGGGTGGTGGATGCCGACGCTGGCCAGCGACTCCACGATCTCGGGGATGACGCCGAGATCGGCGAAGGTGTGCTGCTCGTCCTCGACGGGCAGTTCGGTGATGTCGCTCAGGGCGGTGCCTTACGTTGGTCCGGCGGAGCGCCGGAGGAGGATCCCATGGCACCGCGTGCGGGGCAGCGTGCCGGATGGGCAACGCACGTAGCTGTGCGTTCCTCCCATCGTAGCCGAGGAGCGTCCCGGGGCGCGCGGCGACCCCGGCCGCGGGGGCGCGGGCGTCCCACCGCGCCCGGATCGGTGGCCGGTGGCGGTCGCCGGGAATACCCTGGAGGTTGTGCCCAGCTACCGACGACGTCCTCCGATCCGGGATCGCTGATGGCGACCGATTTCCGCCGGGAGGCGCCCCGCCACACGGCCGGGGAGACGCTCTCCGAGGCGACCCACGCGGTCGGTGACCACCTGAAGAACCTCGTCGCGCTGCTGCCCGCCGCGCAGGACTACCGGGGCTTTCGCGGCGCGTGGGCCAAGGACCTCGTCGCGGGCGCGACGGTCGGCGTGGTGGCGCTGCCCCTCGCGCTGGGTTTCGGCGTCGCGTCGGGCGCCGGTGCCGCCGCCGGGCTGATCACGGCCATCGTGGCGGGCGTCGTCGCGGCCGTCTTCGGCGGGTCGCACCTCCAGGTCTCGGGCCCCACCGGCGCCATGACCGTCGTCCTGCTGCCCGTGATCGCCCGTTACGGGGTCGAGATGGTTCCGCTGCTCGCGATCCTCGCCGGGATCATCGTGGTGGCGATGGGGGTGGCCGGCCTGGGACGGGCGGTCGACCTGATCCCGTGGCCGGTGGTTGAGGGCTTCACCATGGGCATCGGCGTCATCATCTTCGTCCAACAGATCCCGCAGGCGCTCGGCACGCCCAAGGGGGAGTCCGAGTCGACCGTGATCGCCTCCGCCGAGGCGGTGCTCCGGACGGACCCGACGACAGCGTGGGCGCCGCTGGCGCTGGTCGCCCTGGTGATGGTCATCCACCTCGCCCTCAGCCGGGTGCGCCGCAGCCTGCCGGTGGCGCTGATCGCCATCGTGATCGCGACTGCCGCGGCCGACCTCGGTGCCCTGACGGTCGATCGGATCGGCGCGCTGCCCACCGGGCTGCCGCTGCCCAGCCTGCCGTCGTTCAGCCTCACCCTGGTCTCCGACCTGATGGCCCCCGCCCTGGCCGTCGCGGCCCTGGCGGCGTTGGAGTCGCTGCTATCGGCCCGCGTGGCGGACGGAATGGTGCCGGAGATCGACCGGACGAACGCCGACCGCGAGCTGTTCGGCCAGGGGCTCGCCAACGTCGCCTCCGGCCTGTTCGGCGGCCTCCCGGCCACCGGCGCGATCGCCCGCACCGCCGTCAACGTCCGATCCGGCGGCCGGACGCGGGCCGCAGCGATCGTCCACTCGCTCGTCCTGGCCCTCATCGTGGTCCTGCTGGCCCCGCTGGTGGCCCGCGTGCCGCTGGCCGCGCTGGCGGGGGTGCTGATGTGGACGGCGACCCGGATGGTGAACCTGTCCCTGGCGCGCCGGATCATGGCCAGCACCCGGGCCGACCGGACCACGTTCCTGCTGACGCTGGCCGCCACGGTTGTGTTCGACCTGGTCTTCGCCGTGCTGATGGGCGTCGTGATGGCGGCGGCCAACAGCCTGCGCCACATGGCCGCCTACTCGACGGTCCGCCGCGAGACGCTGCCCGTGTCGACCCCGGACGGGCTGGTCGACTTCCCGACGGAGTCGCTGCGCTCCCAGGTGGGCATCGTCCGGGTGGACGGAGCCCTGTTCTATGGCGACGCGCGCCGCTTCGTGGAGACCGTCGAATCGCTGGGGGACCGACGCGGCGTGATCGTCCGGGTGCACCGGATGAACGTGATGGACGCCTCCGGGGCGGCGGCGCTCAAGGAGGTCAACCAGTGGCTGGCGCGCCGCCGGATGCCGATGGTCGTCCAGGGGATGACCGCGTCCCAGTTGCGCACGGCCATCACGCTGGGCGCCATCACCGCCGACCAGCACGTCGCCGAGCTGCCCGAGGCGATCGAGCTGATCGACCGGGAGCTCACCCGCGTCCTCGAGGAGGACTCCGCCACCATCGTCACCGTCTTCTCCTACGGCACGCTCAGCCAACCGGAGGTGCAACAGGCCACGTTCGGGCGCAGCCTGGAGGGGACGCCGGACGTGCTGCACGGCTACATCCTGGAGTGGTTGCAGGTCACCGACCCGGAGAAGATCGCCCTCTCGGGCAGCGACTGGCATCCGGCGGTCCGGCGCACGGACGACCCGGACGACCAGGTCGCCGGCCAGCGCTTCGAGGTCACCCAGAGCGAGCTGATCGCCGCCGACGAGTACGAGCCCGACGGCTACGTGCGGCTGTGGGAGCAGCTGGAATCGGGGGTGCGCTGCTGGGTGTACGTGGATGGGGCCTTCGCCCACGAGAAGGCGTTCTCGGTTAGCAACTTCATCAGCACCCAACGCGAGTAGGCCCCCGGGGCCCGGGGGCCGTCAGACGGCGCCGAAGCCCACTCGCCGGGCGTGCTCCTTGTCGAGATCCAGGTAGGAGATTTGCGCGGCGGGGATCAGCACCCGGCGGCCGCGCTGATCGAGCAGCGTCAGGATGCCGTCGTCCGCGAGCGCCTTGGTGAACGCGTCCGTGACCTGCTGGGCCGACTCGTCGGTCTCGACGGAGACCTCGCGGGTGCTGTGCAGGATCCCGACCTTGACTTCCATGTGAACCAAACCTCTCGGATGCGTTGTGCGGCCAATCTAGCTTGTGGACCCGGCTGATCGGCGCCCGCTTCGCGCTGGGCGAAACCGGGGGGTGTCCCGGGCGGAACCTGTCAGGCGAAGGCCTGACGCTCCTCGTCGGTGGCCCGCCGGATCACGAGGCGCGTCCAGGCCCCCAGGTAGAGGCGCTGGTCGGGGGCCACCTCGGTGCGCCCGCGTGGGATCGGCATCGACGGCAAGGGCCCGGCGGCCGAGCCGACGAACGTGCCGTTGGCCGAGTCGAGATCCTCGACCCACCAGCGGCTGCCGTCGGTGGTGAGCTGCGCGTGGCGCCGGCTGACGCCGGTGTCGAGGTCGCACTCGATGTCGGGATGGATATTGCGGCTCACCGAGAGCCGACCCACCAGGAGCGAGGACCGCTGCAGGGCGACGATCTCGGGCAGGCCGGGGGAGGGCAGCGGGTCGGTCGACCCCTGCGTGGCGTACCAGTCCGGATCGATCCAGAGCTCGGCCACCCACTCGGTCGCCGGGGCCGCCGGCGCGACCGCCACGGGGGCCGCGGCCTCGACCACGGGCGGCGGGGCGTCGAGGACGGGCGCCAGCGCGTCCGCCACGGGGGGTGACAACTCGGTCGCGGGCGCCGGGACGTCCGTCGCCGGGGCGGGGGGTTCGTCCACGCGGGCCGGGTTTTCCGCCGTGCGGGGCGGGGTGCCGGTGGTGTAGTCGTAGCCGCAGGCCTCGCAGAAGAGCGCGTCGGGGCTGTTCTGGGCGCCGCACGTGGGGCAGGGGCGCGCGCTGGCCGCCGGGGCGGCGGGCGCCGCCGGCAGTGTGCTGGGCGTCAGCGGCAGCCCGCACACGTCGCAGTAGTCGCTGGCCGCGCTGGGGTGGCCGGCCGGGCAGGTGGTCATCGTCAGCCCCTGACTCGCGTGGTCTTGGTCGATGCGGTGTCCAGGGCCATCTCGTCGGCCTTGTCGACGGACTTCTTCAGCCGGACGGTTCCGGTCCCCGCGTCGGTGATGTCGACCACCTTACGCAACTTGGCCGTCGCCTCCGCGTTCCCGGTTTCCCCGGCGAGTTGGACGGCCCGTCCCAGCTTCGTGGTCGCCGTGCGCTCGTCGCCGGCCGCCTTCGCGGCCAGCCCCTCCTGAATCACCTGGGCCAGCTCGGTCTGCCCCGTGTAGTGGGCGACCTCCGGGTTGATCTGGGCGGTCAGGTTGGTGTCGGAGGACCACTTGGCCTTCACCAGCCCCTGGGTGAGCACCTCGTCCCGGACGGCCAGCTGCACCCGGGCGGCGAGCTGCTCCTGGCCGACCGACTTGGCGGCCAGCCGGATCTGCAGGTGGTAGTCGCGCTCCTCGTCCCCCCACGACCCGGTCGGGTAGGACTGGGTCAGCTGGTTGAGCGGCACGCCGCGGCCGGTCAGATCCTCCACCGTGGGCGACACTTGGCGGACGAACACCACCTGGGCCCCCTGGGGGATCCACACCCGCAGCTCGGCCTGGGCGACGCCCCGGCCCATCGACTTGCGCATCAGCTCGGCGAACACCTGACCCAGCTGCGCCGGGTTGGGGATCAGGTCGACGCTGCCCAGCAGCGCCTGGCCGATCTTGCGGATCTCGGACACCTTCCAGTCGACGCCGACCCCGCGGCAGTCGCACTGGAAGGCCCCGACGGAGCTCCGGATGGCGGCGTCGAGCTGTTGCGGCGTCTCGTTGTGGTTCTCGCCGTCGGTCAGCAGGATGGCGTGCTTTTGGGCCAGCGGGCCCACGGACTCGAAGAGCGCCCGGGCGAGGTTCAGCCAGTTGCCCATCGCGGTGCCGCCGTCGGCGCGGAAGTAGCCGATGGCGCGCCGGGCCTCGGCGCGGGCGGCCGGCGTCATCCGGACCATGCCGGCGCCTGTCTGCACCATCGGGTAGGCCAGGTAGGCCTGGTGGTTGCCCGCGACCACGGCGAAGTAGGTGCCGTCGAGGATGTGGTCCAGCGCGACGATGGCCGCCTGCTTGGCGGCCAGCATGTTCGACTCGCCCATGGAACCGGAGGTGTCGACGATGATGATCTCGCCCGCGTCGCCGCTGCCGGTCTGGCCGGCGGCGCCGGCCCCGGAGCACGCGATGGTGACGATCGCGTTCACGTCGGTGCCGCCGTCGGGCAGGAACTCGTTCTGGTACACCGCTGAGGTGAACAGTGCCATGGGTGGTGGATTACCTTTCCGCGGTCGTGGCTGGGCTCTCATGCAGACTAGCCGGGACGTGTGCCAGGGCAACCGTGATGTTGTCCCGCCCGCCCTGGGCGTTGGCCCAGGCGACCAGCCGGCGCGCCACGGCCACGGGTTCGGACCCCTCGACCAGGGCCGCGTCCAGCTGCGTGCCGAGGTCGGCGGAGTCGGAGGCGTAGTTCCACAGCCCGTCGCTGCAGACCAGGAGCCAGCCGTCCTCGGTGATCCGGTGGACCCCGGTGGCCGGGACGATGTCCTCGGCGTCGCGTCCCAGCCATCGGGTGATGGCGTGCGCCTGGGGCGAGGCCTCGGCCTCCGCCCGCGTGGACCCGGCCCGGATCAGCTCCTCGGCGGCCGAGTGGTCGACGGAGAGCTGCACCCGGGCGGCGGCGCCGAACCAGTACACGCGCGAGTCGCCCAGGTTGGCGTAGTGGATCTCGTCGTCGCGGACGACGGCCGCGGCGAACGTGGCGGAGGCCGCGTTCTGGCTGGTGGGGGCCGTGTGGGCGATCACGGCGGTGTTCGCGGCCGCGGCCGCCTCGATGAGCACGGTGGCCATGGCGGCGTCCCGGCTGGCCGCCACCCCCACCCCCTCGGGCTGCCGTCGGGCGAGCACGTCGCGGGCGGCCTCCGCGCCCGCCAGGGCGGCCACGTCCGAGTCCTGCGAGCTGGATACGCCGTCGCAGACCACCAGCACGGCCCGCAGCTCGGGCTCCGCGGACGCCCACAGGGCCATCGCGTCCTCGTTGCGGTCGTGCTGTCGTCCACGGTCGCAGACGCCCCCCACCCACGCGACCGGCGCGGCCTCGAAGTGTTCCCGCGGCGTGGGGACCCGGGCGCCGCAGCTCTGGCAGTAGCCGTCGTCGTCGGTGAGCCCACCGCACTCCAGGCACACGGGATGGCGGCTGGGGCGGAGCTTCACCGTCAGGGAGTCGGCGACTCCGGCCGGTCGGGGCGGCGGTGCCGCCGGCGTCCACTCGAAGAGGTTGGGAGGCGGTGGCGGCTCGATCACAGCAGGCTCCAGGGTCGGATGGCGTTGGCCTTGTCGACCAGCTCGGCGCGCCCGGCGGGATCGGCCGTCAGCCGGGCCAGCCGGCGGTAGGTGTCCTCGAGGGTGTCGCGCAGCATGGAAACGGTGAGTGGGGCCTGGCCCAGCCTGACCGGTGCCTTGCCTGCGGCCGCCAGCGCCCGCTCGTAGATGGCGGCCTGGAACGTCATGGTCGTCTTCTCGTCCAGTCGCGCGTGGCCGAGCACCCGCAGCGCCTCGGCCAGGTGCAGCGGGTCGTTGCCCAGGCCGATCAGTTGCTCGATCCGGAGCCGCTGCGAGTCCTGGTAGCCCCGGGAGGTCTGGGGCACCAGTTCCAGTGCCGCCAGGGAGCCGGGGAGGTCGCCCCGCCCGGCGCGGACCCGCGCGATCCCGAACGCGGCCGGGGTGACGTAGTTGGCGTCGGTGGCCGCGCACGTCCGGTAGAGGCTCTCGGCCACGTCGGGCTGCTCGCCGTACTCGCAGGCGATGGCCAGGGCCAGCTTGGGGGCCAGCTCGCCGGGTAGCTGCCCGTAGACGGCGTTGAAGGACGACTGGGCGTTGGGGTGGTCGCCCGCTTGCAGCGCGCCCAGGCCAGCCATCCACACCGCCCGCCACTCCCAGGGGTCGTCGGCCAGCAGGGTGTGGACGTTCTCGGCCAGCAGGGTCAGGTTCGCCGACTCGAGGGCGGCGACGCAGCGCGCCAGGAGCACCTCCGGCGTGGTCTCCGGCGCCTCGGCCAGGGCCGCCAGGCGCTGGATCGGGTCGTCGATGTCGATGGTGGACAGCCACGCGTGCTGCCGATCGCTGAGGTCGGCCCTGAGCTCCGGCAGCCGTCGCCAGTCGACGCCCTGGCCGGCGACCGTCGGCGCCTCGAAGAGGGCCGATGCCACCGAGGTCACCGCCGTGCCGCCGGACGCGACGCCGACGACCTCGCGCAGCACGCCGAGCAGTTGTCCGCGCAGTTCCTCGACGTTGTTGAAGCGGTCGTTGGGATCGCGGGCGCAGCACTTCAGCAGGAGGCGATACAGCGAATCGTTCGCGGCGAACTGCGGCAGCTCGTCCGCGGGCGGGATGGTGAACTCGTAGGTTGTCTGGTACCCCGGGACGTCGGCGCACAGCACCATGAGCGTGCGCCCCACCGTGTAGAGGTCGGCGGCCACCGAGGCCCCGGTCGTGGCGACCTCGGGGGCCTGGAAGCCCACCGTCCCGTAGATCGCGGACTCGTCATCGGTGATCCGCCGGACGCCGCCCAGGTCGATCAGCTTCAGCGAGTCGCCGACCTGCAGCACGTTGTCGGGCTTGAAGTCGCAGTACACCAGGCCGTTGTCGTGGAGGTAGCTCAGGGCGGGCAGGATCTCGATCAGGAGGGCGAGCGCCTGATCGACCGGGAGCGGATCGAAGACGCCGTTGTTGGCCGTCATGCGCTGCTTCAGCAGCTGCTTCAGCGAGCGGCCGCCGACCCACTCCATGACGATGTAGCCCTCGTTGTCGTGGGTGACGAAGTTGTAGATCTCCACGATGAGGGGGTGCTCGACCTGGGCCAGGAACTGCTGCTCGGAGATGGTCGCCCGCAGCGCGTCCGCGTCGCCGGTGTTCAGCAGCCCCTTCAGCACGACCCACCGGTCGGAGACGTTGCGGTCGCGGGCCAAATACAGCCAACCCATGCCGCCGTGCGCCAGCGGCCCCACCACCTGGTACTGCCCGGCGACCAGGTCGCCGGCGGCCAGCTTCGGGGAGAACGAATAGGGCTTGCGGCACGTGGGGCAGAAGCCGTCCGAGCGGCCTTGGCCCTCGCCGTGGGAACGCCCAACGGGGGTGTTGCAGTGGGGGCAGAACCGGCGCTCCTCGGGCACCTCCGCCCGCGTCATCACCGCCTTGGACGGGTCCACGGCCGGTGCGGGCGGCACCTGAGTGAGCCCCTGCCCGACGCGGCCCATGCGCATCCGCCCCGAGGCGGGGTTGCGTCGCGGGTGCGGCCGGGTGCCGAAGGAGGAGGCGCGGGCGGAGCCGAGCGCGGTCGATCCCAGCTGGACGGAGGCCTTCGTGATCCCGGACAGGACCTGTTCGCCCGGCCCCGCCGGCGGCATCCCGCATGTGTCGCAGTAGCCGTCCATGATCGTGCCCTGGCAGCCCGGCTGCCGGCACGGGCCCGACGCGGTGGCCGCGGGCTTGCTCCCGGGGGTGCCCCGACCCACGGGCATGGCGCTGGGTGCCGGTGGCATGCCGCAGATGTCGCAGTAGCCGTCGACGATGGTGCCGGTGCATCCCGGCTGCCGGCACTTCATCGCTGGCTCCCCTCTGCGTCACTCAACCAGGCGAGCTGGGCCCGGACGGTTTCCAGCAGCGGCCTGATGACCGGCATCGGCGCGGGACGCCGGCCTACCAGCGCGTCGAGCACCGCCAACAACGCGGCCAGCTGTGGGTCGGCGGCCTGGCCCCCGGCGGCCGCCCGGGCGGTGAGGTCCCGGAGCTGGTCGGCGGCCTGATCGTGTTCGAACAGCGCCTGGCCGTAGGCATCCTGGACGAGCTGCATCGCGCGACCCACCTGTGTCAGTCGGGCAGCGTAGGCGTCGATGCCCGCCCGGGTGTTGGGCAGGGGACCGAGCGCGGCCACGTCGGGCACCGCGTATTTGGGGACGGGTGAGACGGTGCGGATCGCCCGATCGACCAGCTGGTGCAGGGCGGCCTCCCGGGCCGTGAGCTCGCTCACCTGGTCGCGGGCCCGGGCCAGGGCATCCCTGTTCTCGCGGCGCTGGGCGCCCTCGACGATCAGGTTGCGCTCGTAGTGGGCCACGTCGATCTCCAGCGGCCCGAGCAGGCCGCCCACGTCGCCGCCTCGTTCCCGCTTGCCGACGACGTCGTCCAGTCGCGCGGCCAGTGAGGCGACCTCCCCGGTGGCGGCGGCGAGATCGGGGGGCGGCTGCTGGCGGAGCTGATCGCGGATCCGCTCCAGCGAGGCCTGCAGGTCGCGGACCCGGGCGCCCTGGCGTTCCGCCGCGGGATCGAGGTTCAGCCGGGTGCGGAGCTGCGCCACCAGCGCGTCGGAGAGCCGGCAGGCCTCCGGCAGCGACACCGCCATCCCAGCCAGCGGCGTCGGCTGTCCGCCCGCGGACGCGGTGTCCAGCCGGCCCCAGATCAGCGACGAGAGCCGCTCGGCCTCGGCGGGACCCACGCGACCGGAGTCCCAGGTGAGGAGCAGCAGGTCGTAGCGGTTCTTGGCCGCCTGCCACAGCGCCAGCGACAGCGCCATGTCGGCGGTGAGGCCGGCGTGGGCGGGGTTGGCGAGGATCTCGGCGTCCAGGGCGGCCAGTTCGCTGCGGCGGGCGGTCAGCCAGCCGTCCAGCGCGCCCAGGTAGGCCAGCGTCGCCTGCGGCTGCACCGCCACGCCCAGTTGGCCGGGGGCGGCGGGCGCGCTGACGGGGCTCATCGGTACTCCTGGAGTCGTTGGTTGAGTCCCACGACCAGCAGGGTGGCGGCCGCGACCCCCACCAGCGGCACGAGCCACATGATCAGGCCAGCCGCGGATGCGCGGCGCTCACCCAGCTCGGCGAGCGAGGTCGTCGCCTCCTGGGTGGCCTCGGCGGCCCGCTCGCGCAGCGCGGTGCCCGCCTTGGCGACGGCGGTGAGCTGCGCGTCCGTCACCGCCTTCCCGGTGCGGGCGGCCGACAGCACCACGGTTTCGCGCTCGGTCAGGGTCTGGGCCGCGGCCGCCATCGTCGTGGGGTCGGGCAGATCGTCGACCGCGGCGGTCAGCACGTCCAGGTCCGCCTGGCGCAGCGTCGTCGCCCGGGCGGCCAGCGACGGTTGGGCCGCCGCCACCTGGACCACGGCCTCGGACAGGGTGCTGGCCGCGGCCGCCGTCTGCGAGGCGCGCAGCTCGGTGCGGCCCCGGGTGGCGCTGTCGGCATCGACCGCCGTGCCGAGGCTCAGCGCCCAGATCCCGCCCACGGCCGCCAGGGCGGCCACCAGGCCGACGTTGACGAACCGGCGCACCCGCCGGGCCAGGAGCACCGACAGCAACACCAGGACGGCGGCGGCCAGCAGGGCACCGCCGAGGATCCAGGGGGCCAGGTAGTCGGCGATGCTGGCGTCCAGCGCGGACTCGCGGCTGCTCGCCAGCCGGTCGAGGGCCGGCATCACCTCCGCGGTGAGCCGGACGTGGGCGTCGAGCAGCAGCGCGCCGGCGTCGCCGTTCGTCGAGTCCAGCGCGTGCTGGAGGGCCATCGCGTAGGGAACGATGGCCCGGGTCAGGGCGGCCTCGTGGCTCGCCGTGCCTCCCGCCACCCTGGCGGTGGCGAGGGCGGCGTCCAGGGACACCGCGAGCGCCTCGCGGTGGGCGGCATCCGGCGTGGCCAGCCACTGGGCGGCGGCGAGCTCGGTGGTGGCCAGCCCGACCCGGGTGGTCCCGAGGTTGACGAGGTCCTGGCGGGCGGCGGCCGCCGCGTCGGTCTCGGACTGGAGCTGCCAGCCCCCGAACCCCACCGCCACCACGAACGCGGCCAGCACGGCGAGGGCCGCCGCCAGGGTGACCCTCAAGAAGCGCTGAGTCTTCACGCCGGGTCCGTTGTCTTGGCCGGCCAGTCGACGGTGGTGGGGGGATCGGGGGTGATGTCCTCGGCGATCAGTTCGCGCAGCTGGGAGAGGGTGGGCTCGGCCACGTCACGCAGCCGCCAGGCGTGTTTGCCGACCGCGGCCTCCAGCACGTTGCGGGCAAAGCGGCCGTTGCCGAACGTCTCGTCGCGCACCTGTGCGGCCAGGGCCGCCCGGAACGCGGCCACGGCGCCGGGGGCCAGGTCGTAGTCGGCCTTGGCGGCCATGCCCGTGAAGATCTTCTCCAGCTCGTCGTCGGTGTAGTCGTCGAAGTTGATCGTGGTGCGGAAGCGGCTGGCCAGCCCCGGGTTCTGCGCGATGAAGACCTGCATCGGCAGCGGGTAGCCCGCCACGATGACGACCAGGTCGTCCCGGTTGTCCTCCATCTCCTTGACGAGGGTGTTGATCGCCTCCTCGCCGTACTGGTCCCCGTTGAGCGAGTAGGCCTCGTCCACGAACAGGACGCCGCCCTTGGCCCGGGCACACACCTCCGCGGTCTTCAGCGCCGTCTGTCCGACGTAGCCGGCCACCAGCTCGGAGCGGTCCACCTCGACCAGTTGTCCCTTGCTGAGCAGCCCCACCGCTCGATAGATGCCCCCCACGAGGCGGGCCACGGTGGTTTTCCCGGTGCCGGGGTTGCCGACGAAGACCAGGTGCCGGGTGATGGTCGGGCTCTTCAGCCCGGCCTTCGTGCGGAGCGCCTCCACCTTCAGCACCGCCGTCTGCCGGTGGATCTCCTCCTTGACGCGGGTGAGGCCCACCATGGCGTCCAGATCG
The DNA here is from genome assembly GCA_964492685.1 of uncultured Micropruina sp. Taxonomy (GTDB): domain Bacteria; phylum Actinomycetota; class Actinomycetes; order Propionibacteriales; family Propionibacteriaceae; genus Micropruina. The sequence goes on from CAZBMH010000059.1 coordinate 13,186, forward strand.
CCCAGCAGCTCCTCCAGCGAGCGCTCCGGCTCCGCGGGGGATTCCGCGGCGGCGGGCGCCGGCGCTCCGGGCGGCACCGGGGCCGCCGCGGTGGGGGCCGGGCTGGGCGTCGGGGTGGTCGGGGGCGCGGCGGCGGGCGTGCCGGGCAGCCCCGGGATCGCGCCCGCGGCGAACGGATCCAGCGTGTGGAGGTCGAGCAGCCGCTGTTGGCTCGCGGCGAGCCGCTCCAGGACGGAGGTGAGCACGTGCGGCGCGTTCTTGACGAAGTCGCGATCGGTGTCGGTCGCCGGGGAGGATCCGGCCGCCGCCGGGCGCGAGACCGCCCCCAGCTGGGTCGCGGCGGCCACCTCGGCGGCCCCGATGCTCTGCGGCGTGGGCTCGCCCAGCAGGGCCGCCGACGTCGCGACGTCGGCCAGCGCCGACGCGTACTCGGACGCCCGGGGCGAGCGGGTCGCCACCAGGTGACTCAGCAGGGGAGTGGCCGAGGAACGGAAGCGGCGCCCGCGCATCGCGGCGGCGATGAACGTCTCGGCGCTGATCGCCCGCGACGTCTGGGCGCACCAGTCCACGAACGATCCGACGGAGGCCTCGGCCACCGCGGCGGCGAGGTTCTCGCCCTCCGCGCGCGCGTGGTCGGGGTCCATCCCCGCGGCGGCGGCCGCCGCGCTCAGGGCGGACAGGGAGGTGCTGAGATCGGGGCCGGTCACGGCTGCTCCATGTCGAGGGGGTTGGCCGGGGCTGCCGGCGGCTGGGTCGTCAGGGTCATGTCGGTCGCCGGCGCCCGGTGGCCGAACCGCTCCTCGAGGAAGCGGCCGTGACTGATCAGGGCGGTGGCGTCGGTGCGGTTGGCCGCGTCATAGATCTTGTCCATGGTGGCGGCCAGCAGGTCCAGCTGGTCGACGAGCAGCAGCAGCGCGGTCTTGCCCCGCTCCACGGGCCGGGAGTCGGCCCAGTCGCGCGGCAGGCGCAGGTAGCCGCCGATGGCCTCGGGGAGGTAGTCGGTCGCCGTGGCCACCACCGAGTAAGCGTCGTAGCTGCCCAGGCCCAGGGTGTCCAGCCTCGGCAGGGTGGCGCGCACCGTTCGCGTCACCCGCAACGCCCGGGACTTCACCACTGCGGGGACGCCGACACCCCCCACGATCGCCTCGACGCGGTCCAGCGACGCGCCGATGTCGTCGGCGGTCGGGGCCGGCGCGACGTCCGGCACGGGGGCTTGGACCGGCGCTTCGTCGCCGCTCAGCCAATCCCAAAAACCCATCGGGCAACGACCGCCTAGCGCTGGTCGACGGTGAGCTGCGGCAGCGACTGGGCCCGGGTGTCCTGGGCCGCGACCCGGTCGAGGTAGTCCTTGGACTTGATCACCTCGGACTCGAGCACGCCGATCGTCTGGGCCATGGTGTCGAGGGCCTTCAGCTTGAAGGCGTCGATGGAATCCATCGTCTGGTAGACGTTGGCGAAGGCGGTCTGGAGCTGCTCAAGCCCGATCGAGGACGAGGCGGCCTGCTCCTGGATCTGCGCGGAGTTGTCGCGCAGCATCTCGGAGGTGCGCTGGATCATCGCCGAGGTCGTGGTGTTCAGGGCGGTGATCTGATCCAGGACGAGCTTCTGGTTGCCCAGCGCCTGGGCCACGATCACGGCCGTCCGCAGCGCGGAGATGGTTGTCGTATATT
>CAZBMH010000060.1:0-14097 GCA_964492685.1 uncultured Micropruina sp.
ACACAGGCATGCTGGCAGCGCTGCACGTCATGGCCCTGGTGGGGCGCTCCGGGCGGTCGCTGGCCGCGCTGGCCGCCGCGCTGCCGCACTACGAGGCGTCCGGCGAGCTCAACTCCACCGTGGTCGACGCGCCGGGCATCATCGCTCGGGTCGCCGACGCATTCGGGGGCCGCGGCGAGATCGGCTGGCAGGACGGCCTGTTGATCCGCGGCGCCGACTGGTGGGTCAGCGTCCGGTCGTCCAACACCGAGCCGTTGCTGCGGCTCAACGTCGAGACCCGCGATCCCGCACTGATGTCGGCGTTGCGGGACGAGGCGCTGGCCATCATCCGCGGGTAGGGTGCCGATCATGAGCGAGTTGAGCAATGACGTGCTGGAGTTCCTGGTCTGCCCGGCCTGTCACGCCAACCTGACCTGGGACTACGAGGCCGGCGAGTTGGCCTGCACCGGCGCCGACTGCGGCCTGGCCTACCCCATCCGCGGCGGCATCCCGATCCTGCTGATCGACGAGGCCCGCCGTCCCGGCGAGGCCTAGGCCGTGGACGAGTTCGACGACTCTCGGTTGGAGGACGCGCGGATCCTGCGCCTCGCCGATCCGCTGCTGATCCCCCTCGCCGAATCGGGTGCACGGCTGCGCCGGGAGCATGATCGCGCCCTGGGCCCGCTCGGCGAGTTGGCCGACGGGGTCCGCCCCCGGGCCGTCATCGCGTTCGGGCCGGAGGCGCGGCTGCTGCGCGCCGTGTTGGAACCCACCTGCCCGGTGCCGTTCGTGGCCTGGCCCGCCCTCGGCCTGCCCGGCTGGGTTGGCCCGCTGGACCTGGTGGTGCTGATCGGCACCACGGGGCCCGAGCCCCTGGCCGTCGCCCACGAGGCGCTGCGGCGCGGCTGCCGGCTGATCGTGGCCTGCGACCCCGACTCGGCGCTGGCCCAGCTGGCGGCATCGCGGGCGACCACCCTGCTGCCGACCGCCTCCGATCCGTTGACCGCCGCGGTCCTCGTCCTGGCCGGGCTGCACACCCTCGGCCTGGGGCCGGCGGTGAGCCCGTCGGCCGTCGCGGACGCCATGGACGCGGTCGCGGACGAGTGCGGCTACCGGGCCAACGTGTCGATGAACCCGGCCAAGACGATGGCCCTGGACCTGGCCGACGCGCAGCCGCTGGTGTGGGGCGGCACCGTGCTGGCCGCGAGGGCGAGCCGGCGGATCGCCGAGGCCCTCCGGGCAGCGTCGGGGCGGCTCAGCCTTTCCGCGGACGCCGGGGCGCTGCTGCCGCTCGTGGAGGCCACGGCTCCCCGCGATGTCTTCTCCGACCCGTTCGACAACGGGCACACCGAGCGTCGTCCCGGGCTGGTGCTGATCGACGACGGGCTCGCCGACGAGGCCGCCGAGGCGACGCAGCGCCAGTTGCTGCGGGCGGCCGAGGCCGTCGACATCCGCGTCGTCCGGCTCGCGCACGGCCGCGACTCCGTCGTGGAGCGCTACGTGACCGTCCTGCTCAAGGGCCTCTTCGGGGCCGCCTATCTCCAGATCGGCCTCGGCCGCTCGCTCTCCTGAGGAGGAACCCATGACCGACGTGCTGGTGCTCAACGGGCCCAATCTTGGGCGGCTGGGGGTCCGCGACCCGGAGATCTACGGTTCGGTCACCTATGCCCAGCTCGCCGAGCATCTCGTGGAGACTGGTCGTGGCCTCGGGCTGAGCGTCGAGGTGCGGCAGACCGACTTCGAGGGAGAGATGGTGACCTGGCTGCACGAGGCGGTCGACACCGGCGCCGCCGTGGTGATCAATCCGGCCGCCTGGACTCACTACTCGGTGGCCGTCGCGGACGCCGTCGCGCAGGTGCCGGTGGTGATCGAGGTGCACATCTCCAACATCCATGCCCGCGAGGAGTTCCGGCGGCACTCGGTGGTCTCCCCCTACGCCATCGGGGTCATCGCCGGCCTCGGCCTGGGCGGCTACGACCTGGCCCTGGCGCACCTGGCCGCGACCAGGTGAGTCGCGGGGCCCCGGGTCAGCCGCGCGGGATCTCGTAACGCGTCAGCGTCGCCTCGCCGCGCTCCAGCGCGTCCCAGTGACCCTCGAACTCCAGCACCGCCATCGCAGTGGTGGGGAAGTGCGCCTTCACCTGCTCGACCAGCTCGCTCGGCGCCGCGAGCCACGTCACCACCGACTCCATGGTGGGGGCGTGCCCGAGGATCATCGCCACGCCGACCTCGTCGGGGATCGAGCCCAGTTCCACCAGGACCTCGTCGGTCCACGCATGGTAGAGGGCGTCGGTGAAGCGGACGTCGGGGCAGGCGGCGCCGCCGGACGTCGCCCCCGCCCACGTCTGCCGGGTGCGGACGGACGCCGAGCTCAGCACGCAGCCCAGCCGGTAGCCGGCCAGGATCCGCCCGGCGGCCGCCGCGTCCGTGGCGCCGCGGCGCGACAGCGGGCGATCGAAGTCGGGCAGCCCGGTGTCCCAGGACGACTTGGCGTGCCGCATCACCACCAGGGTTCGTCGCACGTCAGGAGTCCTGCCCGCCCTGGTCGTCCCCCGGCCGCATCGAGTGCCAGATCTCCTTGCACTCCGGGCACACCGGGAACTTGTCGGGGTTGCGGCTGGGCACCCAGACCTTGCCGCACAGGGCCACCACCGGCGTCCCCATCACCATGGCCTCGGTGAGCTTGGACTTGGGCACGTAGTGGCTGAAGCGTTCGTGGTCGCCCTCGTCCAGGCGAAAGTCGGTGCGCTCGTCGGTGATCGTCGTGGCGCCTGGGGATAGCTGCGTCATGGGCAGACTCTAGTCGCACCCTGGGTTGCACTGGCCATGGTCGGTGGGCTGGGATGGGGCGGTGCGGCCCGCTCACTCGTTCGGACCCGACCGACCCCTGGCGGTCGTGGCGGGGCGGCTGGCGACCGGGCTCTTGGACGTCACCACCGACCTCGGCGCCCTGGATTCAACGGGCTTCTGGGCGGTCGTCGTGGGCTTCGAGGGGGATGTTACGTGCGCCCGCTTCGCCGACGTCCGGCCGGCGGTGCCCTGGCCCGGCCCGGCCTGGGTCGGCCCGCCCCCCGACGCCTGGCGTAGCTCCCTGGACGAGACCGGGTTCCAGGCGGGGGTCCAACGGATCCGCGAGGTGATCGCCGCCGGCGGGGTCTACCAGGTGAACCTCACCCGGCGGCTCAGTGCCCCGGCCACCGCGCAGATGTCGATCCCCGCCCTGGGCGCCGCGCTGGCCGAGGGGAACCCGGCGCCATTCAGCGCGGTGGTGCACCTGCCCGACCACGGCGTCCACGTCGCGTCCGCCTCGCCCGAACTCTTCCTGGCCCGCGACGGCGACCGGGTGCGGTCGTCCCCGATCAAGGGCACCGCCGCCACCAGGGACGGCTTCCTGGCCAAGGACACCGCCGAGAACGTGATGATCGTCGACCTCGTCCGCAACGACCTGGGCCGGGTCTGCCGCACCGGGACCGTGGCCGTGCCCAGCCTGCTCGCCGTCGAGGAGCACCCCGGGCTCTACCACCTGGTCTCCACCGTGGAGGGGCGGCTGCGGCCCGAGGTGGGCTGGCCCGAGCTGTTCGACGCCACGTTCCCGCCGGGCTCGGTGACGGGCGCGCCCAAGCTCGCCAGCCTGGACGTCATCGCCGCGCTGGAACCGGCGCCCCGCGGGGTGTACTGCGGCGCGGTCGGCTGGGTGGACGCGGACCGGCGGGTCGGCGAGCTCAACGTCGCGATCCGCACGTTCTGGATCGAGGACGACGCGCTGCACTTCGGCACCGGCGGCGGCATCACCGCCGACTCCGATCCCGCGGGAGAATGGGCCGAGACGCAGCTGAAGGCCGCCAACCTGCTGCGCGTGGCTTCGAAGGGGTGACGATGGCGCTGGCGTGGGTGAACGGCGAGCTGGTCGACGAGCGGGCGCCGAGCGTGGCCGTGGCGGATCCCGGGTTCAGTGTGGGCGACGGGGTCTTCACCACCACCGTGGTCGACGGCGGTCGGATCTTCGCCCTCGAGGCGCACCTGCGTCGGCTGCGGACGTCCCTGGCCGCCATCGGCCTCCCGGTCCCGGACGAGGGGCCGCTGCGCGCCGGGGTGGCCGAGCTGCTCGCCGCCCGCTCAGAGCCCACGGGGCGGCTCCGGATCACCGTCACCCCGGGCTCGGGGGAGGGGGCGACGATCGCCATCACGCTCGGCCCGTGGGCGCCCCCCGACGGGGCCGCGGCCGTGATCACCCTGCCGTGGCGGCGCAACGAGCACGGCGCGCTTGTGGGGGTGAAGTCGGTCTCCTTCGGCGACTGGGCGCTGGCCCAGCGGACATTGCGTCGCGCCGGCGCCGACGAGGGGATCCTCGGCAACACTGCCGGGGACCTGTGCGAGGGGGTCGGCTCCAACGTCTTTGTCGCCGTCGGCGGCCGGTTGCTGACCCCGCCGCTGGTGTCGGGCTGTCTCCCCGGGGTGGCGCGCAGTATCGTCGTCCAGATGATGTCCGTGCACGAGGAGCCCGTTCCCCTGTCCCTGCTGGCGGCCGCGGACGAGATCTTCCTCACCTCCTCCACGCGCGGGGTGCAGCCCGTCGGCTCGCTGGACGGCCGTCCGCTTCCCGCCCCCGGTCCGCTGACGGTCGCCGCCCGGGCTGCGTTCGATGGGGTGGCCTGGTGAGCGACCAGGGCGACCGGCGCAGCCTGACGATCGGGCTGATGCTGGCGGTCGCGGCCATCGCCTTCGAGTCCTACGCCGTCCTCACGGCGATGCCCGCCGCGGCGCAGGACCTGGGTGACCTCGACCTCTACGCGTGGACGTTCACCGCCTTCGTCATCGCCATGACGTTCTCGATCGTGGCCTCGGGCCAGGTCACCGACCGGATCGGCCCGGTGCAGCCGATGATCATTGGCTTCGTCGTGTTCGCGCTCGGCCTGGCGATCGCCGGGGGAGCCCCGACCATGCTCGTGCTGCTCGCCGCCCGCTTCGTCCAGGGCCTCGGCGCCGGCACCATGAACGTGGCTGTCATGGTGCTGATCGCCCGCGTCTTCGACGAACGCGAGCGGGCCACGTTGATGACCTGGTTCTCGGCCTGCTGGATGGTCCCGGCCTTCATCGGCCCGACCGTCGCGGCCACCATCGCCGAGACCACCTCGTGGCACTGGGTGTTCTGGTCGGTGCTGCCGCTGATGGCGGTCGCCGGCGCGCTCGTGATCGGCCCGCTGCGCCGGGTTACCCTCAGCATCGAGGAGCCCCACCAGATCAAGAAGCGGCTGCTCTGGCTCGCCGCCCTCGTGGCAGCCGGCACGGCGGCGCTGCAGTGGGCGGGCCAGACCCTCGACCTGGCGTCCGCGCTGTGGGGGATCGCCGGCGTGGCCGCCATCGCCGTCGGCCTGCCCCCGCTGATGCCCAAGGGCTTCACCTGGATCCCCCATCGCATCAGTGGGGTGATCGGCGCGCGGCTGTTCAGCGCCGGTGCGTTCTTCGGGGCCCAGGCCTTCCTCACCCTGGCGCTGATCCAGAGCCGGGGCATCTCGCTGATCACCGCGGGCATCATCCTGGCCGTCGGCGCCCTCGGCTGGATGGCGGGCGCCCTGATGCAGTCCCAGTCGTGGCTGCATCTGAGCCGCGACCAGCTCATCCAGCTGGGGGTCGCCGCGATCGCGGCGGGCATCGCGCTGCTGTCCATCGCGGCCTTCCTGCCGTGGCTGTGGATCGGGGTGCTGCTGCTCGGCTGGATCCTGGCCGGCTTCGGCATGGGCATCCAGAACGCCAGCACGTCGCTCGCCATCATGCAGATGTCGTCGGAGGCCGAGCTGGGACGCAACACGTCCGCCCTGCAGGTGGGGGAGTCGCTGGGCAGCAGCCTGTTCACCGGCGTGGCCGGCGCCTGGTTCACCTGGTGGCGCGTCCGTTCTTCCGACGAGGTCACCTTTGGTGGCCTGTTCGCCGTGATGGCGGTCGTGGGCCTGTTGGCGATCTGGTCGGCGCGCCATATCGGCACCGTGCAGAACCACTCGCTGAAGGGTGCCGCCGGGGACGCGGACGAGTAAAGTCTCGACATCGAGATTCTTTCCCGGGAGGTTCCATGCAGGACGAGGTGGACCGCATCCTGGCCGCCTGGCGCACGGAGGCCCCCGAGCTCGACACCGAGCCGCTCGAGATCCTGTCCCGGGTCTCGCGGCTCAGCCGCCACCTCGACCTCGCCCGGCGGGCCGCGTTCGCCCGCCACGGGCTCGAGGTGTGGGAGTTCGACGTCCTGGCCGCGCTGCGGCGCGAGGGGCCGCCCTACGAGCTGTCACCCGGCGAACTGGTGCACCAGACCCTGTCGACGTCCGGCACCATGACCAACCGCGTCGACCGGCTGGCCGAGCGGGGCCTGGTGGAGCGTGACCGCAACCGCGCGGACCGGCGCGGCGTCCGGGTGCGGCTGACCGAAGCGGGCCAGCGGGCGGTCGAGGCGGCGCTGGCCGACCTGCTGGACTACGAACGGGGCGTGCTGGCGGAGCTGGGGGCGCCCGAGCGGCAGGCGCTGGCTGCGTCGCTGCGGCGGCTGGTGGCCTCATTCGAACTGGACCGGGCTTGACCAATATTGTGAGCATGACCTAACCCGAGGGAGCGCGATGGCACTGTCGAACCAGCATCTGGCCGAGCTGGCCGATGCGTATGGCATCGCCACCGAGTTCTGGGACTGGAAGGGCCGACTGACCGAGGTCGGCGACGACACCGTCGTGGCCATCCTGGCCGCCATGGACGTGGAGGCTGGCACCCCCGAGCAGGCGGCGGTCGCCGTGGAGACCCACCGGCTGCGCCCCTGGCGCACCATGCTGCCGCGCTGCGTGGTCATGGAGCAGGGCCACTCCCGCCGGGTGCTCGTCCACGTCCCGCACGGCGCCGGGGTCGAGCTCCGGGTCCGCTTCGAGGACGGCGGCTCCCGCGACCTGCCGCAGGTGGACCACCTGGTCGACCCGCGCGAGATTGATGGCGTCCTGATCGGTGAGGCCGCCTTCGAGCTTCCCCACGACCTGCCGCTCGGCTATCACCGGCTGAGCGCCCGCACCGGCGAGGCCCGGGTGGAGTCGACCCTCATCGTGACCCCGCACTTCCTCGGGTTCCCCGCGAGCATGGGCGACAAGCGCGCCTGGGGCTACGCCGCGCAGCTCTACAGCGTCCGCTCGGCCGACTCCTGGGGCCTGGGCGACCTGCAGGACCTCGCCGATCTGGCCACCTGGTCGGCCACGCAGCAGTTCGCCAGCTACGTCCTGGTCAACCCGCTGCACGCCGCCGAGCCGATGCCTCCGCTGGAGCCCTCGCCCTATCTGCCCACGTCGCGTCGCTACGTGAACCCGGTCTATATCCGCCCCGAGGCGATCCCCGAGTACGCGTTCCTGGACGAGAAGGCCCGCGACCGCATCGGCCAGCTCAAGAGCCGGCTGCGCAAGACCCTCGGCCCCGACCAGCGGATCCGGCGCAACGAGTCGTGGGAGGCCAAGATCGCCGCGCTGCGGGTGGTCTACGACGCCGGCCTGAAGCCCTCCCGGCTGATGTCGCTCAACGACTTCGTCCGCCGCGAGGGGCGCGGCCTGATCCAGTTCGCCACCTGGTGCGCGCTGGTCACCGAGAACGGCATGGACTGGCGCTCCTGGGAGCCCGAGCTGCAGCGGCCGAGCTCGCCGGAGGTCACCGAGTTCGCCCGCAAGCACGTCACGGACATCGTGTTCTATTCGTGGCTGCAGTGGATCGCCGACAACCAACTGCGGGCGGCCCAGTCGGCGGCCAAGGACGCCGGCATGCGGATCGGCATCATGAACGACCTGGCCGTGGGCGTCAGCAGTCAGAGCGCCGAGGCCTGGGTGTTGGGTGAGGTGTTCGCCCGCGGGGTGGCCGTGGGCGCGCCCCCGGACCACTTCAACCAGACCGGGCAGGACTGGGGCCAGATCCCGTGGCGCCCCGACCGGCTGGACGATCTGTCGTATGCCCCGTTCCGGACGATGGTCGCGGGCATCCTGCGCCACTCCGGCGGCATTCGCGTCGACCACATCATGGGGCTGTTCCGGCTGTGGTGGATCCCGGCCGGCGCCTCCGCCAGCCAGGGCACCTATGTTCGCTACAACCACGAGGCGATGGTCGGCATCCTGGCGCTGGAGGCCCACCGGGCCGGCGCGCTGGTCGTCGGGGAGGACCTGGGCGTGGTCGAGCCCTGGGTGCGCGACTACCTGCGCGACCGGGGCATCCTGGGCACCTCGATCGCCTGGTTCGAGCGCGACGGCAACAACCAGCCGCTGGCGCCGGAGTCGTGGCGCGAGTACTGCCTGGCCTCGGTGACCACCCACGACCTGCCGCCGACGGCGGGCTACCTGGCGGCCGAGCACGTCAAGCTGCAGCACCGGCTCGGCCTGCTCACCGAGGACCTGGACGCGGAGCTTGCCCACGCCGACGCGGAGAAGCACCAGTGGCTGCAGGCCCTGCGCGACCGGGGCATGCTCACCGAGGACGACCCGACCACCGAGGACATCGTGTTGGCGATGCATCGTTACCTGGTGGCCACGCCGGCCCGGGTGCTGTGCGCGGCGCTGACGGACGCGGTGGGGGACCGGCTCACCCAGAACCAGCCGGGCACGATCGACGAGTACCCGAACTGGCGGGTGCCGCTGTCGCACCCCGACGGTCGCCCGATGACGCTGGAGGAGCTCTACTCCGACGAGCGGGCGCTGCGGCTGTCCGGCGTGATGAACGGCTTCACCGTGCCGCCCAGCACCTACCGGGCCACCTCGGAGCTGGTGATCTCGGAGTAGTGCTCCCTCCGGCGGCGCTCAGGCGGGCTTGGTCGCCCGGATGAACGCCGAGGCGAACGCCCCGTCCAGCGCGGCGATCGTGCCCTCGATGTCGAGGCCCGGCGGCAGCTCGCCCGGCGCGAGCTGGCCGGCCAGCGTCACGAGGGCGGCGCGGTCAAAGCGGCGGGTGATCTCGACCGAGGCGTCGGCGAAGCCGGCGACGCCCAGCTTCTCGACGTACTCGCCGTCCTGCAGCGCCCCGGAGATGCAGCCCGTCCAGAGGGCGACGATCGAGGTGAGCGTCGGGTCGATCGGGCGCAGCAACACGATGTCGGACACCGCGAAGCGGCCGCCGGGTCGAAGAACCCGGTGGGCCTCGGCGAGGACGGCGTCCTTGTTGCTGGACAGGTTGATCACGCAGTTCGAGATGACGACGTCGACGCTCGCGCTCGGCAGCGGCAGGTTCTCGATCGTTCCCCGCAGGAAGGTCGCGTTGGTCACGCCGGCCTCGGCCCGGTTCCGTTCGGCCAGGGCCAGCATTTCGTCGGTCATGTCGACGCCGAACGCGCGCCCGGTGGGGCCGACCCGCCCGGCCGACAGGAGCACGTCGAGCCCGCCGCCGGACCCGAGGTCGAGCACGTCCTGGCCGGGTCGCAGGTCGGTGAGCGCGGTGGGGTTGCCGCAGCCGAGCGACGCCTCCAGGGCGCCCTGGGACGGGACGGCGGCCGCGTCGTAGAGGTCGCCGCTGATGGGGTCGGCGGCGTCCTCGCTGCAGCAGCTGGGGCCGCAGCAGGCCCCTGTCGCGGCAGGGAGCACGCTGAGGGAGGCGAGGGCGGCGCCGGCGTAGCGCTCCTTCACGGCGGCCAGCACGGCGGCATCGGTGGGGTATGGCTCGGTCATGGGGTCTCCTGGTTTGATGGACATCGAAGCAAGGCCCATTTCACCCGGTGTTTCGACATATGTCAAGATAGGCGCGTGACACTTCTTTCGCTGCGGGACCAGGCCTGTTGCGGGCTGGGCGCCGAGCCGCTGGCCGAGGAGCGGGCCACGAGCGCGGCGCTGATGTTCAAGGCGCTGGGCGATCCCGTGCGCCTGCGGCTGATGGCGCTGATCGCCGCGGTGCCCGAGGCATGCGTCTGCGACCTGACCCCCGCCTTCGCGCTGTCCGGGCCGACCATCAGCCACCACCTGAAGGTGCTGCGCGAGGCCGGGCTGGTGACCAGCGAGCGGCGGGGGACCTGGGTGTACTACCGCGTCGAGCCGACCGCGCTGGAGTCCCTCAAGGCGCTCCTCTGACCTAACATGCCCGCGGTCCCGCCCGGTGGTCCGGCGCCGAGGAAGCGGTCGGCGGGTCAGCCCTCGGCGTCGCCGGCGTCCACGGCGATGCCCGCCGCCGCCCACGCGGCCACCCGATCGGGGACGGCCTCGGGCCGCACCGCGGCGGTCAGCCCCAGCAGGACGGTCGTGAGGAAGCCGCCGCGGGCGGCGTCCAGGGCGGTGGCGTTCACGCAGTAGTCGGTGGCGATCCCACACACGTCCACCTCGGCAACGTTGCGCTCGTCCAGCCATTCCTGCAGCGGCTGCCCCTCGCGGGAGTGGCCCTCGAAGCCGGAGTAGGCGGCGGAGCGTGCACCCTTGCTGAAGATCTCGGTGAACTGGCCAGCGACCAGCGGAGGCGCGAAGGCCGCCCCCGGCGTGCCGACCACGCAGTGCGGCGGCCAGCTGTCGACGAAGTCGGGGTCGTCGGAGAAGTGCGCGCCCGGGTCGACGTGGTGATCGCGGGTGGCCACCACCAGGTCGTAGTCGTGGTCGGTGGCGAGCAGGGCGGCGACCCGTTCGGCCACTGCCGAGCCACCGACGACGGCCAGCGAGCCGCCCTCACAGAAGTCGTTCTGGACGTCGACGACGATCAGCGCACGGGTCATTGCGGGCTCCAATGGGTGTAGGGATTGGTGATCGGATCGCCGTCGGCGTCCAGCAGCACGGTGGGGATCGCGGGCTCGCCGCGCGACATCTTCAGGGCGGCCAGCGGCAGCTCCGCACGGGCCTCGGCGTGGCGTTGCCTGGCCCTCTCCAGCGGCTCGCGCCCCACGACCCGCCCGGCCTCGATCAGCGGCACCAGCAGCGACCGGTCGTTGGCGCCCCCGGACGGCGCGGCCCCGATGCCGATGACCTCGGCCGCGGCCCGTCCGCGCTCGTCCAGCCGCCGCAGGGCGTACTTGCGACCGCCGACCGATGCCTTGTTGGGGCTCCGCTTGGCGACCGGTTCGAGCGCCGAGGACGCGTCGGTGCTTCGGGCCACCAGCTTGTAGACGAAGCCGCTGGTCGGGGCGCCCGAGCCGGTCACCAGCGAGGTGCCGACGCCGAAGCCGTCGACCGGCGCGCCCCGCAGCGCGGCGATCTGCCACTCGTCCAGGTCGGAGGTGACGATGATCCGGGTCGCGGTGGCGCCCAGCGAGTCGAGCAACCGCCGCACGTCGCCGGCCAACTCGGCCAGGTCGCCGGAGTCGAGACGGATCGCCCCGAGTCGTCCATCGGTGAGTCGGACGCCGGTGCGCACAGCGGTCTCGATGTCGTAGGTGTCGACCAGCAGGGTGGTGTCCTCGCCGAGGGCGGCCAGCTGGGCCGCGAACGCCTCCTCCTCGCTGTCGAAGAGCAGGGTGAACGAGTGGGCGGCGGTGCCTCGGGTGGGCACCCCGTAGCGGCGTCCCGCCTCCAGGTTGGACGTGGCGGCGAACCCCGCGATGTAGGCGGCCCGGGCGGCGGCCACGGCGGCGTGCTCGTTCGTCCGGCGCGACCCCATCTCGATGCAGGGGCGCTCGGCCGCCATGGCCGTCATGCGCGAGGCGGCCGAGGCCACGGCGGAATCGGCGTTGTAGATGCTCAGCAGAACCGTCTCCAGCAGGCACGCTTCGGCGAAACCGCCCTCGACGATCAGCAGCGGCGATCCGGGGAAGTAGACCTCGCCCTCGGCGTACCCCCAGATGTCGCCCGTGAAGCGGTAGCCGGCCAGCCACGTCGCCAGGGGCTCGTCGATCACGGCGCGGTCGAGCAGGTGGTCGAGGGTGGCGGCGTCGAACCGGAAGGCCTCGATCGCGTCCATGGCCCGACCGACCCCGGCGACCACGCCGTAGCGGCGGCCCTCGGGGAGCCGCCGACCGAACAGCTCGAAGACGCAACGCCGGTCCGCCGCCCCGGAGGCCAGAGCGGCCCGCACCATGGTCAGCTCATAGTGATCGGTGTGCAGCGCTGTGGCGGCCGTCATGGCCACAGCGTAGTCACCGCGGTCTGCCAGAATGGGGGCCATGTCGTCGCCGTCCGGGCAGCCGGGTTCCCCCGAGGGTGGCACCGCGCTGGCGGACCGTCCGGCCGAGGCGCCGGCCGAGCTGACTCCCTGGGTGGCCATCGTGTGGGACGACCCGGTCAACCTGATGAGCTACGTGACCCACGTCTTCCGGACCTACTTCGGCTACTCCAAGGAGAAGGCCCACCGGCTGATGATGCAGGTCCACACCGAGGGTCGCGCGGTGGTCTCCAGCGGCACCCGCGAGGAGATGGAGACCCACGTCAACGCGCTGCACGCCTACGGGCTGTGGGCCACGCTGGAGCGTTCCGAATGAGCCGGTTCCGGCGGGTCGAGGGCGGGCTGGGCGTCACGCTGGAGGAGTACGAGTCGGCGCTGCTGGAGTCGCTGGCCGAGCAGCTGGTCAGCCTGCTGTCGGCCCACGAGATGGGCCCCGCCGTCAGCGACCCGTTCGCCGCCTGGGAGGCCGAGCAGCGCGAGGAGCCGCTGGACACGTCCGACCCGGTGCTGGCACGGCTGTTCCCCTCGGCCTACACCGACGACGCCGACGCCGAGGCCGACTTCCGGCGCTACACCGAATCGACGCAGCGCCGGACCAAGATCGAGCAGGCGGGGGTCGTCCTGGCGGCGATCCGGGCGGGGCGCGAGGGGCGCGGGCGCGTGCTGATTCCGACCGCTGCCACCCAGGCCTGGCTGCAGACCGTCAGCGCCCTGCGGCTCAGCCTGGCGGTGCGATTGGGGATCGAGACGGCCGACGACGCGGCCCGGCTGGAGGCGCTGGAGGAGGACGACCCGCGGGCCTTCGTCCACCACGTCTACGAATGGCTCGGCTACTTCGTGGAGAGCCTGCTCGCCAAGCTCTGAGGCGGCCCGCGTCCGCCCGCCTTTGTGACGAACGCGCGCCGTTTATCGTAACAAATCGATTGTCTAAATCGTTCGGGCTTAGGTTAGCCTTACTTCGTGATCACCCTGGCCGGAGCCCCGCTCGGAGTTCCGCTCACCATCGCCGGCACCGACGTGACCGGACCTGCGGGCAAGCGCCTCGCCATGATGGGGGTTCGTCCGGGGGCGCTGGTGACGGTCATGCTCCGCACTTCCGGCGGCGGTCGCGTGCTGGACGTCGCGGGCGCGCGCTTGGCCGTGGGCCGCGACCTGCTGCCCCGGCTGTCGGTGGAGGAGGCCTGATGGCCGGGCCCGCCCGAGCGTCTCTGCCGCTGCTGCGCGTCAACGCGGCCACCGATCTCGCCCCCAGCTGCCACGCGCCCGCGGCGGGCGCCGGCGCCGGGCCGGACGCCGCGGTGGTGGCGCTCGCCGGGGCCCCCAACTGCGGCAAGTCGACCCTCTTCAACGGCCTGACGGGCTCGCGGGTGACCATGGGTAACTGGCCCGGCACCACCGTCGAGGTCGCGCGCGGCATCTGGCGCGCCAGGGCCGGGCTGCGGACCTGCGCGTGCGAGGTCTGCGACTGCCCGTCCGGCGACGCCCCCGTCGAGTACACCCTGATCGACCTGCCCGGTGCCTACTCGCTCGAGCCGCTCTCGCTGGACGAGGAACTCACCCGCGACCTCGTCTGCGGTGACGACCCGCCCGAGGTGGTCGTGGCCGTCGTGGACGCGGCCCGGCTGGCGCGCAGCCTCTACCTGGTCAGCCAGTTGCGCGAGCGGCGACAGCGGATCGTGGTGGCGCTCAGCATGGTCGACGTGGCCCGGCAGCGGGGCATCCGCGTCGACACCTACGCCCTCAGCGAGGCCCTCGGCTGCCCGGTCGTTGCGCTGGACCCGCGGCGCCGCGAGGGGCTGGACAACCTGGCGCGCGCGGTGCACCAGGTGCTGATGGCCCCGTTGCCCGCGGCCCGTCCGGTGGAGCCGGTCGTCGACCCACTGCAGCGCGAGGACGAGCGCTTCGCGTTCGTGGAGTCGGCCCGGCATGCGGGGACCGCGGACTCGGGCGAGCGGCGCGCGTCCGTCTCCGACCGGGTGGACGCCGTCGTCACTGCCCCCGTGTGGGGGCCGCTGATCTTCCTGGCCGTGATGTGGGTGGTCTTCCAGATCACCACCGTGG
>CAZBMH010000061.1:0-5612 GCA_964492685.1 uncultured Micropruina sp.
CGATGAACCTGATCAACGACGAAGATCCCGAGTACGTCGTGGTGTTCGGTGCCGACAACATCTACCGGATGGACGTCGCCAAGATGGTCCAGGCCCACATCGACTCGGGCAAGGACCTGACGGTGGCCGGGATCCGGGTGCCCCGCCACGAGGCGAAGGACTTCGGGGTCATCGACGCGGCCGCCGACCAGACCATCAAGAGCTTCCTGGAGAAGCCGGCTGACCCGCCCGGCCTGCCCGACAGCCCGGACGAGTCGTACGCGTCCATGGGCAACTACGTGTTCACCCGCAAGGCGTTCGTCGAGGCGCTGAACGACGACGCGCTGGACGACTCGTCCAAGCACGACATGGGCGGCAACATCGTCCCGTTCTTCGTCAACGCCGGCCGCGCCCAGGTGTACGACTTCACCCGTAACAGCGTCCCCGGTGCCACGGACAAGGACCTGAACTACTGGCGGGACGTGGGCACCATCGGCGCGTACCACAACGCGCACATGGACTTGGTCTCGGTCGATCCCGAGTTCAACCTGTACAACCGGCGGTGGCCGATCTTCACGTCCCAGGCCCAGCTGCCGGGCGCGAAGTTCACGCTGCGCGGCAACGCGGAGGACTCGATCGTGAGCGCGGGCTGCATCATCTCCGGCGGCGACGTCGACCGGTCGGTGCTGTCGCCCAACGTGCTGGTCGACAAGTGGGCCAAGGTCGAGGAGTCGATCATCTACTCCGGCTGCCGGATCGGCCGCAACTCCGTGGTGCGCCGGGCGATCCTGGACAAGAACGTCAAGGTTCCCGACGGTGTCGAGATCGGTGTCGATCCCGAGCACGACCGGGCCCGTGGCTTCCACGTGGAGGAGGGCATCACCGTCGTCCCGAAGAACTTCGTGGTGCCGGGCTTCTGATCCCCAAGCAGCGAAACGCCCCGCCGGTCGAACTGGCGGGGCGTTTCCACGTCTGGGGGCCGGTGGCCCCGGGCCGGGCGTGTGGGCTCGTCAGCCCTTGATCGCGGCCAGCAGCCCGTCGCCGACCGGCAGCAGCACCGCGGTGAACTCGTCGATCGCGGCGATGGCCTCCAGCGCCTCGCGGATGATGGTGGGCTCGTCGTCCTCGTTGTCGGCGTCGGCGACCAGGTCGTCCCAGAGCGCGTGGTGCAAGACCAGGATGCCGCCGGGACGCAGCAGCCGCAGCGCCTGGGCCACGTACTCCACGTACTCCAGGGGGTCGCCGTCCACCGACACCAGGTCGTAGCCGCCGTCGCTCAGCTTGGGCAGCACGGTGAGGGCGGAGCCGGCGATCAGCCGCACCCGACGGCTCGGGACGCCGGCGGCGTTGAACACCTGCCGGGCCGCCACCTGATGCTCGTTCTCCGGGTCGATGCTGGTGAGCACGCCGTCGGAGGCCATGCCCGCGATCAGGGCCAGCCCGGAAACACCGGCACCCGTGCCGATCTCCACGACCGCCCGGGCGTGCACGCAGCGGGCCAGGAACGTCAGCATCGCCACGGTGCCCGTGGAGGCCGGCGTCAGCCCCATCTCGCGGGCGGCCCGGCGGGCCAGGGCCACCTGATCCGATTCCGGGACGAAGGCCTCCGCGAAGGCCCGGGAGGCGGCAGGGGCGGCGGGCTTACCCGACTTCGCAGCAGGAGTCACGACCCTCAGCGTATACGTCCGCGCGCCGGCGCCGAGCGGTGATCGGGCGGGTCGCCGGTGCGCCCGGTCGGCGCGGGGGATCAGCACTAGCATGGCGGCCATGAGTCACGTGGTAGCCGCCGAGCTGGTGGCCAATGTCCTGACCGTCGAGGTCGAGGTGGGGCAACGGGTCACCGCCGAGCAGCCCGTGGTCATCCTCGAGTCGATGAAGATGGAGATCCCGGTCCTCGCCGAGGTCGCGGGTCGGGTCACCGACGTGGTCGTGGTTGTCGGGGACGTCGTCCGCGACGGCGACCCGATGGTGATCATCGAGGACTGAGGCCGCGGGGTGCCGAGACGTCCAAAGCGCCGGGGAGGCTCCCCCTAGACTGCCGCTATGTCGACGACCCCCGTGTTCGGCCGTCTCGTGACGGCCATGGTCACCCCGTTCGCCGCGGACGGCTCGCTGGACCTGGACGAGTCCCGCCGCCTGGCCGCCTACCTGGTGGACGAGATGAAGAACGACGCCCTGGTGATCAACGGCACCACCGGCGAGTCGCCCACCACCAACGACGCGGAGAAGCTCGCGCTGCTCAAGGCGGTGAAGGCCGAGGTGGGTGACCGGGCCAAGATCATCGCCGGGGTGGGCACCAACGAGACCGCCGCCACCATCGCGCGTTGTCACGACGCCGTGGCCGCGGACGCGGACGGCGTCCTGGTCGTCACGCCGTACTACAACAAGCCCCCGGTCGACGCGCTGTACGAGCACTTCCTGATGGTCGCCGACGCCACCGAGCTGCCGGTGATGCTCTACGACATCCCGGGACGCTCGGCGATCCCGATCCCCGAGGACGTGCTGATCGCGCTGGCCGCGCACCCGCGGATCGTGGCGGTCAAGGACGCCAAGGGCGACGTGACCTCCTCGGGCAAGGTGATGGCCGCCACCGATCTGGCCTACTACTCCGGGGACGATGCCCTCACGCTGCCGCTGATGGCGGTCGGGGGCGTCGGCGTCGTCGGCACGTCGACCCATTTCACCGGAACGCGCACCAAGGCCATGATCGAGGCGTACGCGGCCGGCGACGCGGCCACGGCGCTGGCGCTGCACCGCGAGCTGCTCCCGGTCTTCCTGGGGGTCTTCGCCACCCAGGGCGTGATGATGGTGAAGGCGGGCCTGGCCGCCCGCGGGCAGCACCCCGGGGGTGTCCGCCGTCCGCTGAAGCCCGCGACCGCCGAACAGACGGCCACGTTCGTCGCGTTGCTGGACCAGATCGGCCTCTGACCCGGGGCGGGGCCGCGCGGGGCGGTGGCGCTACCCTTGCGCCATGGACTTCAACGCGTGGGAGATCGTCCTGCTGCTGTTGCTGGCCATCGTCTTCTTCGGGCCCGAGAAGCTCCCCGAGCTCGCGCGCAAGACGGCCCGGGTCTTCGCCTACCTGCGCGGCATCGCCAACGACGCGCGGACGCAGCTGCGCGAAGAACTCGGCCCCGAGCTGGCCGACATCAAGCTCTCCGACCTGAACCCGCGCAACCTGATCGCCAGCCAGCTGGGCGCCGAGACCACCCGGGAGCTGAACGAGGTGGCCGCCGAGATGCGCGGCGTCCGCGGCGCCGTCACCCAGGCCACCACCGGTGAGGTTCGCCCCGACGCGAGCCCGGCGGGTGAGCCGGACGGGGTCGATCCCGACCTCGCCAACCTGGTGGAGGCCATCCCGCCGTTCGACCGCGAAGCCACCTGAGCCCGGTACTCGCGCCGCCCCGGACGCGGTACCTTTTCAGGCGTGAGCAGCTCTACCTCGATCTTCGTGTCCCGGGTGCGGGGCCTGCCGATGCTGGACGCCTCCGGCGATCCCGTCGGCAAGATCAGGGATGTCGTGGTGCAGACCCGCAGCGGCAACCGCGCCCCGCGCGTGAAGGGGTTCGTCGTCGAGCTGTTCGCGATGCGCCGGATCTTCTTCCCGATGGAGCGCGTGCACGCCATCGACAGCAACCAGGTGATCATCTCCGGCGTGGTGAACACACGCCGCTTCGTCAGCCGCGAGCGCGAGACGCTGGTGGTGGACCAGCTCTTCGATCGCACCGTGCACCGGCGGGGCCAGGACAAGCCGCTCGGCATCTACGACGTGGCGTTCCGGCAGGCCCGGACCCGCGAGTGGGTCATCTCCGAGGTGGCCCTGCGGGAGCCGACCCGGCGCCCGTTCGCGAAGGCGCACGTCGTGATCGTGGACTGGTCCGAGATCCCCGACCTGGTGGTCTCCTCGCAGCGCGCCGCCGATCAGGTGCTGGCCCAGCTGCAGGAGATGCGACCGGCCGACGTGGCGCGCGAACTGCACGACATGGATCCGACCCGGCGGGCCGAGATCGTCAACGCGATGGACGACGAGCTGCTGGCCGAGGCGCTGGAGGAGCTGCCGGACGACGAGCAGGTCGCCGTCATCTCGTCGCTGAAGGTGGAGCGGGCCGCCGACATCCTCGAGGAGATGGATCCCGACGACGCCGCCGACCTGATCGCCGAGCTGGCCCCGGACATCGCCGAGGACATCCTGGGCAAGATGGAGCCCGAGGACGCCAAGGACGTCCGCTCGCTGCTGAGCTACGACGCGGCCACCGCGGGCGGCCTGATGACCCCCGAGCCGGTCATCCTCGCCCCCGACGCCACCGTCGCCGAGGCGCTGGCGCTGATGCGCAACGAGGAGCTCACCCCGGCCCTGGCGTGCCTCGCCTACGTGTGCCGCCCGCCGCTGGACACCCCGACGGGCCGGTTCCTCGGCGGGGTGCACATCCAGCGGCTGCTGCGCGAACCGCCGTCCGCGCTGGCCGCGAGCGTCATCGACTCCAACATCCGTCCGCTGACGCCCGCGTCCAACATCGCGCAGGTCAGCCGCTACTTCGCCACCTACGACCTCGTCTGCGCCCCGGTGGTGGACGCCGAGCGGCGGCTGCTGGGCGCGGTGACCGTGGACGACGTCCTCGACCACATCCTGCCCAACGACTGGCGTGGCGTTGAGTTCGACCGCCTGGAGCCGGGGGGTGCGTGATGGCTGACGACCGCGACCTCAACACCCCCGGGCGGGACCGGCGCTGGCTCCCGCAGATGAAGGTGGACTCGGACGCCTTCGGGGCGTTCGCGGAGGCCTTCGCCCGGTTCATGGGCACCGCCCGCTTCCTGATCTGGATGACGATCTTCATCGTCTTGTGGGTGGCGTGGAACAACCTGATGCCCGAGGGCCCGCTGGCGCCGGACAAGTTCCCGTTCATCTTCCTGACCCTGATCCTGTCGCTGCAGGCGTCGTACGCCGCGCCGCTGATCCTGCTGGCGCAGAACCGCCAGGAGGCCCGCGACAAGCTGGCGCTGGGGGAGGACCGGCGCACCGCCGCCCAGGCGCGCGCCGACATGGACTTCCTGGCCCGCGAGATCGCGGCGCTGCGGATGCGGGTCAACGACCTGGCCACCCGGGACTTCATCCGCTCCGAGCTGCGGGACCTGCTCGCCGAGCTGGAGGAGAACCGCGGCGAGGACTCGCCCTCCGAGCGCGGCTGACGCGTCCATCCGCGTGGAGCGGCCCGGTGCGGACGCGGGGCGAACCGCCCCGGGTGCCTCGGTGAGGCTGGGTTAGGCTCGGGGCATGTCTTCCGCTGAGCTGCTGTCCGCCGTCCACCAGGCCCTGACCGGGGTCATCGACCCCGAGATCAAGCGCCCGATCACCGACCTGGGCATGGTCGACTCGGTCGAGGTCGACGACGACGGCGTGGTCACGCTGACCGTCCTGCTGACCATCGCGGGCTGCCCCCTGAAGGGCACCATCGAGCACGACGTGACGGCCGCCGTCACCGCCGTCGACGGGGTGTCGGGCATCAACCTGACACTGGGGACGATGAGCGATGAGCAGCGCACGGCCATGCGGAACTCGCTGCGCGGCGGCGTCGGTCAGCGCGAGATCCCCTTCGCCAAGCCCGATTCGCTCACCCAGGTGATCCTGGTGGCCT
>CAZBMH010000061.1:5622-14083 GCA_964492685.1 uncultured Micropruina sp.
GCAAGTCGTCGGTCACGGTGAACCTGGCCATGGCGCTGGCGGCCCGCGGCAAGAGCGTCGGGGTGCTGGACGCCGACATCTACGGCCACTCCGTGCCGGGCCTGCTGGGGCTCGCCGACGCCCGTCCGACCCAGGTCGAGGACATGATCATGCCGGTGCCCGCGTTCGGGCTGAAGGTGATCTCCATGGGGATGCTCAAGCAGTCCCGCGACCAGGTGATCGCGTGGCGCGGGCCGATCCTCGACCGGGCGCTGCATCAGCTGCTGTCCGACGTCTTCTGGGGCGACCTGGACTTCCTGCTGCTCGACCTGCCGCCCGGCACCGGCGACGTGGCGCTCTCGCTCGGCCAGAAGCTGCCCAACGCCGAGGTCCTGGTGGTGACGACGCCGCAGCAGGCGGCTGCCGAGGTGGCCGAGCGGGCCGGCACGATGGCGTCCATGCTGGAGCAGAAGGTGCTCGGCGTGGTCGAGAACATGTCCTACCTGGACGCGGCCTGTCCCCACTGCGGCCAGTCGCACCGCATCGACCTGTTCGGTTCCGGCGGCGGCGCGGCGGTCTCGAACGCCCTGACCCAGCGCCTCGGCTACGAGATCCCGCTGCTGGCCGAGGTGCCGCTGGATCCCGAACTGCGGGTGTCCGGGGACGAGGGGGTGCCGCTGGTGGCTACCGACCTGGCCTCCCCGGCGGCGGCGGCCCTCGACGGCCTCGCGGATCGCCTCGCCACCCGGCGCCGGTCGCTGGCCGGCAAGAAGCTCGGCCTGCTGGTCACCTGAGCCCGCCGGGGTGCCGTCGGCGGCGGCCGTTAGGCTGGTGAGGTGAACGTCACCCGCCGCACCGTGCTCGCCGTTCCCGGCTCCTCGGATCGCTTCATCGCCAAGGCCCGTGGGCTGGCGGTCGACGCGCTCTTCCTGGATCTCGAGGACGCCGTCGCTCCGGCGGTGAAGGTGGAGTCCCGCGGGTGCATCGTCCGGGCGCTGAACGAGGGCGTCTTCCGGGCGCCGGTGGTGACCGTCCGGGTCAACGACTGGACGACGCCCTGGACCCACGCCGACGTGATCGAGGTGGTTACGGGTGCGGGGGCGCGCATCGACGCGCTGGTCCTGCCGAAGGTTGCCGCGGCGAGTCACGTCCAGGCGCTCGACCTGCTGCTCACCCAGGTGGAGCAGGCCGCCGGGCTCCCGGTGGGCCGGATCGGCATCGAGGCCCAGATCGAGGACGCGATCGGCCTGCTGCACGTGGCCGAGATCGCGGCGGCGAGCCCCCGGCTGGTCTCGCTGGTGTACGGGCCGGGCGACTTCATGGCGAGCCTCGGCATGGGCGGCCTCAACGTCGGGAGCCAGCCCGAGGGCTATCCCGCCGACGCGTTCCACCACGTGCTGATGACGATCCTCGTCGCCGCCCGCGCCCACGGGCTGCAGGCCATCGACGGCCCGTTCGTCGGCATCCGCGACCTCGACGGCTTCCGGCGCAGCGCGCGGGCCAGCGCGGCGCTCGGCTACGACGGCAAGTGGGTGCTTCACCCCGATCAGGTGGCGGCCGGGAATGAAATCTTTGCCCCCAGCGCTCAGACTTTCGCACGGGCGGAGCGCATCATGATCGCCTACCGGGCCGCGGCCCAGGTGGCGGGCGGTGCCACGGGTGCCATCGTCGTCGACGACGAGATGGTGGACGAGGCGGGCGTGAAGTTGGCAGCAGCGATCGTGGCCCGGGGTCGGGCCGCGGGAATGGAAGGACCACAATGACGCAACCCCCGAGCTCGCACCTGAGTTCCTTGTTCGAGCTGGAGTACCCCCAGTCGGTGGGGGTCTACGACACCTACCCCCTCGCGCAGCAGGCGGTCGACTACCTCGCCGACAACAAATTCGCCGTCGAGAACCTGGCGATCGTCGGGACGGATCTGAGGTCGGTCGAGCGCGTCACCGGGCGGAAGAACTGGGGGACCGTGCTGCTGGCCGGGGTTCAGAGCGGCGTGTCGACGGGCCTGATGGTCGCCCTGATCATGTGGTTCATCCAGCCGGGCGCCAATCCGCTGTCGTTGCTGCCCGTCGGCCTGCTGGTGGGCATCTCGATCGGGGTGATCTTCGCGGTCCTCGGGTACGCGATGAGCCGCGGGAAGCGCGACTTCACCTCGATCTCGCAGACCGTGGCCACCAAGTACGAGGTGCTGTGCCAGCACAAGGTGGCCGCCGACGCCCGCGAGATGCTGCGGCAGCTGCCGGGCTCCCGGGCAGCCCAGTTCGACCCCCGCAGCGCCCAGGGCGGCTACCCGGCCCCGGCCCCCGCGCCGGCCTACCCGAACCAGCCCGCCGGCTACCCGTCGCAGCCCGGCTATCCCGCCCAGCCCCCGACCGCCGGCTACCCCGGCCCGCAGGCCGGCTACCCGGCCCCGGGCGGCCAGCCCCCCGTCGCCGCCGGCCAGCCGGCGCCCGCGGCCCCGTACGGGCCTCCCGCGGCCCCGCCGCAGGGCAGCTACCCGCCGCCCGCCGGGGGCTACCAGGCGTCGCCCTACGGTTCGTACGGCCAGGCCTACGACCCCACGTCGGGGCCGGGCCTGCCGACGGCCGCGGACGACGAGGGCGGCGATCAGGGCAAGACCCCGCGGGCCGAGTCCTAAAGCGCGGCCGTCAAGCGCGGCGCGCGCTCGAACGTCAACAACGCAGCAGTGCCCCGGACTCTCGTCCGGGGCACTGCTGCGTGATGCGGGTTGAGCTCGTGCAGGATCAGCTCTGGCCGTCGGTGTTGATGACGACCGTCTGCATGATCTTGTCGGCGATGGTCTGCTTCTTGGCGTCCCACAGCGGGAACAGCCAGCCGACGAGGCAGATCAGGCTGTCGATGATGTGGGCCAGGTGGCGCAGGAAGCCCTTGAGCATGCCGATGGGCTGGCCCGTGGCCTCGTCGACGAGCTTGACCTTGGCGATCTTGCGGCCAATCGAGTAGCCGGTGGTGCCGCCGAGGTACCAGGTGTTGTAGGCGACGAAGCCGATGTAGGCCAGCCACAGGACGAACGTGATGAGCCCGTTGCCGCCGGTCATGGCTCCCGTGGTCGCGTCGAACTTCGTCTGGAAGGGGCTGGAGAGCACCGAGTAGACGATGCTCGGCACGGCATAGTCGATGAGGCCGCCGAGCGCTCGCTTCGGCCACTCGGCCAGGGTCGCCGTCGGGATCGCGGGCTGGTAGCCACCGCCCTGGTAGGACGGTGCGCCGTAGCCCTGCTGGGCCGCGTTGAAGTTCGGCTCGGTGGGTGCGCCGTAGGGGTTCGGGGTGCTGTAGCCGCCCGCCGCGGGGGGCTGGCTGTAGGGGGAGGCGGGAGGCGTGTAGCCGCCGGGGGCGGTCGGGGGCGCGTAGCCGCCCGGGGCTGCGGGGGGCGGGGTGTAGCCGGGAGCGGCGGGCGGGGTGTAGCCGCCGGGAGCCGCGGCGGGCGGGGTGTAGCCGCCGGGTGCGCCGGTGGCCGGGGGCTCGTACGAGGGCGTGGCGCCGTCCCCGGTGGGGACCTGGCCGTAGTTCGGCGGATCCTGCGGGGCGTTGGTGTTCCAGTTTTGATTGGTCACGATTGTTCCTCTGTCGGTGTTCAGGGACGCCTTGATGGTACGCGCGACGCAGTGTCAACGGCTCAGGGTCTCGGGGGATAATGCATTCGTGTCGTTTCTCCCCAGCCCCAGCGCCGGCGATTTCGACGCGCGCGCCGGGCTCGCGCGCCTCGGGGCGTTCGCCGCGGTGGGCGGTGGGCTGAGCGTGCTGGGGGCGCTCGGATACGGCGTCCCCTGCCCGTGGCGCGCGCTCACCGGCACGCTGTGCCCGCTGTGCGGCAGCACCCATCTGGGCATGAGCCTGCTGCGCGGCGACCTCGCCGGCGCCCTGGCCGCGAACCCCTTCGTGTTCGCGATCCTGTCGGTGACCGCGGCACTGGGCGTGCTCTGGGCGATCGAGGCGCTCGGTGGGCCACGGGTCCGGCTGCCGAGCGGGCGGCGCCCCTCGGCGGACCAGTGGTGGCTGGCCCTGGCCGTCCTCGGGATCGGCTATGCGGTCGTCCGCAACGTGTGGTGAGCGGACCCGTCGCAGGCCTCGAGGGTGGAGACGACAGCGGCCGACGCCGACCCGAGAGGGGTCGGACGCCGGCCGCGTCGCGGGACCGGGCTCGGCGCCCGGTGGCGGCTCAGGGCTGAAGGCCGCGACGCTGCATCTGCAGCAGGGTCTGGCTGGTGCGGATGGTCGCCAGGTAGAACTCGAGGGTCATCCGGAAGAAGACCAGCGAGAAGGTGCCGCCGACAACGGCGAAACCGAGCGCGAGCAGCCCGGGCAAGGCGCCCTGGGTGAAGCCGGTGATCGTCGAGACCACGGCGAACACCGCGACCAGCGCGATGGCCAGCACGTAGACGACCTTCACCACGGACGGGGTGATGTACTTGGTGAAGGACACGTCGAACAGGGCGCGGAAGAAGCTCGGGTCGAGGGGCGAATCGGCGTCGCCCTCCGGCAGGTAGGTCGGCAGGGACTCGGGGCCTGGAGGGGTGGTCGGATTCGGGTTCGTCATGCAGGTTCTCTCTTCTGGTCATGGTCGCACGACCGTGCGGCACAGGGGTCTCGATCGGAGCCCCCGGGCGATGGTGCCCCGACGGATTCCCGCTGTCAAACCAGGTGGTGCGAGCGCAACCTCAGCTGTCGGCCATGTCGCCGGCGAGGAATTCGGCGTAGGCGGGCAGGTCCAGCTGGCCCGACCCCGAGACGCCGATCACGATCACCGGCGAGGTGCCCTCCACGGCCGCCCGGCGCGCCTCGGCCAGCGCTCCCGCGATGGCGTGGTTGGACTCCGATGCCGGGACGATGCCCTCACAGCGCGCGAACAGCACCCCGGCTGCGAACGCGTCGCGCTGCTTGATCGAGATCGCGTCCATCAGGCCGAGGTTGTAGGCGTGGCTGATCAGCGGCGCCATGCCGTGGTAGCGCAGCCCGCCCGCGTGCACCGGGGCGGGGACGAAGTCGGCGCCCAGCGAGTACATCTTCAGCAGCGGGGTGAGCCCGGCGGTGTCGCCCGAGTCGTACTTGTACTCGCCCTCGGTCAGGGACGGCGCGGCCTTGGGTTCGCACGCGACCAGGCGCGTCGTCGTCCGGCCCTCGAGGTTCTCCCGCAGGAAGGGGAAGGCGAGGCCGCCCAGGTTCGAGCCGCCGCCGGCGCAGCCGTAGACGACGTCCGCGGCCTGTTCGCCGAACTCGGCCAGCTGCAGCAGCGCCTCCTGGCCGATGACGGTCTGGTGCAGCAGTACGTGGTTGAGCACCGAGCCGAGCGAGTACGACGCGTCGGGATCCATGACTGCCGCCTCAACCGCTTCGGAGATGGCCATCCCCAACGAGCCGGTGGTGTCGGGGAAGCGTTCCCGCAGCGCCCGTCCGGCCTGCGTCAGCTCAGAAGGGGACGCCACCGCAGTCGCCCCGAACGTTTCCATGAGCACGTGGCGGTACGGCTTGCCCTCGTACGAAGAGCGCACCTGCCAGATGTTGCACTCCAGGTCGAAGACGTCGCAGGCAAAGGCCAGCGCCGAACCCCACTGGCCGGCCCCGGTCTCGGTCGTCAGCCGCTTCTTGCCCTCGACTTTGTTGTAGTAAGCCTGCGCGACCGCCGAGTTGGTCTTGTGGGAACCAACCGGCGAGGCACCCTCGTACTTGTAGTAGATCCGCGCGGTGGTGCCCAACTCGGCCTCCAGGCGCCACGCCCGGATCATCGGGGAGGGCCGCCACAGCCGGTAGATCTCACGGACCTGCTGCGGGATCTCGATCCACCGCTCGGCGCTGGCCTCGTGGGCGATCAGGCCCATCGGGAAGATCGGGGTCATGTCTGCTGGTGTCAAGGGTTCCCGGGTGCCCGGATGCAGATGTGGCGGCGGGGGCTCGGGAAGGTCCGCCACGATGTTGTACCAGTGAGTGGGGATCTTCGACTCGTCAAGGACGACCTTTGTCTTCTCCGGTGCTTTCACCCCACGAACTCTAAGCCGAGAGCGCTCTGTGATCCGGGCCGGTCATTCTCCGGACGTACCGGACACTACTGAGTGTCAGCCGATCTGCCCCCAGCCCCGCCGAGGAAGCCTCCTTCCGCCACTTGTTCGAGGCAATCTCGCGCCCGGGTGTACGCCTATGCCCGCCGACACAGCGACGCCGAAACCGCCGACGATGTGTCGGGGAGGTGTATCTGGCCGCCTGGCGCAGTCGGGCGCCGCTGCCCGCTGAGCCCTTGCCGTGGATGCTTGCCACGGCGCGAACTGTGCTAGCCAACCTGCAACGGGGGATCGGCCGGCAACGTCGCCTGGCAGCGCACCTTGCAGGTGTGGGGTCACCGAGTCGCTGAGAGGGAACGGCCCCAGGTGCAGGGGTGCCAGACGCCTTCACCTCGGGCCGTTCCCGTTTCCAATGGCCGCACCAGGTGTTCACCACCTCGCGGACGAAGCAGTTGGACTACCGAGGATCTAGGGTTTCGCGGCCTTGCGGATCCGGAACCACGCCACCGTCGCCAACAAGGCACCGATCGCGTAGATCCCTGAAAGCTCGACGGCACCAACGGGAAGCAACACCATACTGATGAGTGCCGCCGTAACAAGGGGACCAATGAGGAAGGCTGCGGCCAAGAGCAGGCCGGCGAGCCACAAATGATTCGTACGAAGAGGGCTCATCAGCCGAACGTGGTCGAGATGGTTGCAGTATTGACTCGGGTAGCGATGATGGTGCCCGTGGGATAGGAACTGGCGTAGCATCCGTAATTGAAGATGCAGTGCGACACTCGCACTTGCAGACGAGACTTCGATTGTGCGGTTGAAACGCCGGTGACGTACCTGTCAACGATCTTCCAAGAGGTGATGGTCGGATCCTGTTGACTCATTTCATATGTGGGCGAGGAGTGACTGGTTACAACGCTCCCATTGGAGCAGACCTTTGCTGAATGGTAAAAGCGATAGAGAGTCAACCCGAGAGTCGATTTCAAAGTACTCCACCCAGAGTAGGTGCTACAGGCGGTC
Organism: uncultured Micropruina sp.; assembly: GCA_964492685.1. Classification (GTDB taxonomy): domain Bacteria; phylum Actinomycetota; class Actinomycetes; order Propionibacteriales; family Propionibacteriaceae; genus Micropruina. The sequence goes on from CAZBMH010000061.1 coordinate 12,627, forward strand.
GCGGCTATTGAAACTCCCGGAGTGCGCGACGAGGTGGCCACCACCTCCTGCGAGGTTGTCGCGTCATAATCAGGGACCACAGCGGCGACCTCAGGATACTGATGAATGAGCGTGTCTTTGTCCGCGCGACTCAGCTTTCCCGTGAAAGCCTTCGCGATGAGGGCTTGGACTTCTCTGTCGCCCGCCTGGGCTTCTGCGGCTGTGGTCTGAAGTGGGATGAGACCTAGGCTGAGGACGGTGATCAAGCTCAGGATGATTCTGGGGGGGGGTGCGCACTGAACTTCCGTTCGTTGGGGAGCGCCTATGTGCACTCAACTGGGACCGTAGTCCATTCCTTGGCCACGGTCAAGGGACTGCTGCAGGGATAGGTGACAACCGATCTGTGGGGTCTGAGGGCCCTGCTGGAAGGATTTGCACCATGCCGAATCCCCATCCGAGAGAGTTCCGGGACGATGTTGTGGCGGTTGCCCGGAAGGGCGAGGCTCCGATTGCTCAGCTGGCCAAGGACTTCGGGATCTCCGTGTCGTGCCTACGGAACTGGCTCCACGCTGCCGATGTCGCTGATGGCGTCCGTCCAGGCGTGACCGAGACCGAGGCCAAGGAGCTCCGCGATGCGAAGCGCCGGATCCGGCTGTTGGAGCAGGAGGACGAGGTCCTGCGCAGGGCGGCGGCGTATCTGTCGCGGGCGAACCTGCCGGGAAGATGATGTACCCGCTCGTCAAAGAGCTGGCCGTCGACGGGATCCCCGTCACGGTCGCGTGCCGGGTACTGAAGCTCGCCCGCCAGCCGTACTACCGCTGGCTCACCCGCCCGATCGGGGGCCGGGGACTGGCCGAGGCTTACCTGGCCAACGCGGTCTTCGACGCCCACCGTGACGATCCGGAGTTCGGCTACCGGCTGCTGGCCGATGAGGCCCGCGACGCCGGCCACGCACGCTGTGACCGGACGGTGTGGCGGATCTGTAGCGCCAACGGCTGGTGGAGCGCGTTCGGCAAGCCACGCGGCCGTAACGGGAAGCGGCCGGGCCCACCGGCCCACGACGACCTCGTCAAACGCCAGTTCACCGCGACCGGGCCGAACCAGCTGTGGCTCACCGACATCACCGAGCACTGGACCGATGAGGGAAAGCTGTACGAGTGCGCGATCAAGGACGTCTGGTCGAACCGGATCGTCGGCTACTCGATCAGTGACGACCGAATGAAGTCCAAGATCGCCGTCGACGCGCTCACCATGGCCGTCGCCCGCCGCGGCAACGTCACCGGCTGCATCGTGCACAGCGACAGGGGCAGTCAATTTCGCTCCAGGCGACAGGGGCAGTCAATTTCGCTCCAGGAACATCCTGGCCGCGCTCCGCCGCCACCACCTGTCCGGCTCGATGGGCCAGGTCGCCTCCGCCGGCGACAACGCCGCCATGGAATCATTCTTCGCTCCTCCAGAAGAATGACCACACCGGCCCT
>CAZBMH010000062.1:0-13857 GCA_964492685.1 uncultured Micropruina sp.
CTCCTTCGACGCCGGCTTCGGCTCGGCCTACCTGGCCCGGCAGGTGGGGCAGAAGATCGCCCGCGAGATCTTCTTCCTCGGCCAGACCTACGACGCCCAGCGCGCCTACGAGATGGGGACGGTCAACAAGGTCGTCCCGCACGCCGACCTGGAACGCGAGGGCCTGGAGTGGGCGCGGCTGGTGTGCGGCAAGTCGCCGACCGCGCAGCGGATGCTCAAGTTCGCGTTCAACGCGATCGACGACGGCCTGATCGGCCAGCAGGTCTTCGCCGGCGAAACCACTCGCCTGGCGTACATGACCGACGAGGCCGTCGAGGGCCGCGACTCGTTCCTGGAGAAGCGGGCCCCGGACTGGTCGGCCTTCCCCTACTACTACTGACCGCTCGTCCGGCAGTCGCGGCCCCCGATAGTGACGAAAGTGCCCGTCTTGTGGCGACTTTGTCACACTCGGGCGGCGGCCTGGTGCTGGAAGCGCGTGACGTCGGTACGTAGGTGACCGACAACGGTCACTGTCGTACCGGCGACGCGGGGGTCGGGGCAGGATGGGCGCCATGACCGCCGCCCAGAGCCCGTTCGGGTCCCTGAATCCCGTCCCCGCCGCCGAGCATCCCGCGTTGGTCGCGCCCAGCGTGGCCGCCGCGCTGGTGTTCGTCCCCGAGTGCCTCGTCGCGCCGATCGACCCGGCCTTCGCCGACACCGAGGCGCTGTGCGCCGAGTACGGCCTGCCGCTGGCGTGGAGCGTCAACGCCGTCGTGGTGAAGGGGGTGCGCGCCGGGGTCGAGAAGTTCGTGGTCTGCATGACGCCGGCCCACAAGCGGGTGGACGTGAACAACGTCGTCCGGCGTCGGCTGGACGCCCGGAAGGCGTCCTTCGCCCCGATGGAGGAGGCCGTGGCCCTGACCGGAATGGAGTACGGCGGCATCACCCCGGTGGGGGTGCCCGCCGACTGGCCGATCTGGGTCGACCCGGACGCCGTGGAGATCGCCTGGGCGTGTGTCGGCTCGGGCGTCCGCGGCTCGAAGCTGTTCCTGCCAGGCCGGGCGCTCCTCGACCTGCCCAACGCGGAGGCGGTGGACGGGCTCGCTCGCTGAGGGCGCGCCCCGACGTGGCTCCGGGCTGCTCGCCCTGCTGGTTCGTGCCGCCGACCTCGCGGCTCGCGCGTGCCGACGACGACGCTAGCTTGTGAAACAAGGTAGCTGGTCGTACCGTATAGCTATGAGAAGCGAACAGGAGGCCTGGGCCTCCCAGCTGCGCAAGGGGGTCCTGGAGCTGGCGGTCCTCGGGCTACTCGCGGACGAGGCCAAGTACGGCTCCCAGCTGGTGGACGAGCTGGCCGCCCGCCCGGTGCTGAAGATCACCGCGGGCACGGTGTACCCACTGCTGGCCCGGCTGTCGAAGGCGGGCCTGGTGTCGTCGTCGTGGCGCGAGTCGCCGGTCGGGCCGCCGCGCAAGTACTACGCGCTGACGCCCGCGGGCCGCGAGACCCTGGACGCGATGGCCGCCGCGTTCTCGTCGGTGTCGGACGCGGTCGCCGAGATCCTGGGAGGTCTCCGATGAGCTGCCGGATCGACGAACTGAACCCCGAGGCGCGGGCCGCCCTGCAGGACTACCTCGACGCCGTGGCCCCGAGCATCGACGAGGAGTTCCGCGACCTGGTCCTGTGCGACCTGCGCTCCTGGATCGTCGACCACCTCGATCCCGGTGCCAGCGCCGCGGACGTGGCGGCGGTGGCGGCCCAGGCCGGCCCGGTGGCCGGGGAGCCCGACGGCCGGACCGTCGACGACCCGGACGAGGCCGAGCCCGTCGACCTGCTGGGGCGGGTGGCCCGCAGCCTGTGGAGCCCCGCCGACCCCCGGCTGTTCCTGCCCCGGACGTTGGGGTGGGGCTGGGACCTCAACCTCGGTGCCCTCGCCGTCCGGCTGGGGCTGATCGAGCCCGACGCCGAGGCCGTTCCCTTCACCGCCACCCCCGAGCGGGCGTTCCGGGTGGCCGCGGTGGCCCCGGCCGGGCTGGCGGCGGCCGTGGTGGCGCACTACCTCGTCCGGGGGCGCGGCCTGCCGGGGCGCCTTCCGTCGCACTGGGGGCTGGACGGCTCCGCGGACCGCTGGACCAGCAAGCGGACGGCGGCCCTGACCGATCTGGCGCTGAGCGTCGGCCCGGCGGCCGTGGCTGCCTGGGCGGCGGGCTCCGCTCGTCCGGGACCGGACAAGGCCGGGGCCATCGCGGGCGGCACGCTGTTCGCCGCCGCCGCCGCCGTCACCACCGTGTGGCGCAGCGCCCCCGACCGGCGGCGCGTCTGGGCCGGCCCGGCCCTGGCCGCCGCGGTCACCGGGGCCGCCGGGGCGGTGTTGTTCGGCTTGGCCAGGGCCGGCCGGGCGGCCGAGATCAGCCGCGACCTGGCGTCCGGCGATGGACGCGGCCTGGCGTTCGAGGACGATCGCGACCCGACGCCTGTCGGTGACGGCGAGATGGCGCAGGACGATGCGCGTGACCCGGCGTCCGGCGAACACCGCGACCCGACCTCCCGTGTCTGAGCGGGCCCAGCCCGCCGCCGGCGGGTCGGCGACCGGGCAGGTGGAGTGGCCCCGCGTGGGCGTCTTCTACGCGATCGCGTTCGGCGGCGCGTCCCTCGTGGCGGCGGCCCTGTGGTGGGTGGGGCAGCGCGCGGGCGCGGCGGCGGGCCCCATCACCCAGGTCGCGCTGGCGCTGCTCTACATGCCGCTGCCGCTAGTGGCGGGGCTGATCGTCGAGCGCCGCGCCGGACGGACGCCGCTGCTGGCCGCCGAGCGGGCCGCGCTGCGCGGGCGCTTCTGGCGCGCCTACGGCCGCAACGCCGGGGTGGCGGTCGGCGTCATGCTGCTCGTCCTGGCGCTGGGTTTCGTCGTCGCCTGGGCCGCCGGAGCCCTCGGCGTGCCCGGGGCCGGCCGCCTGGTGACGACGGACGAGGGCCTGCTGCAGCGCCTCCGCGAGCTGTACCCGGCGCTCCCCGCCGGTGTGCCGCTGCCGGGCGTGCCGGTGGTCGCGGGTAGCGGCATCGTCCAGGGCCTGATCGCGGGCGTGACGATCAACGGCGTCTTCGCCTTCGGCGAGGAGTACGGCTGGCGCGGCGTGCTCGCCGACGAGCTGCGGCCGCTGGGCCGCGTCCGGGCGAATCTGCTCACCGGCGTGCTGTGGGGCCTGTGGCACGCGCCGATCATCCTGCTCGGCCACAACTACGGCGCCGAGTGGGCCTGGGGGATCCCCCTGATGGCGGCGTGGACGATCCCGTTGTCGTTCATCCTGAGCTGGACGCGGGAGGCGACCGGGTCGGTGCTCGCGCCGTCCTTCCTGCACGGCGCCTACAACGGCACCATTGGGCTGTTCGTCCTGCTGGTCGCCGGCGGCAACGTGCTGATCGCGCTGCCGATGGGGCTGTTGATCGTGCCCGTGCTGGCGCTCGTCGCCGTCGCCCTCTGGGCCTGGCGAAGCGGCCCGGGATCGCCCGACTGAGCACGAACGGTCTCGTCCCACCTCGGACTGGCCCCGTCGCCGGACTCAGCGGTCGGCGACGACCTCGCCGCGGGGAGCCCTATCTTGCCCGCGTGGGCCGCGAGGCTGGGCGACCGCAGGTGGCCCGTCCGTGTCGCGGCGGAGCTACTGGGCCAGCCCGTACAGCCGGTCGCCGGCGTCGCCGAGGCCCGGGACGATGTAGCCGTGCTCGTTGAGCCGCTCGTCGATGGCGGCGACCACCAGCGTGGTCGGCACCCCGATCGGGTCGACCAGCCGCCGCAGGTTCTCGATGCCCTCGGGCGCGGCCAGCAGGCAGATGCAGGTGATGTGGTCGGCGCCCCTGTCGACCAGGAACTTGACCGTGCCGCCCAGCGAGCCGCCGGTGGCCAGCATGGGGTCCAGGACGTAGCACTGGCGCCCGGACAAGTCCTTCGGGAGCCGCTCGGCGTAGGTGAACGGCTCCAGGGTCTCCTCGTCGCGCACCATGCCGACGAAGCCGACCTCGGCGGTCGGCATCAGCCGCATCATGCCCTCGAGCATGCCCAGGCCGGCGCGCAGGATCGGCACCACCAGCGGCCGTGGCCGGGAGAGCTTCACCCCCGCCGTGCTGGTGATCGGCGTTGTCACCTGCACCGGCGAGACGCGGACCTCGCGGGTCGCCTCGTAGGCCAACAGCGTGACGAGCTCCTCGACCAGCTGCCGAAAGACCGGCGATCCGGTCGAGGTGTCGCGGAGCAGGGTCACCTTGTGGGAGACCAGGGGATGATCGAGCGCGCGCAGTTCCACAGGGGCAACGATTGCACATCGGGGACGCCCCCCGGCGGGTATCCCGGGGTGTGCGGATCGTCCGCATCTGACACGATGGACGAAGGCGAGGCTACGGAGGCGGTCATGAGCGAGATAGGCGACGAGGTGGATGTCGAGTTGCCCGGTCGCGGCGACGACCGTCCCGGGTTGGACGATCTGGAGGCCAACGTCGAGTTGGTGGTGGACGAGTTCGAGGAGGTCGAGGACGACCTGGAGGACGAGGACGACTACCCCGAGGACGCGGGCGAGGAGGACATCGACCTGATCGTCGCGCTCTACCGCGAGGAGGGCGCGCCGCTGGCGGTGGCCCTCGACCTGGAGCTGGCCAACGACCTGGACGAGCTGATCAACCAGCTGCGGCGGATCCCGGGGGACGCGGGCGCCGTGGGCGTGGTGTCGATCGCGTCGGAGTTCTTCGCCATCGTCCGGGTGCGCGGCAAGCACGTGCAGGTGATGCTGTCGGACGCCGTGTCGGCCAACGACTGGCCGCTGGCGCGCGACATCGCCGACTACCTGGGCGGCGAGCTGGCCGACGAGGACGACGACTCCTACCCGATCGGCGACCTGGACATCCTGGCCGACGTCGGGCTCAGCGACTTCGAACTCGAGGCGATCGCCAGCGAGGACGACGAGGACACCGCGCTGCTGCTGGAGCAGATTGTCGAGAAGGTGAAGTTCGGGCCGCAGTTCAAGAAGGTCGTCGAGGCCACCTTCGAGTGAGCGGAAACCGCTGGCAGCAAGCGATGGCCGCCGCCCTCGACGAGGCGCGGCAGGCCGTGGCCCACGGCGACGTCCCGATCGGGGCCGTGATCGTGGACGCCGAGGGCCGGATCGTCGCCCGCGCCCACAACGAGCGCGAGCTGACCGGGGACCCGACCGCCCACGCCGAGGTGCTGGCGCTGCGGCGGGCGGTGGCGGCGCGCTCGACCCGGGACGTTGGGACGGATTCATCCGCTGCGGTGGTGGCTCAGGCCGTCCCGCACACTGACGGCCAGTCCGCGGAGCCGGGCCCGTCCGCGCCGACGGACTCGCCCCCGACGCCGGACTGGCGGCTCGCCGGGCACACGCTCGTGGTCACCCTGGAGCCCTGCACGATGTGCGCCGGGGCGCTCGTCCTGGCTCGGGTGGACCGAGTGGTCTTCGGCGCCTTCGACGAGAAGGCGGGCGCCATCGCGTCCCTGTGGGACGTGGTGCGCGACCCCAGGCTGAACCACCGGGTCGAGGTGGTGGGGGGCATCGACGCCGAGGCGTCCGCGTCCCTGCTGCGGGACTTCTTCGCGGGGCATCGTGGCTGACGGGATCGCTGCTGCGGGCTCCGCGCGTATCGTGGCGCACCGGTTCTTCGGCGTCGCTGGGTTCGTGAGCCTCCGTGGCTGACCGGACGTCCGGCGCTCCTGAGGTGCCCGGCGTCGTCCTGGTGCTCGGCTGCCCGGGACGCCTGGACGGCACCGCCTCGCCGACGCAGCGCTGGCGCGACGACCTCGCCGCGGCCGCCGCCGGCCCGTTGACCCGCTTCGTGGTCACGGGCCACCGCGGCGAGGCCGCCCAACTGGCCCGCGACCTGCGCGAGCGACACGGGATCGCGGCCGACCGGATCACCGAGGAGCCGGACGCCGAGAACACCTGGGGCAACGTCGCGCACTCGGCCCCGCTGATCCCCGGGGGCTCGCGGCTGCTGATCGTCTCCGACCCGCTCCACGCCGCCCGCGCCGCTGACTACTGGCGACGCCAGTTCCCGGCGCGCGCGGCCGAGCTGCTGCCCGCGCGCCGGGTGGGCTGGCGCCACCCGATCCTGCGGCTGCGGGCCCTCGTCTACGAGGTGCTGCTCCGCGCGCAGCGCTACCGTCCGGCCCAAGCGTGACCCTCTTGGGACGGCCGCCGTCGGCCCGTCCGGCCCCAACCTGACGCGCGGCCGTCGGGTCCTGAGCCCGGGGACGACGCCCTGACGTGGCGGTCCTGAGCCCCCGGTCGGCGCCCGGCTGCTGCCGTCCTGGGCTCCCGGACTAGACCGGGCCGCCCCGCCGGGCCCCCGCGGGAAGGCGGCCCGTCCGGCCGTATCCGGCCGTCGATCACGATTGGCACGCCCCCGGCGTCGCCGGATATGCTCGTCCGCGGTGGCGTGTCCGAGCGGCCGAAGGAGCGCGCCTCGAAAGCGCGTGAAGGGTTACCCCTTCCGTGGGTTCAAATCCCACCGCCACCGCCACGGGCTCTCTACGACAGTAGGGAGCCCGATTTGCGTCCCGGGAGGACGTCTCGCCCGGCGGTGCGTCGAGGTCCCTCCGCCATCGGTACGTAAGTGACCGACAGCGGTCACTTACGTACCGATGGAGCGGCCGATGCCGGCGAATCCTTTGGCCAGTTCCCTCGGATCGGGGCGTGCGTCCGCCCGGTGGTGGTGGACGCTGCCGATGCCCTCGTAGCCGGGGTGGCCCCCGGTTCCGCGTCGTGGCTGTGCGCCACCGGTACGTAAGTGACCGACTGCGGGCACTTATGTACCGGTGAAACGGCCGGTCGCCGGGAAGGGGCTCAGGCCGAGGGCTCGTCGTCGCGGTCGATCGCCCGTCGGGGGGCCTCGGGGGTGGGCGGCGGGGCGGCGAGGGCGCCGTCGGCCAGGTGGATGGTGCGGTGGCAGTGCTCGGCCACCGTGGCGTCGTGCGTGGCGATGATGGTGGTGACGCCGGAGGCCAGTAGGAGGGTCATGATCTCCTCGCCGGTGTGGCTGTCGAGGGCGCCGGTCGGCTCGTCGGCGAGGATCACGTCCGGGCTGCCTATGAGGGCCCGGGCGATGGCGACGCGCTGCTGCTGCCCGCCGGACAGGCGGGTGGGGTTGGAGTGGGCGCGGTCGGCGAGCCCGACCAGGTCGAGGAGGTCGTGCGCCCGCGCGGTCGTCTCCCGGGTGGGACGGTAGGGGATCGTAGGGGCGAGGATGTTGTCCAGGAGGCTGAGGCTGGGGATCAGGTTGAACCGCTGGAACACGAACCCCACGCGGCGGCGATAGCGGGCCAGCGCCCGGCCGCGCAGGTCGGTGACCTCGACCCCGTCGACCACGATCGAGCCTCCGTCGGGGACGTCAACCCCGCCGATGTGGTGCAGCAGGGTCGACTTGCCGGAGCCCGACGGGCCCATGAGCGCCACGGCCGCCCCGGCCGGGATGTCGAGGCTGACCGCATCCAGGGCGATCACCGGCGCGCCGCCGGGCACCCGGTAGGTCTTGGACAGCTCCCGCACGGTCACCTCGGCGCCGTGGGTTGTCGGGGTGGTCATGGCTACTCCTCGGCGAGGACGACGGTGGCGGGCGTGCGGGCCAGCAGGCGCGCCGGGGCGAGCGAGCCGAGGACGGCGGACGCGACGCCGGCAAGCCCGGCCGCTGCGCTGGCCAGCCAGGCGGTGGGGGTGGCGCCGCCCAGCACCTGGTGAGCGAACCAGAGCGCGGCGCCCGCGCCCACCAGGGCTCCGGCGATGCCGACGATGAGCCCCTGCGTGACGATGAGGCGGGACAGGTGCCCGTCTCGCCAGCCGGCCACCCGCAGCATGACGAGCTCGGACGCTCGATCGCGGACCTCCAGGGCGCCGGCGTGCCCAACCCCGACGCCGGCGAGGACCAGGATGCCGGCGACCGCGACCAGGTCGGGGCCGCGCACCTGGAGCGCGATCGCGTTGCCCAGCAGGGTGCCCACGGCCTGCCCGGAGAACTCGAGCTGGATGACCAATAGCACCGCGAGCGCGGCGGTGGCGACCGCGACGGCGGCGCCGGTCAGCGCGGCGCGCCCCGGGGCCGCCAGGACGGAGCGGACGGCGAACCGACCGATGCCACGCACCGGGCGCGCTACCGACCCTCGCGAGGAGCCGCCCGTCGGACGCACCGCCTCCAGCGCCGGGGTGCGGGACGCGACCGTGGCGGCCGCCAGCCCGGCCAGTAGCGCGACGAGCATGGCGGCCGGCACCGCTAGCGCGGCCTGGACGAGGGAGACGGGGGTGCTGGTGATGACCCCCGCCAGCCAGGCACCGACCCCGGCCAGGACCCCCGCTGCGGCGCTGACCAGCATCAGGGCGCCCAGTTCGGCGCGCAGGACGGCGCCCCGGCTCCAGCCGGTCAGCAGCAGGGTCGCGAGCTGGCGACGGCGGGCCCGCACCGACGCGAGCGCCGCGTTGTTGACCACGACCCCGGACACCACCAGGATCGCGGCGTTCAGCAGCAGCGATTTGCGGTCCGCGGCGCTCACCAGGGCCACGGCGACGCCCTTCTGGACCCAGTTCTGGTTTACGTCGATGGCGGGGCGCCCGTGCTCGCCGGCCGGGACCGTGATTCGTTGCGGGGCCGGGGACGACCCCATGGTGATGTCCACCTCCAGGCCGGTGGCCATCGCGATCTGCTCGGCCACCAGGCGAACCCGCTCCCGCGAGGCCTCGTCGACGCCGGACACCCCCGCCACCCGGACGCGCACAGCCGACAGCGGGTCGGCGCCCACCGGGGTTACCCCGGCGAGGTCGACGCCGCCACGTCCGACGCCGGCCCAGGCGGACGGGTCGCTGAACGCGGGCAGCGCGGAGAGGGAGGTCACCATCATCGGGGGCGCCTGCGCGAAGCCGCCGATGTTGGCGGAGGGTTGCCACTCCTGCCCGCCGAGCACCCCGCGCGATCGATCGTCGGCGCCGGTGGGCGGCGAGAAGGCGTACGTCCCCAGCGGGACGGCGCTCAGCTGCGAGCCCACCAGCCGGGTCGCGTCGAAGGTCCCCACCCGCTGCAGTGCCGCGGCCCGCCCCTCGCCGCGGGACACGAAGCCCGACAGCTCGTGGAAGGCCGTGTCGTCCCCGCCGGGCGGCACCAGGCTTCCCGCGATGTCGCCGCGGCCAGTCCAGCCCAGCCGATCCCCGGACGCCGCCTCCGCCACCAGGCCGCCCCCGACCCCGGCCGAGTAGGCCGCGGGTCCGGTGCGGAACACGTCCCGGATTGACGTCGCGTAATACTCGCCGGGTTGCCCGGGGGTTCGCATGGCCCCCACCAGCTCCTGGTAGGCGGTCTCCGCCGTCCAGGTCCCCTCGGAAACCAGCCGCCCGGCCGCGCCCTCGCCCGGCAGCTGGCCGGCGGCCGCGCGGGTGGCCGCCTCCGGCCCCAGGTCCTCCACTCGATAGGACACCGACAGCTCCATCGTCGGCGCGTCCGCCACCAGGACGGGGATCAGGTTCCGCTCGTCCGAGCCGTCCTGCGCCGTGGAGATGTCGCCCACCTGAGGCTCCGCGTCGGTGAGGTAGGCCCCGCCGGTCAGCGCCCGGTCCAGGCCGGCCAGTCGCGCCTCCGCCTGCGGGTCGACCGCGACCATCAGGAACGGGTACGGAAACCCCGGCTGCACCGAATGGAACCAGAATCGACACGTCGCGCGGGGCTCCACGCACGTCGCGGTGTAGCCCTGGGATGGGTCGGTGACCGTCTCCTGTTGGGTGGGGTCCAGCGCGTGCCGGCGGACCTGACCGTCAGGCATCCGTTCGTTGATCCACGCCCTCCTGGCCTCGGTGTCGCTCTGCAGGACCATCGGGTTGGTGGTGAGGTACTCCAGGGCCGGCGCCGCCCGCACCGTGCTCGCCCCGTTGTCATAGGTCCACGTCGCCGTTCGGCGCAGCAGGGTCGGCGTCGTCGGCGTGACGCGGACGACGCTGAGATCCACGGGGGCCTGCAGCGTCGGCACCACCCACCCGACCACCGCGATCGGGGCCGCGACCTCCACCCCCGGCACCTCCTGGATCCGGCGCCACTGCGCGAGGCTGATGCCCTCGTCCGCGTCGAGGAACCCGGGCTGCACCAACCCCCGCTGCCCCTCGAGCGCCAACCGGGACCCGACCGGACGCACCAGGATGTCGTAGGCGGAACGCGCGTTCGCGTCGGCGGTCTGGACGACGTCCAGCCTGCTCGCCACGCTCTGGGCCGTCAGCATCGCGAACCCGAACGAGGCCACCACGAGCGTCAGGAACAGCGTCCCCCATCGGGACCCCTGTCGGACGGTCGTCCGCCACACCCACCCGGCCATCGGCTAGGACGAGCGGCGGGCCAGCACGGGCAGCGCCAACCGGGGGGCGGGCCGGTCAGCGGGGTGATCGATGAAACGCACGTGCCTTCCCCTCTGCGACCGGACGGGGGCGCCCGGTCACTCGCAGAGTAGCCGCCCGCCCGCCCTTGCGCAGGCGGAAGGCCCGACGCGCGCGGCGGAGCCTTGGGCCGCGCCGAGCTGGCCGGGATAGCGTGGGCCGGGGCGCTCGATGCTGAGGCCCCGAAGGGAAGAACCGTGACCGCCACCCCGCCGCCCGACTGGTACCCCGATCCGGCCAGCCCCGCGATGCTGCGCTACTGGGACGGCGTGTCCTGGACCGACCACCTCCGGCCGGCGGCGCCGCCGGGGCCGGCGATACCGTCCGGATTCCGGGGGCTGTCGACGTGGCTGGTGGCGCTGCTCGGCGTCCAGGCGGCGATGCTGCTGGTTGACTGCGGCGTGCAGGTGTGGGGCGCACGTCTCCTGGCTGGCTATGCGGCCGATCCGATGACCATCTCGGTGCCCCTCGCGCAGGCACTGGACGTCGCCACGGTGTCGCTCAGTGTCGTCCGCCTGCTGTTCTTGGTCGGTTGCGGGGTGGTGTGGGCCGTGTGGGAGTACAGGATCGCGTCCCTCGTCCCGGCCCCGGTGCGGGGACGTACGCCGGCGATGCATGTCGCGTCCTGGGTCATCCCGGTGGTCTCGTGGTGGTTCCCCTACCAGAACCTCGCGGCGCTCCGCCGCGCCCTCCCGCCGGACCCCAGGGGCGCCCTGCCGCTGGCGGTGATGCGGTGGTGGTGGCTCGCCTGGGTCCTCCGGCAGCCCCTCGGGGCGGCGGCCAACGCGATGATGAGGACCAGCGAGGCGAGCGAGCCCGTGACGACGCTCGAGTACCTCGGGTATGCCGCCCAGTTCGACGCGGTGGCGGCTGCCTGCGGGGTGCTGGCCGCCGTGTTGGCCATCCTGATCGTCCGCTCCCTCACCCGGCAGGCGCTCGAACTGAACCGGGTGACCTTCCCGCAATCCGGCTAGTCCCGAGGCACGGGCGCCGACGGGTACCCCCGGACGGGTCGCCCAAAGCCCCCGCCTGGCGGCCAGCCTCCGCCCCGTGCTCAACCGGAGGGAGAGCCCGCGGAGAACGTGACGGCCGTCGGCACCCTTCTCCGCACACGGTCGTCCCGAATCGCCTTGCCCGGGTCAGAACATGCCGTTGTCGTTGGCCGAGGTCGCGGGGATGACCTGCAGGACGTCCCAGTGCTCGACGATGCGGCCATCGGCGTCGAGGCGGAAGATGTCGATGCCGGCGTAGTCGGAGTCGCCGGGCCACGTCTGGCGGCAGTGCAGGACGACCAGCTCGCCCTCCGCCAGGGCGCGCACGATCTCGACGCGCTTGCCGGGGTACTCGGTGGCCATCCGCTCGAAGTAGGCGATGACGCCTCCTTGCCGTCGCCCACGTGCGGGTTGTGCTGGCGGTACTCGGCGCCGGCGTAGCGCTCGATGGCCTCCCGCGGACGGCAGTCGTTGAACATCAGCTCGTAGAACGCCGCAACGTTCCGCTTGTTGCGCTCCAGGTCATTGCTCATGGGTGCCCCTCTCGTCGCGTCACGCTACCCGGCGACCGCCCGGTCGCCCTCCTGCCGCGGCCGGCGCGCGGACGGGGCACGACCGGATCAGCCCCGGCTGAAGCGCCCGGTGTCCAGCCAGCGACGGAGCCGCTCCACCGTGACCTGCAGGTACTCCTCAGCTTCCGCCCGGACGGACGCGGTGCTGCTCAGCAGCAGGCTGTTGGCGAGCAGCAGCTGCCGGGCGGCCATCAGGTCGTCGGCCACCTCGACCAAAGCCGCGGGCGGCGGACGCCGCGAGGCATAGCCGTCCAGCAGCGCGGCCTCGGCGGGATCGTCCGGCTCGCGCAGGTAGAACAGCGCGATCGCCAGGTCGAGCTCCGGCACCCCGAGGCCGGCGTCGTCGAAGTCGAACACCGCCAGCCGCCCGTCGTGCCACTTCAGGTTGCCGCCGTGAAGATCGGCGTGGAGCGCGATCGCCGGACGATCGGCCAGGCGGGCGAAGGCGGCGCCGGATCGCTCGAAGGCGGCGCCGATCACCGCGGCGTCCGGCCCGGTGAGGGCCGAGCCGATCAGGTTCTCGTCCCCGAACAGCGGGGTGTCGAACCTCGGGAGGGTTGCGCCCGGCGGCATCGTCCAGGACTCGGCGTGGTCGTGCAGCGCCGCCATGGTGCGACCCAGCTCGGCGGCGATCACCGCCGGGGTGGCGCCGACGCCGACGTCCTCCCCCTCCAACCACGAGTTCACCACGACGAGCACCGGGCCGAGACCGGCGACCTGCTCGGTCACGAACGGCTCGCCGTCGGTGGTCAGCTGCGGATCGGGGACGAGCAGCCCGGCCTCGACGCGCAGCGCGTGCGTCCACGCCAGTTGGGCGCGGATGTTGGCCGGCGTGCTCGGGGAGTTGGTGTTGACCCGGACGGCCACCGTCCGCCCGCCGACGAGGTCCGCCCGGAAGGTGGTGTTGTACGCGTGGATGACCAGGCTCAGCTCGACCGGGCCCAGCCCGAAGCGGTCGGCCGCCGAGCGCGCCGCGCCGCGCAGGAGCTCGACCTGCTCGTCCTCGGGGAGGTCCGGGTAGGGCTGCATCACGCCACTCAACCAGCCGGCATCGGCCGCTGGCAAGGCCATTCACCGCTGAGGCTCGGGGGCCTGGTGGGTGGCCGAACCCGCCCCTGGACAAGCGGCCAACCGCACCCCGCGGGGCTGAACGAGTGTGCAGGGGCCTGACTCTTTCGTGCAGCAGCCCCACGGGGCAGAGTGTGTACGAGGGTCCCCTCATCACGAAGGAGTGTTCAGTGAAGAAACTCATCAACGATCCCGCCGATGTCGTTCCGCAGACCCTGAAGGGGTTCGCCGCCGCCCACGCGGACATCGTGTCGGTCCACCTGGATCCCGATTATGTGGTGCGCGTCGACGCACCGGTGAAGGGCAAGGTCGGCCTGGTCTCCGGCGGTGGCTCCGGTCACGAGCCGCTGCACGCCGGCTACGTGGGCAAGGGCATGCTGGACGCGGCCGTCCCCGGCGCGGTGTTCACGTCCCCGACCCCCGACCCGATCCTCGAGGCCACCAAGGCCGTCGACGGTGGCGCGGGCGTCCTGCACATCGTGAAGAACTACACCGGTGACGTCCTCAACTTCGAGACCGCCGCCGAGATGGCCGACATGGAGGGCATCGCCGTCAAGGCGATCGTGGTCAACGACGACGTGGCCGTCGAGAACTCCACCTGGACGGCCGGACGCCGCGGCGTGGGTGGCACGGTCATGGTGGAGAAGATCGCCGGCGCCGCCGCCGAACGTGGCGACGACCTGGACGGCGTGCTGGCCATTGCGACCCGCGTCAACGACAACGTCCGCTCGATGGGCATGGCGCTCAGCGCCTGCACCGTCCCGCACGCGGGCAAGCCGTCGTTCGACCTCGCCGAGGACGAGATCGAGATCGGCATCGGCATCCACGGCGAGCCCGGACGGCACCGC
>CAZBMH010000063.1:0-13806 GCA_964492685.1 uncultured Micropruina sp.
CGTCCAACGTGTTCGTGCACAACCTGGTCGCCGAGTACATCGTCCGGCTGGTGCTGGCCACCCGTACCCCAACCGACTTCGGCATGCCCGACCTCGCCTCGGTCATCCAGATCGGCTGCTCGCCGCGCGCCACGCTGGGGCTGGTGGCCGCCGCCCGGGCGCTGGCCCTGATCCACGGCCGCGACTACGTCCTGCCCACCGACGTCCAGGCCGTGGCACGCGACGTGATGTCGCACCGGCTCGTCCTCGGCTTCGACGCGGTCGCCGACAACATCTCGCCGGCCCAGGTGATCGAGCGGATCGTCGCCATGGTGCCGCCGCCCACCCCGGTCTGGAGCCAGCAACAGCGCCAGACCTCCCACACCCAGCACCGGCACAGCCCCGAGTTCCAGAACTGATCCGGCCGACAGCGTGAGCCACAACGTCGCCTTCACCCCGCCGCCCGACGAGTTCGGGGCGGCCGGTTCGGTGTTGGCGGAGCCCACACAGGCGACGCTGCCGCTGCGCAAGCTGGCCCCGGAGGCGGCGCTGCGGCGCCTGGAGCTCACCATCGTCCGGCGGCTGGAGGGGTTCCTCCACGGCGACCACCAGGGGCTGCTGCCCGGCCCGGGCTCGGACACCAACGACGCCCGCCCCTACGTGCCCGGGCAGGACGACGTCCGCCGCATCGACTGGGCGGTCACCGCCCGCACCCAGATCCCCTACGTCCGCGACACCATCGCCGACCGCGAGCTGGAGGTGTGGGCATTGCTGGACGTCACCCCGTCCATGAACTGGGGGACCGAGGGCGTCACGAAGCGGGACCTCGGCATCGCCGCCATCGCGACGATCGGCTTCCTGTCCCAGCGGATGGGCGACCGCTTCGGCGGGTTGATCATGCGGCCGGAGAAGATCCGGCGGCTCCCGGCCCGCTCCGGGCGCAACGCCCTCTACGCCATGCTGCGGACAATGCTGACCGAGCCCATCGTCCACGACCACGCCACGGGCCCCTACGACCTGGCCGCCGGCATCGAGCAGCTGAACCGGGCGCAGCGTCGCCGAGGCATGCGGGTCGTCGTGTCGGACTTCCTCACCCCGGGCGACTCCGAGCTGGATCCCAACGTCCCGGCCAACTGGGAGCGGCCGCTGCGGCGGCTCGCGGTGCGCAACCAGGTCCTGGCCGTCGAGGTGGTCGACAAGCGGGAGATCGAGTTCCCCGACGTGGGCGACCTGTTGATCCGCGACCCGGAGACCGACTTCCACCGCTACGTGAACACCAGCGACACCGCGGCCCGGGAGCGGATGGACGCGGCCAGCGCCGCCCAGCGCGAGCGGATCCGGATCTGCCTGCGCCGCGCCGGCGTCGCCCACATCCAGTTGCGCACCGACAGAGACTGGGTGCAGGACATCGCCCGCTTCGTGCTCGCCTACCGTCGGGTGGCGGGGATGCTTCATCAGCCACCGCAGGGGGTGAGCAAGTGAACCTCGACGCCGCGTTCCTGAACCCGGAGCGGCTGTGGGTGCTGCTCGTCGTCCCCGTGCTGATCGTGCTCTACCTGTGGCTGACCCGCCGCAAGAACCGCTCGGGCATGCGGTTCACCAACACCGGCGTGCTCGCCGCCGTCGTGCCGCTGCAGTCGCAGTGGCGCCGGCACTTGGCGGTGGCGCTGTCGCTGGCGAGCCTGATCACCCTCGGGCTGGCCTGGGCTCGGCCCAATGGCGTGGAGCAGGTGCCCCGCGAGCGGGCCACCGTCGTCCTGGTGATCGACATCTCCCGCTCGATGACGGCCACCGACGTCAAGCCCACCCGGCTCGCCGCGGCCCAGCAGGCCGCCAAGACGTTCATCGACGACCTCCCGGCCCGCTACAACGCCGCCGTCGTCAGCCTGTCGGGCAACCCGGCCTCCCGGATCCCGCCCACCACCGATCACGCCCAGCTGGGCCGTGCGATCGACGCCCTGAAGGTCCAGGACTCCACCGCCATCGGCGACGCGATCAACGTGGCCCTCTCCACGCTGTCCACCGCCCCCAAGGGCTCGGACGGCTCCATCGCGCCCGGGGCGATCGTGCTGCTCTCGGACGGCCAGAACACGGCCGGGCGCTCGCCGCTGGAGGCCGCCGGCCAGGCGGCCGCCGCCAAGGTGCCGATCTACACGATCGCTTACGGGACGGAGAACGGGTCGGTCGACCTGGACGGCAAGCGGGAGCGCGTCCCGCCGGATCGGGAGCTGCTGAGTCGGATCGCCTCGACAGCCAAGGGCCAGGCCTACACGGCCGAGAACCTCAGCCAGCTCGACACCGTCTACAAGAACATCCAGGGCGAGGTCGGCTACGAGGAAGTGAAGAAGGAGACGACCGCCCTGTGGGCGGGCTACGGTCTCGCCTTTGCCGTCGTCGCCGCACTCGCCGCGGTCTCCCTGGGGGCGAGATGGCCGTGATCCCGATGATCGAATTCCTTCGGCCCGACCGGCTCTGGTGGCTGCTGCTGATCCCCGTGCTGCTGCTGCTCTACCTCGGCCTGCTGTGGCGTCGGGGCCGGCGCACCTCGGGGCGACCGATCGACAACCTGAACCGGCTGCTGCCCCGACAGCAGGCGTGGAAGCGCCACGTGGCCGTGGGGGCCGCCGTGCTCAGTCTGGCCGCGCTCAACGTCGCCTACGCCCAGCCCAAGGACCAGGTCGACGTGCCGCGTGAGCGCGCCACCATCGTGCTGAGCCTCGACGTGTCGCGCTCGATGATGGCCACCGATGTGGCCCCCAGCCGGATCGAGGCGGCGAAGACCGCGGCCAAGGACTTCCTGGGCATGGTGCCGCCGGGGTACAACATGGCGCTCGTGGCGTTCGCCGGCTCCGCGTCCGTGATCGTGGCGCCGACGACGGATCGGGGGCTGGTGGCCCGCTCGATCGACAACCTGCAGCTGGCGCCCAGCACGTCCATCGGCGAGGGGATCTACTCCTCGCTGGATGCCATCGCGTTGGCCCCACCCGACCCCGACCACCCGGACGAGCCGGCGCCCGCGGCGATCGTCCTGTTGAGCGACGGCTACACCAACATCCCGCGGTATTCGCCGCCAGCGGCCCGCGAGGCGGGGCGGCTCAAGATCCCGATCTACACCATCGCCTACGGCACCGCCAGCGGGGTGGTCATCGACCAGGGCCGCGAGCTGCCGGTGCCCGTGAACCACCAGGAGCTCTCCGAGGTGGCGCAGCTGTCCGGCGGCAAGAAGTTCTCGGCGGCCTCGTCCAGCGAGCTGGAGACCGTCTACCGCAGCATCGCCAAGGTCATCGGGTACCAGAAGGTCGACCAGGAGGTCACCGAGACCTACGCCGGCATCGCCCTGGCCTTCGCGCTGCTCGCCTCGCTGGCGGTCATCTCCTTGGGGGCGCGCTGGCCGTGAGGCCGGGTGGGTGCCTTCAGCGCCCCTCGAACGCTGTCGCGCGACCGCTGAGGAAGCCGGCCATCGCGGTTTCGGCGTCCTTCGTGGCCGCCAGCATGCCCACCAGGCCGGGCAGCCGGGCCGCGGCGCCCGCGGGGTCCGCGACGGCCTGCCGCGCGTTGGAGAGCGTCGCCTGGACGGCCAACGGGGCCTGGGCAGCGATCCGCTCGGCGAGGTCGAGGGCGCGTTCCAGCTGGGTCCCGGTCGGGACGACCTGCTGCACCAGCCCGATCCGCAGCGCCTCGGCGGCATCGAACCAGTCGCCGGTGAGCAGCCAGCGCATCGCGTCACCCCAGCCCAGCCGCGGGAGGCGAATCGTGGCGCCACCGAACGCGACGATCCCGCGCGAGACCTCCAGCTGGGCAAAGCGGGCGTCGGCGGCGGCGATCACCACGTCGGCGGCCAGCGCGAGCTCGATGCCCAGGGTGAGGCAGCTGCCCTGAACCGCCATCACCACCGGCTTGGAGACCGGCTCGGTGTGGAGCCCCCACGGGTCGATCGTCCCCGGCGCGAAGAGCTCCAGCGTGCCGGCGGCGAGCCGGGGCCCGACATCGGCCAGGTCCAGCCCACCCGTGAAGTGATCGCCGACGCCGTACAGCACCCCGACACGCAGCTCGGCGTCGGTGTGCAGCTCCGCGTACGCCTCCGCCAGCTCCCGCAGCATCGCTGCGTCGGCGGCGTTCCGCTTCTCGGGCCGGTTGAGGCCGATCAGGAACACCGGACCGCGACGTTCGGTCACCACGCGAGGCTCACTCATGGGTTCATCTTGGCTTGTGATTAGCTACCTGTCATGGAACCGATCGCCGCGAGACTGGCCCGGGTGAACGACCGGATCCAGGCGGCCTGCCGGGCGGCCGGACGAGACGCCGCCTCGGTGCGCCTGATCGCGGTCTCCAAGACCAAGCCGGTCGCCGACGTCCTGGCCGCCCACGATGCGGGGCAGGCCTGGTTCGGCGAGAACAAGGTGCAGGACGCCCTGGCCAAGGCCGAGGCGCTTGCGGGGCGCGGGCTGCGGTGGGCGATGCTCGGCCACCTGCAGACCAACAAGGCGCGTGACGTCGCCCGCTTCGCCGACGAGTTCCAGGCGCTGGACTCGCTGCGGGTGGCGGTCGAGCTGGATCGGCGGCTGCGCGCCGAGGGGCGGCAGCTCGATGTGCTGATCGAGGTGAACTCGTCGGGGGAGGACAGCAAATTCGGCGTGCCGCCGGCGGAGGTGGTCGCCCTCGCCCGGGGCCTGGCGTCCTGCGACGCGCTCCGGCTGCGGGGGCTGATGACCCTGGCGCTTCGCTCCAGCGACCCCGCGCCGGTGGCGGCCTGCTTCCGGGGGATGCGGGCCGTGCAGGAGCGGCTCCGGCAGACCGACGGGCTGCCGGGCGCCGTCGACGAGCTGTCGATGGGCATGTCGGACGACTTCGAGCTGGCCATCGCGCACGGGGCCACCACGGTGCGGATCGGCCGCGCCCTGTTCGGCGAGCGGGAGCCGGGCTGAGACCCCCGGCCTGGTGCCCGGCCGGATCGTCGGGCACAATGGGCCGCACGTCCTTCGGGACCGGGATGCAGGGGAAGGCAGTCTCGGTTAGGAGGACCCGATGGCAACGACGCGTGGTGTCGTGCACATTCACTCGGCGCCGTCCGCGCTGTGCCCGCATGTCGAGTGGGCCGTGGGCGGCATTTTCGCGCACCCGGTGCAGCTCTCCTGGGCGCCGCAACCCGTCGAACGCGCCAGCCTGCGCGCCGAGTACGCCTGGCGCGGCCCGATCGGCACCGCGGCCCGGCTGGCCAGCGCCCTGAAGGGCTGGCAGCGGCTCCGCTTCGAGGTCACCGAGGAGGCGAGCGCGGGCTCCGAGGGCGTCCGCTACGCCTACACCCCGGCGCTGGGCGTCTTCCAGACGGCGACGGATCGCAACGGCGGCACCCTGGTCCCCGAGGAGCGGATCAAGCGCGCCCTGAGCGAGGACGCCCTGGGCGGTGCCGAGCTCGCCGACGCGCTGCGGGCGCTCCTGGGTGCCCCGTGGGACGACGAGCTGGAGGTCTTCCGGCAGGCGACGGGCGCGGACGTCCGCTGGCTGCACCAGGTGGTGTGACGCCGGGCCTCAGAGCGGGATGTTGCCGTGGGCCCCGCGCACGCCCTGATCGTTCTCGCGAATGGCAGCCGCGATCGCCGAACGGCTCCCGGTCGGGGCGATGATCTCGTCCACGACCCCGATCGCGACGGCGGTCTCGACTCCGCCGGCGATCCGCTCGTGCTCGGCGGCCAGCTCGGCCTCCACCTCGGCCACCATGTCCGGGGGCACCTCGGCCAGCCGGCGCCTGTGCAGGATGCGGATCGCGGCCACCGGCCCCATGACGGCGATCTCGGCCGCCGGCCACGCGAACACGCGGGTGGCGCCCAGGGAGCGCGAGTTCATGGCGATGTAGGCGCCGCCGTAGGCCTTGCGCGTCACCAGAGTGACCCGGGGGACGGACGCCTCGGCGAACGCGTGCAGCAGCTTGGCGCCCCGGCGCACCACGCCGTCCCACTCCTGGCCGACCCCCGGCAGGTAGCCGGGGACGTCGACGAGCACCACCAAGGGAACGCCGAACGCGTCGCAGAGCCGGACGAAGCGCGCCGCCTTCTCGGCGCTGAGCGAGTCGAGGCAGCCGCCCAGCCGCAGCGGGTTGTTGGCCACCACGCCGATGGTGCGGCCGCCGAGCCGCCCGAAGGCGACGGTGATGTTGGGCGCCCAGCGGGTGTGGAGCTCGAAGACGGTGCCCTCGTCGCAGAGCTCCTCGATCAGGGGGTGCACGTCGTAGGCCCGCTTCGGGGACTCCGGCAGCACGGCCGACAGGTCGGTGTCGGGCACGACGGCCGCCACCCCGCCCTGGGCTGCGAGCAGTGACGTGACCGCGCGGCCGCGGGCGAGCGCGTCGGCCTCGTCGTCGGCCACCACGTGCACCACGCCCGACTTGCGCTCGTGGGTGTCCGGGCCGCCGAGGCGCAGCATCGACACGTCCTCGCCGGTGACGGAGCGGACGACGTCCGGGCCGGTGACGAAGATCCGGCCCTCCGGGGCCAGGATGACGATGTCGGTGAGGGCCGGACCGTACGCTGCCCCGCCCGCGGCGGCCCCCAGGACGATCGAGATCTGCGGGATCTTCCCCGAGGCCTGCGTCATCGCGTGGAAGATGCGGCCCACGGCGTGCAGCGAGAGCACGCCCTCGGCCAGCCGGGCACCGCCGGAGTGCCAGATGCCGATGATCGGCACCCGGTCCACCATCGCCCGGCGATAGGCCTGGACCACGGCCTCGCAGCCGTCCAGGCCCATGGCGCCGCCCATGATCGTGGGGTCGGAGCAGAAGGCGACGACCGGCGAGCCGTTCACCCGGCCGGTCGCGGCCAGCATCCCGGAGCCATCGTCCTCGGTGATCAGCCGCAGCGACCCCTCGTCCAGCAGCGCGGCGAGCCGGTAGTTGGGGTTGCGGGGGTCCTCCTCGCGGGGAAGCTTGGCCGGCTTGGCGGCGACCTGGGTCATGGGGTGCTCCGTTCGCGAAACGCAACAGCGCCCCCGCCCCGCGCTGCGGGCGCAGGAGCGCTGTTGTCGATGAGGATCAGCGGATGTTTGCGTTGGTGAGCGCGATGGCCACGTTGTGCCCGCCGAACCCGAAGGAGTTGTTGATGGCGGCCAGGTCACCGGCGGCCAGCGGACGGGCAACGTTCGCCGCAACGTCGATCGGGAGGCCCGGCTCCGGATCGTGCAGGTTGATCGTCGGGGGAACCAGGCGATCCCGCAGCGCCAGCACCGAGGCCATGGTCTCCAGGGCCCCCGCGCCACCGAGCAGGTGGCCGGTCATCGACTTGGTGCTCGTGACCACGACGCCGTCGGCGGCATCCCCGAGCGCGGTCCGGATCGACCCGGCCTCGGTCATGTCGCCCTGCGGGGTCGAGGTGCCGTGGGCGTTGACATGCTTGATGTCGCTGGCCGACAGGCCCGCGTCCCGCATCGCCTTGAGCATCGCGGTCGATTGGCCCTCGCCGGAGGGGTCGGGCTGCACCATGTCGTGGCTGTCGGCGGTGATGCCGGCGCCGGCGACGGTGCCATAGATCTTGGTGGCCCCGCGGGCCTGCGCGTGCTCGAGGGATTCGAGCACCATGACGACCGCGCCCTCGCCCATGACGAAGCCGTCGCGGCCGCGGTCCCACGGACGGGAGGCGGACTGTGGGTCGTCGTTGCGGCGGCTGAGCGCCTGCATCTGGCCGAAGGCCGCCAGCGGCAGCGGGTGGATCGTGGACTCGGTCCCGCCCACGACAACCAGGTCGGCGCGGCCGAGGCGGATCATGTCGACGCCCAGTGCGATGGCCTCGTTCGAGGACGCACAGGCCGACACGGGCGCGTGAACCCCGGCCTTGGCATGCACCATCAGCCCGATGTTCGCGGCGGGGGCGTTGGCCATCAGCATCGGGATGGTGAAGGGGCTGACCCGGCGGGGGCCCTTGTCGCGATGGAGGTCCCAGTTGTCGAGCAGCGAGTGGAGGCCGCCGATCCCGGACGCCAGCGACACGCCGACCCGCAGCGGATCCAGGCCGTTGTCACCCTCCGTCGAGAAGCCCGCGTCCTTCCAGGCCTCCTCGCCGGCGATGATGGCCAGCTGGGTGGACCGGTCGAGCCGCCGGGCCTTCACCCGGGGGATGACCGTTTCGGGATCGACCTCGGCGAAGGCGGCGATCTTGGCGGGGAGCTCTGCGGCCCAGTCCGCGGTAATCAGGCTGACGCCCGACTTGCCCGCGAGGAGGCCTGCCCAGGTGGACTGCGCGGTACCACCCAGGGGGGTGGTGGCGCCGATTCCGGTGATGACAACCGTGGTCATGTTCTCTTCCAAGTCAGCGAGGGGTTGTGCGGGGTCCCGTGGGGACCCCGCACGAGGTGTGGCTCGCGGGCGCGTGGCCCGCGGTGTGATCGAACGATCAGAGGTGAGCCTCGACGTAGGCGACGGCGTCGCCAACGGTCTTCAGGTTCTTGGAGTCCTCGTCGGGGATGGTGACGCCGAACTTCTCCTCGCAACCGACGATGATCTCGACCATCGCGAGCGAGTCGACGTCCAGGTCATCGACGAAGGACTTGTCCAGCTGAACGTCCTCGACGGGAACGCCGGCGACGTCGTTGACGATGTCGGCGAGCTGGGCGCGGATCTCTTCGGTGGTGGCCATGGGCTTCTCCTCATGTGTAGGGATTGGGTGCTCGGGCGGGTGCCCGGGCGGGGCGGAATCAGGGAAGGGTGACGACCTGGCCGGCGTAGACCAGCCCGGCGCCGAACCCGATGATCAGGGCGGTCTGGCCGCTCTTGGCCTCACCGGACGCCAGCAGGGCGTCGATGGCCATCGGGATCGAGGCGGCCGAGTTGTTGCCGTAGGTCTTGATGGTGCGGGCCACCACGACGTGCTCGGGCAGCTTGAGCGAGCGCAGCAGGGCGTCGGTGATCCGGTTGTTGGCCTGGTGCGGGATGAACGCGTCCAGGTCGTCGGCGCTAACCCCGGACGCGTCCAGCGTCTGGCGGGCGGCCTCGGCGATGAACCCGGTGGCCCACTTGAAGACGGCGCGGCCGTCCATGGCCAGGTGGGGCCATTCGGCCCCGGCGACCGCCTCGGACCACTCCGCGGTCTGGCGGATGGCGGGGGACTGGGAGCCGTCCGAGCCCCAGACGACGGGCCCGATGCCGTTGGTCTGGCTGGGCCCGACAATCGCGGCGCCTGCCCCGTCGGCGAAGATGAAGGCGGTGCCCCGGTCGTGCAGGTCGGTGAACTTGCTCAGCTCCTCGACCCCCACGACGAGGACGTGCTTCGCGGCGCCGGAGCGGACGAGCGATTCGGCCTGGGCGATGCCGTAGCAGAAGCCGGCGCAGGCGGCGGAGATGTCGAACGCGGCTCCGGTGCTGCCCAGCTGATCGGCCAGGACGGCGGCCATGCTCGGGGTCTGGTGGAAGTAGGAGACGGTGGCGACGATGACCGCGTCGATGTCGCCACCGGTCAGCCCGGCCCGCTCCATCGCCTGTCGGCTGGCGGCCAGCCCAAGGGTCATCACGTCCTCGCCCTCGCCCACCCAGCGGCGCTCGACGATGCCGGTGCGCTGCTGGATCCACTCGTCCGAGGAGTCGATGTAGGTGCACATCTCCGCGTTGTCGACGACGCGGGAGGGCACCGCGCTCCCGACGCTGAGCAACGTCGCGAACGGGGAGCCGGTGCTGGCCTGGATCGATGCGGTCATGAACGGGCCTCCGGGTGGTCGTCAACGGGATAGAGCCGCAGCAGCGGCTGGCCTGGCCGGACCGGGTCGCCGTCCTCGACGAGCCATTCGGTGACCCGGCCGCCGTGCGGGCTGGCGACGTCGGCGGCGTCGCGCAGGGTGGCGACCTGACCGATCACCTGCCGGGGCGTGATGACGCCGTCGACGTCGATGCCCTCGGCGCGGCGGAACTCGCCCTTGCTGGGGGAGACCACCATCAGCCACGAGGGCGTGGTGTTCATCGCCGAGCTGGAGCTGGCGTCGCCGTGCTCGGCGACGAAGGCCTGCGCGTCGGGGATCTGGTCGGGCGTGTTCAGGCTGAACAGCCCGATGCCCTTGAGGTTCCGCTTCGCGATGCCGGTGAGGGTGCCGGCCGGCGGCAACTCGAGCAGCCCGGTGACGCCCAGGTCGGCCATCGTCGCCATGCACAGGTCCCAGCGGACCGGGTTGGCGACTTGGCTGACCAGGCGCGAGAGAAACTCCTGCCCGCTCTGCACGACGGTGCCGTCGGCGTTGCTGAGCAGCCGGGTGCGGGGGTCGTGGGTGGAGATGGCGCGCGCCAGCCGCTTCAGGTGGGCGACGGCCGGCTCCATGTGCACGGTGTGGAACGCGCCGGCGACGCTCAGCTGGATCAGCCGCGCCTTCGCCGGCGGGTTCTCGGTCAGCGCCTGCAGCTGCTCGACGGTGCCGGCGGCCACGATCTGGCCCGAGCCGTTGTTGTTGGCCGCGGTGAGGCCGACGGCGTCGATCGCGGCGAGCACCTCGGCGGGGTCGCCGCCGACGACGGCCATCATCGAGGTGGCGCGCGCCTTGCTGGCGGCGGCCATGCCGTTGCCCCGCTCGCGAACGAACACCATCGCCTGCTCGGCGGACAGCACGCCGGTCGCGGCCGCGGCGGTGATCTCGCCCACGGAGTGGCCGGCGGCCACCCCGGTGCGGCGGAAGCCGTCCGCGGGGGCGGGGAACAGCGACAGGGCGCTCACCAACCCGGCGGCGACCAGCAGCGGCTGGGCGATGTCGGTCTGACGGATGGTCTCCGCGTCGGCCTCGGTCCCGTAGTGGGCCAGGTCGATGCCGGCGACGGTCGAGAGCCAGTTGAGTCGAGACTCGAAGGCGGGGTCGAGGAGCCAAGGACGCAGGAACCCCGGGGACTGGGCCCCCTGTCCGGGGGCGACGATTGCGAGCACGGGTCTACTCTGGCCCCAATCCGGCGGCCGCGGGCCGAAAGACGTCACGAAAATGTCACGGGCTGTTTTGTAGGTTTCCTACAACTGCAGGCCTGCGTGACCCCTGTCGGGGCGGTTGGGCTTTGTTGGGCTACGCCAGCAACCGGCCCAGGGTGAGCGACAACCGCAACACATAGGCCCCCCGCGCGTCCGCCGGGTGATAGCCCGTCACCTCCGCGATCCGGCGGATCCGATAGCGGACCGTGTTGGGGTGGACGAACAGGGCGCGGGCCGTCGCCTCGATGGAGCCGCTCGAGTCCAGCAGCGTCGCCAGCGTCTCGAGCAGGTCGGTTCCGGCCTGCTGCAGCGGGACGTAGACCTCGCGCGCCAGCGTGCGGCGGGCATGGCCGTCGCCGGCGAGCGCGCGCTCGGGAAGCAGGTCGTCGGCGCACACCGGACGCGGGGCCGCCGGCCAGGCGTGTACCGCCCGCATCCCCGACAGGGCGGCGCGCGCGCTGGCCGCCCCCTCCTCCAGCCCGGCGACCACCGGGCCGACCACGATCTGCCCCACACCGAAGTCGGGGGCCAGGTCGGCGACCAGGCCGAGCGCGGCGTCCTGGGTGGTCAGCTCGCCGCCCAGGACGACCACCAGCCGGTCGCCCTGCGGCGCGGCCAGCACGTCGAAGCCACGTTGAAGCGTCCGGGAGCGGATCCGCTCGATCGCCTCGCCGGGGGAGTCGGGGGCCCGGCCGATCACCACCACGATGCCGGCGGGGGAGTGCCAGCCCAGCGTCGAGGCCCGGGACACGACGCCCTCGTCCGCCTCGCCACGGATGACGGCGTCGACGACCATCGCCTCCAGCCGCGCGTCCCAGCCGCCCCGGGCCTCGGCGGCCCGGGCGTACACCTCGGCCGCGGCGAAGGCCACCTCGCGTGAGTACTGGACGATCGCCAATTGGAGGGTGGCCCGATCGCCGCGCGGCAGCTTCTCCAGCTGCTGCTCCACGGTGTCGATGGTGGTGCGCACCAGGTCGACCGTCTGGTGCAGCGAGATCCGCCGCATCAGCGAGCGCGGTGCGGCGTCGAAGATCTGGGTGGTGTCGACGTCCTGGCCGTCCTCGGCGAACCAGCGGACGAAGCCGTCGATGCCGGCGCGCGCCACCAGGGTCACCCACGAGCGATGCTCGGCCTCCAGCTCGGAGAACCACGGATGCCGCGCGCTGATCTCGGCGAGCGCGGCCGTGGTCATGTCGGCGGAGGCCGCCGCGAGGCGCTTGGCGATGGCGGCCCGGGTGCGCGCGGCGGGGAGCCACGCCCGGGCGGCACCGGTGATCGCGGACATCCGGCTCCCTTCACCTCGTCGCGCGTCACCTTAGTACGGGGCCCGCCGACCCGCTTAGGCTGTGGCCGATGACTCAGCAGCCGCACGACCCGGTGGGCGCCCTGCGCGAGGTCGCCTACCTGATGGAGCGGTCGATGGCCGACTCCTACCGCATCAGGGCCTTCCGGCACGCGGCGGACGTCGTGGCCGCCCTCGAGCCCGTCGAACGGGAGGCGCACACCCGGGACGGCAGCTGGGGCACGCTTCAGGGGGTCGGCACCACGTCGGTGACCATCATCGAGCAGGCGCTGGCGGGCCGGGTCCCCGACTACCTGGCACGCAAGCGCGCCGAGGCCAAGCCCCTCGTGGTCCCCGAGCCCGCCCTGCGGGCGCAGCTCCGCGGCGACTTGCACACGCACTCGACCTGGTCGGACGGGGGCAGCCCGGTCGAGGAGATGATGCTGACCGCCCGCGCGCTGGGACACGAGTACTGCGCCGTCACCGATCATTCGCCGCGGCTGCGGATCGCCCGGGGTCTGTCGGCCGAGCGGCTGACCGAGCAGCTCGACCTGATCGCCGACCTCAACGAGGTGATGGCCCCGTTCCGCGTGCTGAGCGGTATCGAGGTTGACATCCTCGACGACGGCGCGCTCGACCAGTCACCGTTCCTGCTGAACCGGCTGGACATCGTGGTGGCCAGCGTCCACTCCAAGCTGGGGATGGATGCCGAGTCGATGACCCATCGGATGGTGGCCGCGGTCGCCAACCCGCTGGTCGACGTGCTCGGCCACTGCACCGGCCGGCTGCTGCGCGGCGAGCGGGGCACCCGGGGGGAGAGCCGCTTCGACGCCGAGGTGGTGTTCGAGGCCTGCCGCCACTTCGGGGTGGCCGTCGAGATCAACTCCCGCCCCGAACGCGAGGACCCGCCCCTGGCGCTGATGGAGCTGGCCCGCGACATCGGCTGCCTGTTCAGCATCGACACCGATGCCCACGCGCCGGGCCAGCTGGACTTCCTCAGCTATGGGGCGGCGCGCGCCGAGCAGGCCGCGATTCCGTCGGATCGCATCATCACCACGTGGCCGCTGGCCCGACTCCTGGAGTGGACGGCGTCCACGAGGTGAGGTTCGGGGCGACGCCCGGACGGAATCGGCCCTAGGCTCTGGACACTCGGTGGCCACGCGGCCTGCCGACTATGGTGAGTTGGACGACCAGAAAGGAACCGCCGTGCCGAAGGATCAGGGACCCATCCTCAACGGGCTGCCGACGAATCTCCCCGACATCGATTCGGAGGAAACCGCCGAGTGGCTGGAGTCGCTGGACGGCATGATCGATGAGGAGGGCCGCAACCGGGCCCGCTACATCATGCTGAAGCTCCTGGAGCGCTCGCGGGAGCGCCACCTCGGGGTGCCGTCGCTGACGGTCACCGACCACGTCAACACCATCCCGCCCGAGCGCGAGCCCTGGTACCCCGGCGATGTCGAGCTGGAGCGCAAGTTCCGGCGGCTGGCCCGCTGGAATGCGGCGATCATGGTGCATCGCGCCCAGCGCCCCGGCCTGGGTGTCGGCGGCCACATCTCGTCCTACGCCTCGTCGGCCACCCTGTACGAGGTGGGTTTCAACCACTTCTTCCGCGGCAAGGACCATCCG
>CAZBMH010000064.1:0-2052 GCA_964492685.1 uncultured Micropruina sp.
TGAACGCGACGACCAGGCCGATCAGGGGCGGCAGCGCCGGGACCAGCGCGTGGCGCAGGCCGACCGCCAGCGCGGCCGCGGCGGCCGCCGGCAGCAGCGTGAGCACGAAGGGCACGAGCAGGGGCGGACCCGAGCCGTCCACCAGCGGGATCGTGCCGACCAGGTCGCGCCACCCCGTGACCGACCCGCGCGCCAGGTCGCCCAGCGAGGACGACGTCGGCACCAGCGTCGCGAGTCCCGAGCGGCGCGAGGTCAGGGGCACTCCCACGACGACGTACGCCGCCACGACGGCCAGCGGCAGGACCAGCGGGCCCCAGCGCCGCCCGGAGAGCAGGCCGACGACGCCCGCACCGGTGACGGCGCCGACGACGCCGATCACCCACCAGGAGCTGCCGGCGTAGGTCGAGGAGAGCGGGATCAGCGCGGCGAGCGAGAGGACGACCGGCATCAGCAGGTCGCTGGGGCGGGGGCCGGTCATCCCTCCTCCCACAGGTAGGCGTCCAGGGCCCCGGGCAGGTCCGCGAGCGCCGCCAGGTCGATGGCGGAGCGTCGGCCGGTCGAGCGCAGTGCGGTGCCGCCGGACCGAGCACAGGAGATCAGCAGCAGCCGGGTCCGGTCGCTGAGCGCGGCGGTAGCCTCGACGACCTGCTCGGCCGCTCTGCCTCCTCCGGTCACGACGACGAGCAGCCCGGGATCGGGCGAGACCGCCAGGAGTCGGGCGAGCGCCTCGTCCCAGGGACGGTCGTCGGTGCCGACCCGACAGCAGGCGTCGAGGAAGGAGTCGGGGTCGACGTTGACCAGCTCCTCCTCCCCCGCCACCAGGCTGACCTCGAGGTCGTCCAGGAGTCCGCGTACGCCGATGGAGGCCGCGACGCTCACCGCCGTCTCGAGGTCCTCGCCGTGGGCGTAGGCGGAGGCCTCGGTGTCCAGCAGCACGCAGACGCGACTGCGCCGGGTGTCGTGGTACTGCCGCACGAGCAGGCGATCGGCCTTGGCCGAGGACCGCCAGTGCACGTGGCGCAGGTCGTCGCCGCGGACGTACTCCCGCAGGGCGTGGAAGGCCAGGTCGCTCATGGAGACCTCGTCGCTGGCGACCCCGTCGACGTCGCTGACCCGGCCGGTGCCGAGGGACTCGACGGGCACGGTGCGCGGGCGGACGTAGAGCTCGAGGGGCCGGCCGACGCGCGTGGACCAGCGCAGCAGCCCGCAGGGGTCCTCACGGACGAGACGCACGGGGCCGACGCGGTGGATGCCACGGCGCGGCAGGTCGATGGCGGTCTCGACCAGGACCTCGCGGCGCAGGCCGACCCAGCCCAGCGGCACCGTGTGGGTGCCGTCGGGCAGGTCGACCTCGACGTGACCGCGCACCACGGGGGCCGGGCCGCGGTTGCGCAGACGGACCACGACCTGGGCCGAGGATCCGGCCACGACCCGCGCGGGTCGCACCGAGAGCTCGGCCCGGGCCAGCACCGGGAGGCCGACCAGCACGAGGGCGAGCAGCACGGCCACCCCGAGGACCGCGGCCACGCCCCCGAGGACGGGCGCACCGAGCGGCTCGGCGAGCAGGCCGGCCGCGATCGCGCCGACGGCGGCGCCCAGACCCGCGGAGGTCGGGAGTCGCAGGACCCGGAGGAGATGGTGCACGGCGATCAGGACCCGACGATCACGACCGCAACCGCGGGACCGGGACGCCCTCGAGCAGTCGGTCGATCACCGAGTCGACGTCGACGCCCCCGAACTGGGCGTGGCCGTCGAGGATCAGGCGGTGGCCCAGCACGGGGTGGACCAGCGTCCGCACGTCCTCGGGCACGACGTGCGGGCGCCCTGCCGCGGCCGCCCAGGTCTTGGCGGCGCGCACGAGGGCGAGGCAGCCGCGCGTGGAGAGCCCGATGCGGACCTCGGGCGCCTCGCGGGTGGCCTCGGCGAGGCGGCGGACGTACTGCGCGATGGACCGGTCCAGATGCACGCGCGAGGCGACCTCGACCATCAGCACGGTCTCGGCGGCGGTGACGACCGGGCCGACCAGGCTCGCCCGGTCGCGCAGCGCCGAGC
>CAZBMH010000064.1:2062-13685 GCA_964492685.1 uncultured Micropruina sp.
ACGGGGTTCTGCGTGGCGAGCACCATGAACGGCGCCGGCACGGAGTGGGTGACGCCGTCGACG
This sequence comes from uncultured Micropruina sp., assembly GCA_964492685.1. Classification (GTDB taxonomy): domain Bacteria; phylum Actinomycetota; class Actinomycetes; order Propionibacteriales; family Propionibacteriaceae; genus Micropruina. Next base: position 2,126 of record CAZBMH010000064.1, read on the forward strand.
GTGACGCGCCCCTCCTCCATGACCTCCAGCAGCGCGGACTGCGTCTTGGGCGAGGCCCGGTTGATCTCGTCCGCCAGGACGACGGTGGCGAAGATCGGCCCCTCATGAAAGTCGAACGTGCGCTTGGCCTGATCGAACACGGTGACGCCGGTGACGTCCGAGGGCAGCAGATCCGGCGTGAACTGGATCCGACTATTGGTTCCCTGCACGGTGTTGGCGATGGCCTTGGCCAGGACGGTCTTGCCCGTGCCGGGATTGTCCTCCAGCAGCAGGTGCCCCTCGCTGAGCATGCACGTCAGCGCCAACCGGATGACATCCGTCTTGCCTCGAATCGCCAGCTCCACGTTGGCAACCAGCTGCCCGAAGGTCTGGTTGAACCATCGGGCCTGTTCGCTAGTGATGCTCACTCACAACTCCTTCTCTGATGGGCGTGCTGCTCGTCGAGGCCGTTGGCCGACGCTCCGGTGGCAGACAGGGCCGAAACGCACGGGTGGGAGCGCGTCGCCCCCCGCGGGGGCAGCTAGGGGTTCCATGAGAGCCTCCCGCTGGTGACCGTCCCGCACCGGATCACGAGCCAGTAGCCGCCGAAGTAGTTAAGGGTGGAGACCGTGCCGTTGCCCTGAACCCACGACACCCCGAACACACCTTGGTCGCTGTCGACAATCCGACACGTCTGCGTGCCGGGAAAGTCGGCCAGGGTGACAACCACGTAGTGGCAGCGGGTCGATTCGCAACTAGAGCTGTTGATCGGCGCGCCCGGCGAGACGGCGATCCGCGGCAGCGGGGGTGCCGGTGTCGTGGGCGACGTCGCCGAGTCGGAGCCGCCATTGGAGCGCTGGGGATTGGTCGTCCCCGTCAGCAGCCGGGCGCTCACGGTCGCGCTGGAGCTGTAGCCCACGTCGCAGGCCACTTGCACCGTGGTTCCGCCCGGGCCGAAGTTGTGGTTGCCCAGCCCGGAGCAGCCCTTGTTGGCCGAGATGTCCAGCACGGCATCCTCGCCGTTGCCATTGCCCGTGACGTCGAAGTAGACCGTGTTCCCGTTCATCCCGGTGTACACCACGGTGGGGCTGCCCAGGGGGCCGAACGGCGTCGCCGACTTCTCGGACGAGGTGCTGCACCGGCCGGCCTCGTTGCAGACCCGCAGGGCGAAGCGGTACGAGCTGCCATTGTTCAGCCCGGTTGCGTTGTAGGTGCCCGCTCCCCCGGAGACGCCGGGCGAGCGCGGCCCGCCTCCCGCCGCCGACCCGTTGATCAGCAGGGTGAGGGTCGACGCGCTGCCGCGAGACGGCGGGACCGTGTACGTCAGGTGCACCGTCCCGTTGGCGCCGGTCGGCGCGGCGGACCAGTTCCCCCACGAGTCCGGTGTCCCGATCGCCTTCCACACCGGCGAGGTGTCCGACGCGCTGTGGGCCGCCCCACCGGTGCCGTTGGTCGCGGTGACTGTGTAGGTGTAGGCGGTGCCGTCGAAGGTGACGGTGTCGTCGGTGCACCGCATGACAGTCACCTCCGAACAGATCTTCTTGCCATCGCTGCGCACGACCGAATAGGTCACGGGAGTCGGTCCGTTCGGCGAACCGAGGGTCCAGGCGACCGTGACCTGGGTCGTCGCCCCGACGGAGTCGCTCGGGGACGGCTCCTTCACCACGAGCCCCAGGGGCTTACCCGACGATTGGCCCTCCGCGCTGGCCTGCGGACCGATGTCGAGGTCGTTCTCGGCGGCAACCCGGAAGGTGTAAACCTTGTTGTTGTTCAGGCGGCCGATCGGCACGCTGCTGGCCCCCGCGGATGCCGTCGTCCGACCCCCGCCGTCCCACGTGATGTGGAACTTCCGCACGGGGGAGCCGTCGTACTTCGACATCAGCCAACTGACCGTCAGGGTCCCATCGCCCGGATTGGACGTCTTGACCCACACGGGCGCCGACGGCGGCGCATCGGGGGTGATGATCCCCGACTCGACGCTCGGGCCAAGCCCCGCCTTGTTGTGGGCCGCCACCGTGAAGGTGTAGTCGCGGTCGTTCTGCAGGCCCGTCATCGAGCACTTCGTCGACCGGCACCGCTGGGTCTTGCCGCCCGGGCCGTTGGCGGTCATCTCGTAGTAGTCGATCGGGGCGCCATTGGCCGCCGCCGGCTTCCAGGTGAGGGTGGCCGCGTGGCTCTGGACCGTCTGGCCCGCGCGCGGCATCCCGGGCGCGCCAGGCGCCGTATAGACGACCAGCGTGACCGTGCGGGTCACCCACCGCGATTCGCGGGCCGGGTCTGAGGCCAGGTCGGTCGCCGTGACCTCGTACTCGATCGGGCCCCAGGCGTCCGCCGACGGGGTGATGGTGACTCCGGTCCCATTCGGTTCCGTGGCCGTCGCGTTGCTGTGTGGTCCCTCGCTGATCTTGCGCACCTTCACGATTGCCGGTTGCGCGTCCATGAGGGGAGACGTGACCTCGACCTTCACGTCCACCGGCGTCCCCGCAAGGATGTCGGTCAGCTTGAGGGCCTGCATGCGGGGCTTGGGCGCCGGTTTGACGGTCACGTTAAGGGTGGCCGTCTTCGCCGGGGTTCCCGCCACCCCGATGGTCACCCGGCCGGTGGAGCGCTCGACGGCGGTCCCGGCCGCCTGGAGCACCACCTTGTGCGAGCCACCGGTCGCGGTGACCCCCGCGATCGGCTCGGCCCACTCGGCCGAGTAGACGAGGTTCGGCAGCTCGTCGGGATTGGGGCTCCACACGTGGCACAGGCTGGTGATGTCCAGCGCGTTCGGCGCCCCGCCCTGCATGACGAGTTGCGCATCGCTGGGGCACCGCAGGACCGGGGTCTTCGGCCCGACCTGCACCGGAATGGTCACCCACGCCTTCAGGACCCCGTCCTCGGTCTGTGATTCGGCGTCCATCACCTCCACCGTGACCGAGCCGGGGCCGACATACCCATTCCTCGACGTGAGGGTGAACTTGTCCGCGTCGTCGACCTTCCCCTCCAGGTCCTCCCCCGGGGTGGTGGCGATCTTCGTGGTCGCGATCTTCACGACTTTGCCCCGCGGCGAGACGACATAGTCGGCCAACGAGAAGGACAGGGCCTGATCCTGTGGGATCTCGATGGCCGCGCCCGGCTTCAGCTGCGGCGGCCCCGACCCGAAGGCGGGGACGTAGACGACCGCACCGTTGGCGCCGCCAGCCGCGTCCACGACCTGGAACGGCAGCACCTGCGGGTGGTCCAGCATCGGGACGACCAGCTGGCTCCCCGTGAGCGACGCCCCTTCGGGGGTGAAGAGCAGCTTGACCTCCTTGACCGTGGACATGTCGCCGTCCACGTCCCACGAGTTCGCCAGGAGGTCCGCCTTGGCGTTCGCCCCGTCGATGGTTGCCGTCTGATCGCTGATGATCGGGGGGTTGTTGTAGTTCGGCTCCGAGGTGACGGTGAGGCTGGCCGCCGGGCCCACTCCCCCGTTGCCCTGAAGGGTGTATGGCACGCTGACCGGTTGCTGCTTGGATTCCGGCGCCTTGACGACGATCGGACCCTGCTCACCCGCCAGCGTGACCCCCTGCGGGGCCCCCTTCCCCAGGGGGCTGATCGTGACCGCATCGTCGCGGGCGATCAGGTCGTTGGCCATGACATTGGCCTGGACGATCGCCCCCGGGGCGGCGGTGATCGCGTCGTCCAGGGCCACCGGCGGCTGCGTCTGCCCCGGGGCGACCACCCCGACCCGGACGCTGGCCACGCCGGTGCGCCCGTAGCGATCGGTCACCACGTATCGGAACGTGTCGGTTCCCACGAGGCCGGCCGTGGGGAGCGCCTCGTAGGTCAGGCTCGAGGGGCTGATCCCCACGATGCGGCCCAGGGTCGGGGCGGAGGCGATGCCCGTCACCACCACCGAATCCCCGTCGGGATCCTGCCCCGAGGTGGGGATCGGGATCGCGAGGCGACTCCCCGACACAACCCGCGCCTCCACGGTTTGCGGCTTTGGCTCCTTGTTGACGTTCTCCTCGCCCGGCTGGGGTTTGATCGTCACCCGCACCTGGCCGGTCCCGATGTCACCGGTGGCCGTCATCGCGTAGTAGACGATCAGCACTGTCATGGTCGCGTCCACCTTCGCAGGAGCGACGTAGCGAATCTGGTCGCCGTGGACGAACGCCACGCCGACGTCACCCTGGGACTCGGTCCCGCTCTTGGCCGGGTTCACGATGGGCAGCTGACCGGGCGCCGGGTAATCGACCCCGGTCGCCGCCAGCCGCAGCGGCGCACCCGACAACGAGGTGTCATTGGTCAGGACCGAAATCAGGACCGAGTCGCCGTCCCGAACGGTGGCCACGTCGTCGCGGACGAGCGGCCGGTCCTCGTCAATCCCGGCGAGCTGGCTCACGGTGACATCACCGGAGGCATCCGAGGCGCCGTTGCTGATCGTGTAATGGATGGCGGTCGGATTGTCGGTCAGCTCATCCAGCAAGGGGGTGATCCGGAGCCAGCGCCCGGCCACGACCGCGACCTGCAGCGCCTCCGGGTCGACCGCCGTCGCAGACTGCACGGTGAGAAGTTGGCCGGCCGGATCGTAGTCGTTGGCCAGGACATCCACCATCGCGGCGGCCTGGCCACGGATCGCGGCCTGGTCCGGCATCGCCACGGGCTTGGGCTCCTCGTCCTTGCTCACCTCGACCCGGATCGTCGAGCCGGCGAACTCCGAGGTCCCGAAGGAGGCCTGGTACGGCAAGGTGTAGGAGCCCGCCCGGTCGGCCCGAGCCACCACCTGACCGGTCTTGGTGTCGGTGGTCACGGTCACGTGTGCCTTCGCGGCCACCTCCCCGGCGAGGGTCAGGCGGGCCTGCGGATTGCGGGGATCGGCGCCGGGCACGTCGTTGACCAGTGGGTAGATGGCGATCGGCTTGCCGACCGAGCCCAGGGCAACATCCGGCCTGGCAATCGGCCGCTGCGCCTGAGTCTCCTTCTGCCCCAGCACGTGGACGGTGACCGAGCCCTTCCCCACCTTCTGATCAAGCCCGTCCGAGACCTCGTAGGTGATCACCTTGTCGGTCGCTGACTTGACCCGGTCGGCCGTGAACTCGAGCCGCCCATCGGGCGTGACCGGAACGGTCTCGCCCTTCTCGTCCTTGGCTCGCAGCAGGGTGACAGGGTCGCCCTGGTCGTCCCGCCAGTCGTTGAGGACCGGAATGCTGATGTTTCCCGAGGAGGCCGTGGTGTAGCGAGCCGGGTCCTTCTCCGCCCCGGGGCGCAGGTGCGGCCCCGTGTTCTGGCTTGGCTTGCGAACAGACACCTCGGCGCTGTCCTCGGCATGCCCATTGGTGACGGTGTACCGGAACCGTGCCTGCGACACCCCTTCGGGGAGGAAGAACTTGACCGCCTGCCCATCCGGCGAGATGTCGACCTTGGTGCGGGCCGGCAAGCCGGTCGTGTCCACCTCCTTGATCGACAGGATGCTGCCGCCGGTGTCGGTGTCGTTGTCGAGCAGGTGCAGGACGGTGGTTCGTTCGGGGCGCGCCTGGAGATCCGGATCGTCCTTGGCCTTGGGCTTGGCATCCTCGGGATTGGCGGTCTTCTCCTTGTCCACCTGCCGATCAACCTTGGGCTGAAGGTCTGCCCAGTTGTCGACGCTCTCCCGGGTGTCGATGTCCCAGACCCGGCCATCGGTCTGGTCGTTGAGCAGGATCAGCCCATGATTGATGCGGAAGACGGGCCGGGACAGCTCCCCCGAGCCGTCGACCTGCTGGGCCTCCACTGCACCACCGTCGCAGACGCGCACCACCCGGGCCTTTCCTCCCCAGGCGCCGTACTCGCAGCGCGCCAGCCGCACCGGGGCGGCCGGGTCGCCGCTGGCGCCCGCATCCACCTGAGTGACGGCCGCAGACCCGAGATCGACCCGCTGCAGGGCCGTCTTGGTTGCCACCAGCACCCCGGCGGCGGCCGGCCCGGCCTGCTGCAGCCGGGCACCGCCTGCGTCGGGGATCTGGGCGGACCGGCCGCCCTCCCACCAGAGGGTGCCCGCATCCGGGTCGAAACTGACGAAGGAGGTGCCCACCGCCGTGGCCTGCACGCTCGTGAGGCCGGACGGTAGTTGGCCCTGGACGGCCGGACCGAACCCGCCATCCATAGCCGGAAGAGTGAGGGACTTCCCATTCACGCCGGCCGCGAAGACCGTGCCGTCAGCCCCGACCGTCAGGGCGGCGGCGGTGGCCGGCGAGTCCGCGGGGAGACCCAGTTCCGCCAACGGCTTCTGATTCTGGTCCACGCCCGAGAGCGCAAGCGCGCCGGCCCCGGCCGCATACCGCGAGGCCCAGATCCGCCCGAGCTGATCCATCACAGCCAGGGTCCCGGCGCGAAGCTGCACCTGGCTGCCCTGACTGATCGCGACCGCCTGATCAGGAATTGCACGCCCTAAGGCCGTATTGACCGGCACCAGCTTCCCGTTGCTCCGATCCCAGGCCGCCACAAGATCCCTGTCCTGCAGAATATCAAGATCCCAATTCGCGGAGGCAACTCCCGCCTCGCGGGCCGCGGACACGAGCGCATCCAGGCCCCCCGCGGCCTTGTTCAGCCGACCGAACACCCCATCACGATTGCTCGACACCCAAATCCCCGTGTCATTGAGCTCCATCTTTCGGACCGGAAAGCCATCCGCCCAGACCGCATAGGCGGCCAGCGTCGCCACGAGTGCCGTCGTCAATACGGCTGTCGCGGGGCGCGTCCAGCCAGATAGAACGGACTTCAGTCGCACTCCCAATCCCCCCCTGGGCGGTAACAGCCTCCACGAGAGACCCGTTGGACTATAACCGAATCCAGCCCCCTTCTTGGCGACTTCTCAGCCCGGTGTCACAAGTGGGGAGAACTCCCCCGCTAGCGCGCCTGGAGAAGCGCTAGATCGTCGACCGTGACGATCCGCGCAGCCATTGCATATTCAACCAGACGGGCCTTTCGACTGGACGCCGCTCCGGCAACTCCACCCCGAAGACCCCGCACTCCGGCCTCGGAGAGCTTCTCGCAGACCACGTCCAGCTTCCTGTTGAACTTCGTGATCGGCCAGCCAAGGCGGTCCGCAACCGCGGCCGATTTCGGGACCGCACCCGGGCCAGATTCCCGGCGGCGCAAGAGGTCCTCGCAGAGAGCCACGAGCAGCATCTTCTGCTCGAAGTTGAAGGCGACGGGCCCGAGAGTCGTGTGGCCGTCCTCGGCCTGGGTTACCGGGATGCGCTCAAAGTGAACCTCACTGATGGAGAGGTCGAACTCATAAGTGGTGGGACCCGCCGTGAACCACACGGACATCTCGTGAAAGACGAGAGGAAGTCTGGCCCCGGGTGCCAGCCAGGCCTGAAAAGCTCCTGCGACATCGGCGATCGTCGCCGACAGTTGCGTGCCGACGTTCTCCAACCACCAGAGTTCTTCGGCGCGATACAGGCACAGGAAGCGCCGATGCAGAAAGTGATTATCGTCATCCAGACTCAGGTCGGCCTCGCGCCCCACGAAGAACGTGCCGCCGGGATGCGGGCGATACTCCTCACCGCAGAACCCGACGGTGAGTTCGGGGATCAATCCGCGCACTTCGACGTCCAACTCGGGGGGGCATACCCCCCATCACTCCGGAAGACTTTAACCTCGATGCACACCTTGCCGCCATCGGCGGAAGCGATCACGGCCGTTGCCTGGTCCGTGGTCGTGGGGGCACCCGAGGCTCCCGCAATTCGCCACTCGAAGACGTCGCCGTCGAGCGGGTTGGGGTAGGTCCACCGGAAGGTGACCGTCCGCCTGGATCGGACGGGGGTGATCGTCAAGGTGCCGGGGGGCAGGGCCACGTCACCCACGGCCGGCGGCTCCTCGGTCAGGGTCACGGCCGGGGCGGCGCGCGTCGGTTGCTGGCCCGAGGCCAGCGCTGCGCCGACACCGATCACGGCGACCAGCAGTAAGGCTGCCAAGGCCCCGATCCACCACCGTCGAGGCGGTTCGCGTTCGAGCGCGAGTTCGGGCGCCGCCTCACCACCGGGTGCGCCGCGCAGCACGGTCGCCCCCTGCACCTCCTCCGCGAATCCGCCGATCGGGGTCGGCCTGGCGCCCCCTCGGCGGGCCTCCGACGCCTCGCCACCCGGGGCGGCGGCGGCGGACCCGGGCGTGACGCCAGGCCCGGTGCTGGGCAGGGCCGGCGAGGAGACGGGTGAGACCACGACGCGGGGTTTGACCTGGGTCCGGTCCTCAGGGATCCGACCGCCAGCCGTGTGTCGGTCCACGCTCTCCGCGGCCAGCTCCAGCTGGGTCCGGGGGAGCCGCAGCTCCTGCTCGATCGCCTGGAGCGCCCCGATGAATTCCAGGGCACTCGCGGGCCGAAGACCGGCTTCCTTCCCCATCGCCGCCTGCAGCAGCCGATCCAGCGAGGCCGGGGCGTCGGCCCGACCCGTCGGCGGGACCGGGTTGTCCCGCACGCGCTTCATGATGGCGAACGGCGAGTTGTCGCCGCCCGGCACCTCGAACGGGGACCGGCCCACCAACAGATGCCACAGCGTGGCGGCCAGGGAGTAGACATCGGATCGCACGGTCCCCGGAGCGGTGGCGTAAAGCGTCTCGGGCGGCGACCATGGCACGGAGACCCCGAGATCCTTGTCGTCCACCTCCGACATCTGACCCGCGATGCCGAAGTCGGCAAGACCCGGCTTGTCGTAGGCGCTGGTGAGGACGTTGGCCGGCTTGATGTCGCGGTGCAGCAGGCCCGCGCGATGCGCGGTCTCGATCGCGGAGCCAAGCTGAATGCCGAGCCGCAGGGTCTCGGCCACCGCGAAGCGTTCGGCGCGGGCGCGCTCGGCCAAGCTGGGCTTTGGGTAATACATCATGACGATGAAGGGCCGGTGATCCTTGGTGGTCCCCGTGGCGTACACCGGGACGATGTAGGGATGCTCCAGGCGGGCCATCGCGTTAGCCTCGGCCGCGAAGCTCTGGACCGCCGAGTGTGACAACCCGGTCTCCCGCAGCACCTTCACAGCGACCTTGCGCGCCGGATTCGCCTGGTCGTAGAGGAAGACGTCGGCGAAGCCCCCACTGCCAAGAATCCGAACGAAGGTCAACCCCTCGATCTGGGGTGCGGGCGCGGATCTCATTCGGTGACCTCGAAGGTGAAGCTGACCGACCCCGCAAGCACAACCCGGGAGCCGGGTTCGACGATCACAGCGTCGTGCGGTCGCAATGCCACGGGCATCTCCCCCGGGAGCACCACCTCGGTGCCGTTGGTCGACCCGAGATCGCGCACCATGACATTCCAGTAGTCGAGCGTGACCTCCAGGTGCTGGCCAGACACGTCCTTGTTCGGGTCGGCGACCTGCACGAGGTTGGGTTGCTCCCCCTTGAAACCCTCAGGAATCCTGGGGTTTCGGCCAAGGATCAATCCGCGGTCGAGCGGCACGACTCCCCCGGTGGAGAGTCGGAGCTGCCCGAGCTTGGGTCGCGGAATCTCGAAGGGTTGCTGCGGTGGGATGGCCACCCTACAGACGCGACATCGACCGGCATACGCGGGGCTCAGGTGCCCCTGAGGACACCGGGCCGCCACGACGGTGACGGCGTCGGGACCGCCGCCGTTGATGAGCGAGGATCTGTTCACCGTGACATCCGATCCGGGGTGCGTCGGCTGCTCCGGCGCCTCCGGGTGCGTCGCCGGGGATGCCGGGGGTTGCCAGCCAGCGGCGGGGACGGCGGGCGATCCGTCAACCCCGGGGATCGCCACGCCTGGATCGCTTGCACCCCAGGGCATCCCAGTGATCAGTCCGGCTGCCGCCAGTGGAACCGGGTCCGGTGCCAATGCCGACACCTCGAGGGTCAACGGCGAGGGCAGGGTTTCGGTGGCATTGGGGTACACGGCAACGGCATCAGGTGCGATCGGCGGCAGACCCGCCTCCTCGCGCTCGCCCGGATGCTCAGCCGGTCGCAGCTGCGTGGCCTCGAAGAGGTGATCGAAGCCCGAGTCCATCGGCATCGGCTGAGGGGGCGGCACGTCCTTGACTGTCGGGGGCTGGCCGCCCGCGGAGACTGTGCCGCCGGCAAGAACCAAGTCCGGGAGCGCCGGTCTAGCGGGAACACCTGGTGGGGGGCTGCTAGGCGGCCTATCCTCCTCGTCCACCACGAAGGCCGCCGTCGACGGCTGCCCGGTCACCGACTCGAGGTCGCGTCCGGGGTCGCCAGCGCCGCCCCAGTTCACAACCACGGCACCGGCAGCCACGACGCCGTCACGCAGGGGCAGCCTCGGTCCCGTTCCGGCCCCCCCCAGCCGGGCCTCCTGCTCATCCGGGAATCGGGTATCCCACCAGGCGGCGTGCGGGGGGCGTTCAATCTCGCCACCCGAAGCCAGCCACACGGGCACCTCCCCTCGGACCAGCAGCCGGAGGTCGTCGCCATCGCGCTCCAGCATGGCGAAGTCCACCAGTGCCTTGAGGCCGCCCGTCAGCAACTCGTCCAACACGTCGTTCAGGTCGCCGCCCCCGTCAAGGGCCGCATAGGCCCGAGCGACGGACGGGTCCGTCAGAGCCGCACGCAACAGCACAATCCGCTCGCCCGAGACGAGGGCCGCGCTGTCGCCCGGCACATAGTGGATCGATGGGGTGGACATGTCAGGCCCTCTCCCCCGTCAGCAGGGATCGTGGATTCGTTGCGTCATTGCCCAGATCACGGCCCTGCTCAACGTTGAGAACAATGACGGACACGTTGTCCCGGCCGCCCGCGGACAGGGCAGCGTCCTTGAGTCGGTTCGCCATAGCGTGGACGTCCAAGGACTGGGAAAGGATCTCCTGGAGCTCCTGATCCGGCAGTTCGCTGGTCAAACCATCGGAGCAGATCAAGAAGCCCTCGCCGAGGCCTTGGGGAAGCACCCACAGGTCCACAATGGGCGGCGGGTCAGTCCCAATCGAACGCGTAATGACGCTCCGCGAGGAATGGGCCCGGGCCTGCTCCTCGGTCAGGCGCCCCTGGAGGACGAGTTCCTCGACCTCGGAGTGATCGACGGTGGCGCGCGACAAGGCGCCCTCATAAATTCGATAGACCCGGGAGTCACCGACGTTGAACACCGCCCAGTGCTCGGCCCCCCCAAGAAAGATGCGTGCAAGGCCGCTAACGGTGCTGCCGAGCCCCCTCGCCGCCGGCACCTCCATCCCGTAGGCGCGGACGGCCTCGTTTGCACTCCTCAGCGCATCGATGATCGCCTGCTGGTCCAGGTTTGGGCGATCAGCAGCTCGCAGCGCCGCGACCACAAGTTGACTGGCCACATCCCCGGCGGCATGGCCGCCCATCCCATCCGCAACGGCCCACAGGAACTCGCCGACATAGACGCTGTCTTCATTGACTTGACGCGTCTTGCCTACGTCTGTGGAGAATCCACTCACCACCTGAGCCACCGATACAACTCCCTACCCACGGGCCGAAAAGGTGCCCGAGCGCTCGGGGGAATTGGCCAATGGCAGGCACAGCGTAGCAATGCCGCGCGCCCGAGTTTCGGCACCTCACAATGTGCCCAGCGCCCATGGGAATCGGGGTAACCTCGAAAGACCGGTCAGGCCCGGATGAAGCCCTGGACGCCGTCGGCCATCATCTGGGCGGCGAT
>CAZBMH010000065.1:0-13612 GCA_964492685.1 uncultured Micropruina sp.
ACCTGCCCGCTGGTCACCAAGGTGCACAACGAGGCGAAGAGGTTCGCCAACCAGGGGATGCAGATCCTGCTGATCGGCCACGCCGGCCATGAGGAGGTCGAGGGGACGACCGGGGAGGCGCCCGAGCACATCACGCTCGTCCAGCACCCCGATGACGTCCCCGGGGTCGAGGTGGCCGACCCGTCCAAGGTGGCGTGGCTCTCCCAGACCACGCTGAGCGTGGACGAGACGTGGCAGACCGTCAGCAAGCTGCGCGAGAAGTTCCCGCAGCTGCTCGATCCGCCCAGCGACGACATCTGCTACGCCACGTCCAACCGGCAGGCGGCCATCAAGCAGATCGCCGCACACTCCGACCTGGTGATCGTCGTCGGCTCGCGGAATTCGTCCAACTCGGTGCGGCTGGTCGAGGTGGCGCTGGAGGCGGGCGCCCGGGCCTCCCACCGGGTCGACAACGCCGGCGAGATCGACCCGGCCTGGCTGGAGGGCGTGACCACGGTGGGCGTCACCTCCGGCGCCTCCGTCCCGGACGCCCTGGTGCAGGGGGTGCTGGCGTTCCTGCAGGAGCACGGCTTCCCGGAGGCCACCGAGGAGGTCCTGACCGAGGAGAACCTGGTGTTCGCGCTGCCTCCGGAGCTCCGCAAGGACCTGCGCCGCAACACCGTGGGCGACTGAGCCTGGCCCCCGCCTCGGTCGGACGACGTTGCCGCTAGGCGGTCCCTGTCGTCCCACTCGGGCCCGGTGCCGCGGGAGCGAGACGCGGACTCCGCGCCCGCGGAGGTCGGCCCGCCGTTACCGGACGCTCCGGTCGCCCAGACGCTCGACGGCGCTGGCGGGTTCTGGGGGGTCGGGGGCCCGGGCCCTCGCAGCCGTGGTGTGCGCCGCACCCGTCTCGCTGGGGTTGTTCGGGAGGTGGCCTCGGCGTCATCCGCGTGGGGAGGGGTACGGAGAAGGCTCGCCCCGTGACGGGCTGCCCCGCCCACAACCGAATGTGTCAAATACTTGATACAAGCCGTTCCGCTGTGCCATGCTCAATGTATCGGATACTTGATACAAGGAGCACCCCCCATGAACATCAGCCTTTCCGCCTTCCTCCTGCTGACCCTGTTGCCGCTCGTGGCGATCGTGGCGACCCTCGTGGGCGCGACCCGGCGTAGTCGCCGGCTCGTCTTCGACGAGGCCGGCTACCCGGGGCTCGCCCAACTGCGCAGCGCCACGCTCGGCGCCCGGCGGGTCGGGCTGTTGCTGGGCGTTGCGGCGTTCGTTCTCGTCCTGCAGTTGCCGGCGTGGCTGCCGGCGCTGGCACCGGTGACCGCGGGGGCGATCCTGGTGATCACCATCATGGTCGGGCAGTGGCTGGCCTACCGGTCCGCGCAGGCCGTGGGCGTGGCGGCCGTGGAGCGCCGAACGCTCGGCGACTACCTGCCGCGCCGCGAGGTCCTGGTCGGGGCTGTGGTGGCCGCGCTGCTGGCGGTGAGCTCGGCGGTCGCGACCCTGTCCGCGACCGCCGACGACTCCGGCGAGCAGCGACTCTTCAGCTTCCAGTGCGTGGAGACCTGGTACGAACAGGGCACGCTCACGCCACGCGTCACCCGCGGCTGGACAGATCAGTTCCCGGGCGGGTACTACCAGCTCCCGCTCTGGCTGGGGCTGCTGGCCCTGGTCGGTCTGGGGGCCGTCGCGCTGGTCCTGATCGTCCGGCGCCCCCGCAACGGCACCGATCCCGAGCTCGTCCGCGTGGACGACGCGCTGCGGCGCCAGTCCGCCGAGGGCGTGGTGGGGGCCGTGGGGCTCGCCTTCGCCGCGAGCCTGGTGGGGCTGCTCTACCGGGCAGGGGCGGCGGTGGCGGCGGGGGAGTGCGACCCCGTGCTGGGCGCGATCTCGTTCTCCCTGGGGATCGCCGCCCTGGTGGCGCTCCTGCCCACGTGTTGGTTCGCCGTCCGGGTGCTGGTTCCCGGCGACGGCTCGCCCGCGAAGGCCGAGCGATGAGCGTCGCGCTGCGGCTCGACGCCGCCGACCCCACCCCGCCCTACGAGCAGCTTCGGCGCCAGCTCGCCGCCGCCATCGAGACGCGGCAGCTAGCCCCCGGCTCGCGGCTCCCCGCCGTCCGGCAGCTCGCCGGCGACCTGGGCGTCGCCCCCGGGACGGTCATGCGCAGCTACGCCGAGCTCGAGTCGGCCGGGCTGATCGAGACCCGCCGGGGCGCCGGGACGGTGGTGGCCGCCGTGCCGCCGACGATGCCGGAGGCGGCGCGACAGGCGCGGCTGGCCCAGGGGGCCGCCGCCTTCGTAGCCCAGATGCGACTGCTGGGGTTCACCGGGACGCAGATCGCCGCCGCCGTGACCCGCGAGTGCGCCGACTGACCTCGACTACCCACCCCCATCCCCGTGCCCGCCGACCCGGCCCCCGTGTCGGCGGGCACGGACGTCTGGGTCGGCCGCGAACCTACTCGCTCGCTGGTCGCCGGACCCTTGCTAAGACCTTTCAGCGGCACATCGTGCGAGGAGGCTCGCGGCCTCGTACGTCCACAACGGGGGCGGGCCAGCCGTTTCGGCGGAGCGCCACATTGGCCAGCCGGCCGGCGGGGTCGGTCGCTACACCAGGAAGCGGTAGAAGGGGCTGTCCGGCGGGACGGCCTCGACGGTGATGTGGCTGGCCTCCATGCGCTGCAGCAGCGCGGGGAAGTCGTCCGGGTCGCCGAGCTCGATGCCGACCAGCGCCGGGCCGGTCTCCCGGTTGGAGCGCTTCACGTACTCGAACAGGGTGATGTCGTCGTCGGGACCGAGGACCTCGTCCAGGAAGCGGCGCAGCGCCCCCGGCTCCTGGGGGAAGTTGACCAGGAAGTAGTGCTTGCGGCCCTCGTAGACCAGGGCCCGCTCCACGATCTCGGCGTACCGCGAGACGTCGTTATTGCCCCCGGAGACCACCGCGACCACCACGTGCCCCGGGGTCGGCCGGTAGACGCCCAGGGCCGCGGTCGCCAGGGCGCCGGCGGGCTCGGCGATAATGCCGTCGGTTTGGTACAGCTCCAGCATCTCGCTGCAGATCCGGCCCTCCGGGATGCTCACCATGTGCGGCCGTAGGCGCTGCGCGATCTCGAAGGTGAGCTCGCCCGCCCGGCGCACGGCCGCGCCGTCGGTGAAGGTGTCCAGCTTGCGCAGGTCACGGGGGCCGCCGGCGTCCAGCGCGACCGCCATGCAGGCCGCCCCGGTGGGCTCGACGCCGACAACCGTGGTCTCGGGGTGATGTTCGGCCATCCAGACCAGGCAGCCGGCCAGCATCCCCCCGCCGCCCACGGGGACGACGAGGGTGTCGGGCGCCCGCCCCAACTGGCGGACGATCTCGGGGGCCACCGTGCCTTGGCCGGCGATCGTGCGGGGGTCGTCGAAGGCGGGGACGAGGGTGCGCCCGGTCTCCGCGACCGCCGCGGCCGCATGGGCGGCGGCCTCGTCGTAGGTGTCGCCGCGGACGATCAGTTCGACCCAGCCCTCGCCCAGCTCGCGCATTCGCCGCCGCTTCTGCCGCGGGGTGGTCGAGGGGACGAAGACCTGTCCGGTGATCCCCAGCCGCGCGCAGGCGTAGGCCACACCCTGGCCGTGATTGCCGGCGCTGGCGCAGATCACGCCGGCGGCGCGCTCGGCCTCGCTCAGCTGCGAGATCAGGTTGTACGCGCCCCGGAGCTTGTAGGAGCGGACCGGCTGGAGATCCTCCCGCTTGAGCCAGATCTCGGCGCCGGTGAGCTCCGACAGCCGCTGGTTGAGCTGCAGCGGCGTCTCGGACACCACCCCGTCGAGCCGGTCGGATGCCTCGGCGATGGCGCGTGCGGAGACAGTCATGGCGACCATTGTGCCGCCTGGCAACCTCCGATCCCGCCCCGTGGGCCGGGGTCCGGGGTGATCGGTCCGGCTCAACCCGCCGAGGGACGGGCGGTCGGGAGCTTGGCGACCCGGCCGTCCAGGCGGGCGGCCTCGACGATCAGGTCGTCCACCTCGGGCTGACGACGAACCAGCTCGGCCGACTCGGGGGGCCGGGGCCGGCCGCCGATCATCGGCGTGGCCTGGGCCGCGTCCTCGACCAGCTCCGGCGCCGTGATTGGCCGGACCGCCGCCTCGACGGGCGCCACGGCGGCCAGCTTCTTGTCGGTCACCTGCAGCTCCCGCAGCTTGCGGGCGGTGGGGAACACCCGTCCCTCGATCGAGCCGACGGCGTCGTTGTACGCCCGGACCGAGGCGGTGAGCGAGCGGCCGACCTTGTCGAAGTGGCCGCCCAGCGTGCCCAGCCGGTCGTACAACTCGCGCGCCAGCTCGGAGACCTGCTGGGCGGACTCGGCCAGCGCCACCTGCTTCCAGCCGTACGCGACCGCGCGAAGCATCGCGATCAGCGTGGTGGGCGTCGCCAGGATCACGGCGCGCGAGGCGGCGTACTCGTGGAGATCCGGCAGCTGGCTGAGCGCCTCGGCCGCCAGCGCCTCGCTGGGCAGGAAGAGCACCACGAACTCGGGGTTGGTGCCCTCGGCCTTGAAGTACGACTTGGCCGACAGCTGGTCGACGTGGGTCTTCACGTTCTTGGCGAACATCGTCAGGCTACGGTCGCGCAGCTCGTCGGATTCGGCCTCGTGCGCGTCGAGGAAGGCGCTGAGTGGCACCTTGGAATCGACGTAGACGTAGCGATGGGAGTCGAGCAGCACCTTCATGTCGGGCCGGATGACCGAGTCGGCGCTGGTCGAGGTGGTCTGCTGGGTGACGAAGTCGCAGTGCTCGAGCATGCCGGAGATCTCCACGACCCGCTTGAGCTGCTGCTCGCCCCAGTTGCCCCGGACCTGCGGCTTGCGCAGCGCCGTGACCAGCGCGCGGGTCTCGGAGCGCAGGCGCTCGCCCGTCTGCTGCACCGCCTGCACCTGGTTGCGGAGGTCGGTCGTCATGGCGACCCGCTCCTTTTCGACCTCCGTCAGCCGGGAGTTGAAGGCGTCCAGGCTCTGGCGCACGGGCGCCATCAGCTGCTCGGTCGCCCGCAGCCGCAGCTCCGCGCTGGCGTCGGCGCTCTTGCCCTGCCGCTCCAGGGTCTCGGCCGAGAGCACCTTGAACTGGTTGACCAGCGAATCCCGGTCGGCCGCCAGCTCCTCGGCGCGCTTGGCCGCCGCCTCGCGCTGCGCCTCCGCCTTGCCCACGGCCGCGTTCAGCGCCGCCACCTCGGCCAGGGTGGTCGCGGCCTCCGTCCGGGCGTCGGCGGCATCGCTTCGAGCCTCGGCCACGGCGGACGCCGCCTTCGCCACCTCCGCGCGGGCGGCCGCGGCCTCCGCGCGCGCGTCCGCGGCCTCGGATCGGGCCTCCGACACCAGCTGCTGGGCGAGGGCGGCCTCGGCGCGAGACCGTTCGGCGCCCGCACCCTCCAGGGCGGCGGCGAGCTGGGTGCGGCTGCGCAACACCACCCAGGCGGCGGCGAAGCCGATCACCCCGCCGACGGTGAGAGCGAGGAGCAGTTCGGTGAGACTTCCCATGCCCACGAGTCTGCCGGGGGGCACTGACACTTCCCGCGACCGACTCACCCGGGCGGCCGGGAGGTTCCAAATCCCGTCCGACGGGTGGCGGGCGACGGGGGTGTCGCTGCGAGACTGGGGC
Source organism: uncultured Micropruina sp. (assembly GCA_964492685.1). GTDB lineage: Bacteria > Actinomycetota > Actinomycetes > Propionibacteriales > Propionibacteriaceae > Micropruina. Next base: position 5,616 of record CAZBMH010000065.1, read on the forward strand.
CATGGATACCCACCTCGCAGATCTGGCCGCCTTCGTCGACGCCTCGCCGTCGTCCCATCACGCCGCCGCCGAGGCTGCCGCACGCCTAGCGGCCGTCGGCTTCGGAGTCGTGCGGGAGGACCAGCCGTGGCCCGCGGGGCCGGGAAGCTACGTGGTGGTGCGGGACGGGGCGGTCATCGCCTGGCGGGTCCCCGAGCGGCTCGACGCCTCCCGGGCGGAGCTTCGGATCGTCGGCGCCCACACCGACTCGCCCGGCTTCAAGCTGAAGCCGACCCCGTCGGTCTCCTTCGCCGGCTGGCAGCAGGCGGGCATGGAGGTCTACGGCGGTCCGCTGCTGAACTCGTGGCTCGATCGGGAGTTCGCCCTCGCCGGCCGGGTGGTCGGCCGGGACGGGGTCAGCCGCCTCGTCCACACCCCGGCCTGGCTTCGGATCCCGCAGGTGGCGCCCCATCTCGACCGCAGCGTCAACGACAACCTGCACCTGGACAAGCAGCAACACCTGATGCCCATCTACGCGACCGGGGCCCCGGTGGACCTCCTGGACGCGGTCGGGCGGCTGGTCGGGCTCGCGCCCGGGGAGATCACCGGCCACGATCTCGTCTCCGCCGCGGTCCAGGACGCGGCCGTCTTCGGCGTCGACGGCTCCCTGTTCGCCTGCGCGCGCCTGGACAACCTCTCCAGCGTCCATGCGGGGCTCGTCGCCCTGCGCGACACCGCCGCCACGGACGACGTCGTCTCGGTGCTGGCCTGCTTCGATCACGAGGAGGTCGGCAGCGCGACGCGGACGGGTGCCGCCGGTCCCTTCCTGGAGCAGGTCCTGCGCCGGATCGCGGGCGCCGCGGGCTGGAGCGAGGACGAGGCCGCGCAGGTGCTGGCCCGCTCCTTCCACATCTCGTCCGACGCGGGCCACGCGGTGCATCCGAACTACCCGCAGCTGCACGACCCCCAGCACCGCCCGGTCGTGAACGCGGGGCCACTGCTCAAGATCAACGCCAACCAGCGCTACGCGACCGAGGCGGTCGGCGAGGCCGCCTGGCACCGCATCTGTGAGGCAGCCGGCGTCCCGACGCAGGACTTCGTGTCGAACAACTCCGTCTCCTGTGGAAGCACCATCGGGCCGATCACCGCGACCCGGCTGGGCGTCCGGACCGTCGACGTCGGCATCCCGCTGCTGAGCATGCACTCGGCGCGCGAGCTGTGCGGCGTCCGGGATCCGCAGTGGTTGTCGGCCGCTTTGGCGGCGTTCTTCGCCGGCGCCTGAGGCCCGGGGAGCCGCCCGTCCCACCCCGTCGAGGCGGCGCTGGTGCCCCCGCAGCGGGGCCCCCTGCCGCCCGGCCGCGATCCACGATCGCCCTGGATTCGGGGCGCCGAGGGGCGGGACCGTAGGCTACGCGGGTGGCACTCACCATCGGACTCGTCGGTCTCCCCAACGCGGGCAAGTCGACCCTGTTCAACGCGCTCACCCGCAACAACGTCCTGGCGGCGAACTACCCGTTCGCGACCATCGAGCCCAACGTGGGCGTGGTGGGCGTCCCGGAGCCGAGGCTCGCGGAGCTGGCGAAGGTCTACGGCTCGGAACGGCTGGTCCCGGCGACCGTCAGCTTTGTCGACATCGCGGGCATCGTGAAGGGCGCCTCCCAGGGCGAGGGGATGGGCAATGCCTTTCTCGCCAACATCCGGGAGGCCGACGCGATCTGCCAGGTGACGCGCGTCTTCGAGGACGCCGATGTGACCCACGTCGACGGCGCGGTCAACCCCGGCAACGACATCGACACCGTCACCACCGAGCTGATCCTGGCCGACCTGCAGACGCTGGAGAAGGCGCTGCCGCGGGTCGAGAAGGAGGCGCGGATCAAGAAGGAGACCAAGCCGAAGCTGGACGCGATGCTCGCCGCCCAGGACGTGCTGAACGACGGCAAGACGATCTACGCCGCCGGGCTGGACATCGAACTGCTCCGCGACCTCTTCCTGCTGACGGCCAAGCCGTTCATCTACGTCTTCAACTGCGACCAGGACGAACTGGGCAACGACGCGCTGAAGACCCGGATGAGCGAGGTGGTGGCGCCGGCCGAGGCGATCTTCCTCGACGCGAAGTTCGAGTCCGAACTTGTCGAGATGGAGGAGGACGAGGCCCGCGAGTTCCTGGAGGAGATGGGCGTCACGGAGCCCGGCCTCGACCAGCTGGCCCGCGTCGGTTACGACACGCTCGGCCTCCAGAGCTACCTGACCGCCGGCCCCAAGGAGGCCCGTGCCTGGACGATCAGGAAGGGTGCCACCGCCCCCGAGGCCGCCGGCGTGATCCACACCGACTTCCAGAAGGGCTTCATCAAGGCCCAGATCGTCAGCTTCGCCGATCTGATCGAGCTCGGCTCCGAGGCCGCCGCGAAGGCCGCGGGCAAGCTGCGCCTGGAGGGCAAGGACTACGTGATGACCGACGGGGACGTGGTGGAATTCAGATTCAATGTGTAATTCCTAGTCAAACCGACAATGCACGGCCCGGCCAGGAATCACCGGCCTCGCTGTTAGCGTGTGACTGTGCTACTTGAAGCTGTCGACGGAACGCGCCTCGTACTGAGCCCCGTCGGGTATCAGTACCCAGGGCTGAAGGGCGCCGGTGCTCACGACTGGGACGCGAACTGGCTCCTGATCCGTGGGCTGGTTGAACTTCCCGACGGCCGGACGCATGAGTTCGTGGACCCCTGCCTGACGACGTGGGAGGCTGCCTCGCTGGGAGGCTGGCTGGGGGCCCTCATGGACGGGAGCCTAGCCCCGAGCGATGGCGACACGGTCGACTGCCACTTCACTGAGCCGTGCCTCGGCTTCAAGTACATGGGCGTCGAAGGCGAGTCTCTGCGGTTGCGGGTCTATCTGTCGCTTGAGGCGGAGCCGCCGTTCATCCTTGCTGGCCAGCCAGGCTTGTTCAGCAACTACGTCCCTCTGGTTGTTCACCGCGAAGCATTGGCATCAGCGCTGCGCGCATGGAAGGAGGAACTGGCCCGTACCCGGGCAGGCCTTCAAGCGCGAGCCGATTCGCGTGATGTTCTTCCGTGATGAAATGTGGTGGAGTTCCGCTTTAACGTGTGATCGGCTGACCTCTACGTCGAAGGGATAGCTATGGCGCGACGCATCATGTTCGTCCAGCAGAAGACGGGCTACGACATCGACCGAGGTCCGATGTGGATCGGTTGGGTGGAGTTCAACAAGACGTGGAAGACGGCTCGCACGCGCGGTCGGGTTCTGCGTCGGTTCCAAGGCATCGACAGCAACTTCTGCGACGTCGACACCGGCGAGTGGTTCTGGCTTTCGGGACCGAAGCGGGACCGGACGGACGCACGCTACGGGCCGAGGGGCACACCAGTCGACGAGGACGCGCGCGAGGAGTACGAGGCGTTCCTGAACGGTGCTCCTCTGCCAGGCCGTGAGCAGGGCTGAAGGAGACCTGGACCGTCCGCGATGTCCACGGGGAGGTCATCGGAGTGACGCTGGTCGATCGGCACTCCCCGCATGTCGCCGAGGTCCACCTCATGGTGGTCACGCGGGCGGTCCACGGCCAAGGTGTTGGCACGGCGATGCCCAGGGCCATCGAGGACGATGTCCCGCGGACGGGGCGTGCGGCTGCTGGAAGTGAAGACCCTGGGGCCGTCCGACCCTGATCCCGGCTATGCCCGCACCCGCCACTTCTACGAGACGAGGGGCTTCCTCCCGCTGGAGGAGACGGATGTGTGGGGCGAGGGCACGCCGGGCCTGTTCATGGTGAAGCCTCTGTGAGTCCGGAGTGAGAGCTGGCCGAGGTGGCGGGGGTGAAGCAGCCCGTGATCGCCGCCCTCGAGCGTGGTGTGCGGCAGCCCACCGATGCCGTCCGGCAGGCTCTGGAGGGGGCGCTTGAGGTGCGCCCCTCGCAACTGCTCACGCTGGCGAGGGATCGGGTCCTTGCCGCAGTGTCGGCGGCTGGCGGGAGCGACGTCCGCATCTGTGGATCGGTTGCCACCGGCGACGATCGGCCCGGCTCCGACGTGGACCTCGTCGTGAGATTCCCGCCCGGGGCCGACATCGTGACGCTGCTGGCGCTTGAGGTTGAGTTGTCCGATCTGCTGAGGGTGCCGGTCGATGTCGTCTCGGCGGGGAGCTCGGGCGGGGCGCTCGAGCGGGCACTGGTGCGGGCGGTGCCACTGTGACCGATCAGCGACTGCAGCGTCGCTTGGACGACCTCGCACGATTCGGCGCCGAGGCCGACTACGTGGTCGGCAAGGGGCGGGAGGCCTATCGCGCCGACACGATGGACGGTGCCATGCTGCGAAACGCCGGCGAGCGCATCCTGATCAAGGTCGCCACCGTCAGCGAGAAGCTGCCCGATGACTTCAAGGCGCAATACCCCAGCGTCGATTGGTTGGGGATCACCCGGATGCGAAACCTCGTGGCGCATCACGACGACAAGGTGAACGACGACCTGCTGTGGCAGGCGCTGGTCGTCCGCATCCCCAGCCTCGTCGAGGAACTCGGGGTGGACCGGGGGGCGTAGCGCCCGAGTTGGAACCGCTTCGGGCGGTGCGCCGACCCGCGCCGCTAGGGTGGCAGCGCCCGACGGGAACCGGACCTGTCGGGCGAATCCGCCGACGGCGCGGGCCGTACCGCGTTCGATGACCGATGACACACGACCGAGGATGCCGATGAGCGAGCAGACCACCGTCCACATGTGGACCGACGGCGCCTGCAAGGGCAACCCCGGCCCGGGCGGCTGGGGGGTCCTGATGGCCTACGGCGAGCACCGCAAGGAGCTGTTCGGCGGCGAGGCGCTCACCACGAACAACCGGATGGAGCTGCTGGCGGTGATCCGCGGCCTTGAGTCGCTCACCCGGCCCAGCGACGTCCACCTGCATGTGGACTCGTCCTACGTCATGAACGGCATGATGAAGTGGATCCAGGGCTGGAAGCGCAACGGCTGGCGCACCGCCGACAAGAAGCCGGTGAAGAACGTCGAGCTGTGGCAGGAGCTGGACGCCCAGGTTGCCCGGCACCAGGTCCGCTGGGAATGGGTCAAGGGCCATGCGGGCGACCCGGGCAACGAGCGGGCCGACGAGCTGGCGAACCAGGGGGTCGACCAGGTCCGCTGAGGCCACCCGCGGCCGGGCCCCACGCGAGCGTCCAGGGCCAGCCGGCGCGCCTCAGCGCGAAAGAACGGCCACCAGGAAGTCGGACGAGTCGGCGTACGGGCGCAGGTCCCAGGTGGAGAACGCGGAGTCCCGGGTGAGCCCCACGGCCTTGGCGTCGGCGAAGAAGTCGTCGAAGGCGTAGCCGCGCCCCGCGCCGAAGCCGCAGACGAGCCGCCCGGACGGAGCCAGGACGGCGCGCAGGTTCGCCAGGATCGGGCGGCGCGTGTCGGGGTGCACGAAGCCCAGCACGTTGCCGGCGCACAGGACGACGTCGAACGCGTCCGGCGAGCCCGCCGGCAACGTCAGCTCCGCCAGGTCGCTCACCCCGTAGCGCGGGCCGGGCTCGTCCGCCTCGGCGACGGTGATCAGGGCCGGGTCGAGGTCGACGCCCACGACGTGGTGGCCGGCGCGGTGCAGGTAGCCGGCGTGCCGCCCGGGGCCGCAACCGGCGTCCAGGATCGCGCTCCCACGCGGCACCAGCGCGTCGATCAACCGCGCCTCGCCGACGAGGTCGGTGCCCTGCGCGGCCAGCATCTTGAAGCGCTCCACGTACCGGGCGGAGTGCCCGGGGTCCCGCTCGATCATCAACGCCCACTGGCTCTTCGGCTGCTCCACGAGCCCCCCTCAGGATTCGAACCCATCAGCCTCGCCGGGTGACGGAGGCTCGCCCACTGTACGGCGGGTCGCTACGGTCCCGGGCGCCAACGACGGGGGCGGCGTGCCCGTCCGCCCCAATGAGCCTGGCTGTCCCGCCGGTCCGCCGGCGAGCGGGGGCAGCGGTGCACTCCGTCGCGTCAGCGGGGGTCGGCGCGCCAGGCCCCGATCAGGGCGGCCGCGGCGACGTTGACGTGCTCCGCGGTGGTCCCGCGGCCGAGCGTCAACCGCAGGGCACCCAGGGCGACCGAGGGCTCCAGGCCCATCGCCAGCAGCGTCGCCGCCGGGGTGTGGACTCCGGCGTGGCAGGCGCTTCCGGTCGAGGCCGCGACCGCCGGCGCTCCCTCGAGCACGTCGGTGCCGCGGCGGTCCGGGACGGCGACCATCAGCGTGTTGGGCAGGCAGCCTCGGGCCGGGCTCACCCGCACCAGTCCCGCGATGCCGGCGGCGAGCTGCTGCCACAGCAGCTCCCGGAGCGCGTGCTGCCGGACGGGCTCGGCGGCCAGGGCGGCGGCGGCCAGCTCGGCGGCCACCCCGAGGCCCACGATCGAGGCGACGTTCTCGGTGCCGGGACGAAGGCCCCGCTCCTGACCCGCGCCCACCAGCAGCGGGTCCAGCCGGGTGCCGCGGCGGTGATACAGCGCCCCGACCCCCTTGGGCGCGTACAGCTTGTGGCCGGCGATGCTCAGCAGGTCGACGCCCAGCTCGGCGACCGAGACCGGGATCTTGCCCACGGCCTGCGCGGCGTCGGCGTGCATCACCCCGCCGCGTCGATGCACGGCCTCGGCGAGCTGGGGGACCGGCTGCAGCGTGCCGGTCTCGTTCTGGGCCAGGATCAGGGTGCCGAGGCCGACGGGGCCCCCGGGGAACGCGGCGAGCGAGGCCCGCCCGTCCGCATCGACGGGCAGCCGGTGAACCACCCAGCCCTCGGCCTCCAACAGCTCCAGCGGCCGGACGGTCGCCGGATGCTCCACGACGGACGTCACCGCGACCCGTCGCTCCGCACGGGCCGCCGCACCCCGGATCGCCAGGTTGTTGGACTCGGTGCCGCCGGAGGTGAACGTGATCTCGTCCGGCCGGGCCTCGATCAGCGCGGCCACCTGCTCGCGCGCCCGCTCCACGGCCGCCCGTGCCGCGCGGCCGTACGGCGTGGCGCTCGACGGGTTGCCGAAGTGCTCGGTGAGGTGGGGCCACATGGCCGCGGCCACCTCGGGGGCCACCGGGGTGGTGCCGTTGTGGTCGAGGTAGACGGGGGAGTCGGTCATCAGAAGACCAGCACCTTGTCGGCGGCCAGCGTCTCCCGGGTGAGCTCGTCGAGGGTCGAACGCTGGGCGCCCTCGATCAGCTCGTCCTGGGAGAGCCCGCGGGCGTCCATGCAGGTGCCGCACACCAGGACGCGACCGTTGCCCCGGAGCACGGTGCCCAGCATCCGGTTCACGTTGTAGTAGCCGGTCGGGACCGTCTGGAACGCCTTGGCGGCGCTGGCGGCATCGCCCATCAGGAACAGCGCCACGTCGTGGCCCTCGTCCAGCTTCTGCAGGTTCGCCGCCAGCCGCAACGCGTTGTACACGCGCTCGGAGCCGTATGGCGGGTCATTGAGGATGAACAGCGTGGTCATGCGGGGCGTCCTTGGGTCGGGGCGGCGTCGGGGGAGGCCTCGGCGGAGGCGAGCCAGTCGGGGTAGCCGACGTCGAGCCGTGCGGCCCAGAAGCCGGCCTCGCGCAGCTGGTGGGCGGCGGCGGCCGACATCACGCATTACGGACCGCGGCAGTACGCGACGACGACGGAGTCCCGGGGCAGCTCGGCCAGCCGGTCGGCAAGCTCTCCGAACGGGACGTTGATCGCGCCCGGGACGTGGCCGCTGTCGAACTCCTGGCGCGGGCGAACGTCGATGAGCGTCAGGGCGGGCTCGTCGACCATGGCCCGCCTCAGGTCCTCGAGGCTCATCGGCTCGGCGCCGTCGCTCTCGGCGAAGAAGGCCGCCGCCAGCGCCGACACGTCCGCGATCCGGGCCTCGGCCACGGCGACCAGCGCCCGGTAGGCCGTAAGCACGCTCGGATCGGACAGTCGATAGACCCGTGACGTGCCCACTACACGACGGGTCACCAGGCCGGCGGCGGCCAGGACTTGGAGATGGCGGGAGGTGTTGCCCAGGGTCGCGCTCACCTGGCGCGCCAACTCCTCGACGCTGCG
>CAZBMH010000066.1:0-13555 GCA_964492685.1 uncultured Micropruina sp.
GCCAGCACCCGGTCGGGCCAGCCGTCGGCGATCCCGTCCATGTCATCGAGCAGCCGCTGGGCGTAGTCGGTGATCTTGAAGTACCACTGGTTCAGCTTGCGCTTGGTGACCACGGCGCTGCAGCGCTCGCACAGCCCCTGCACCACCTGCTCGTTGGCCAGCACCGTCTGGTCGTTGGGGCACCAGTTGACGGAGGAGTCCTTGCGGTAGGCCAGTCCCTTCTCGTAGAAGCGCAGGAACAGCCACTGGGTCCAGCGGTAGTACTCCGGATCGGAGGTGTGGAGCCGCCGGCTCCAGTCGAAGCTCAGCCCGTACCGCTTGAAGGAGTTCGCCTGGGTCTCGATGTTGGCGTAGGTCCACTCGGAGGGATGGGCGTTGCGGGCGATGGCGGCGTTCTCGGCCGGCAGCCCGAAGGAGTCCCAGCCGATCGGGTGCATGACGTCGTAGCCCCGCAGCTTCCAGAACCGGGAGACGATGTCGCCCATAACGAACGCCTCGGCGTGACCCATGTGCAGGTCGCCGGAGGGATAGGGGAACATATCGAGGACGTAGCGGCGTTCCTTCGACCCGTCGTCGGTGGGCACGAAGACGTCGTGGTCCGCCCAATAGCGCTGCCACCGCTCCTGCGCGGCCGCCGCGTCGTACCCGATCCTGACGCTCTCGCTGGTCATCCATCTCTCCTCTGGTCGTGCACCGTGGCGCTCCGGCATGAAAAAACCCCTGGGTGCCGAGGCAGTCAGGGGCGGCCGCGATGGGGCCCGCTGGGGGCCATCGCGGCTAGCGAAGAAGCAGCACGACGTGGCGCATGCGGCGATTGTATCCCAGTCCTCACCCCCGAATTGGCATGCTAAGGGTTGCCTTGCCTTGCTTGCCGACGCCCCGCGATCAGCCGATGATGGCGCCATGGCTGATACCTCCACCACCCTCCGTGGCGCGGACACCACGTTCGCGGCGAAGCTGAACTGGCTCCGTGCCGGGGTCCTCGGGGCCAACGACGGCATCGTCTCCACGGCTGGTCTGGTGTTCGGCGTAGCCGGCGCCACGCAGGACTCCATCGCGCTGCTCATCGCGGGGCTGGCTGGCCTGGTGGCCGGCGCGCTCTCGATGGCCGGCGGGGAGTACGTGTCGGTCAGCAGCCAGCGCGACACCGAGATCGCCGCCTTGGCCAACGAGCGGCTCGAACTCGAGCGTGACCCCGCCGGGAAGCTTCGCCAGCTGGCCGACCACTTCGCGGCCAGCGGCATGTCGGACGCCCTGGCGACACAGGTGGCCGAGGAGCTCACCGAGCACGACGCCCTGGCGGCACACGCCCTCACCAACCTCGGGATCGATTCCAAGGAGCAGACGAGCCCGTGGCACGCCGCGTGGGCCTCGATGATCGCCTTCACCCTCGGCGCCCTGATCCCGCTGCTGTTCATCGTGTTCACCCCGGCTGCTGCGCGGCTGCCCGCGACGCTTGTCGCCGTGCTCGGGGCGCTCCTGCTGACCGGGTTCACCAGCGCGAAGCTGGGGGGCGGCTCGCCCGTCCCGCCGATGCTGCGCAACCTGGTCGTCGGCAGCCTGGCCATGGGCCTCACGTACGCGGTGGGGACCTTCGTCGGCGGCCAGCTCTGATCCGAGCGGCGAGCACGGCCCGCATCCCGAGCCACCGGGACGGCGGCACCATGGCGGCGTTGAGGTCGCTGAGAATCGACAGCAGGTTGTGCTCCGGTTCGATGAGCAGTCCCTGCTCCAGGCAGACGTTCTGCAGCGCGCCGTCGCCCCGGACCCAGGCCGCCAGGCCCAGCAGCCCCAGCGGTGCGGCCGCGGCCGGGCGGGGGATGCGCCGCACGACCGTCGTCCACAGCCCGACCAGCGCGTCGGCCTTCGGCGCGGTCGTGAAGAGCATCGCGGCCTCCCGCGACCGCTGATCGGCGGCGAGGGCCGCCAGCCGGGCACAGGCCGCGTCATCGAGCACCAGCCGCCCCGCCAGGATGTCGGCGAGCACGCCGGTGAGCACCCGCCCGGACGCGCCCGCGGCCCGAACCGCCGCGCGCTGCGCGCGCTCGTACTCGCGGTGATGCCACGCCCCCACGTCCGGGTCGGTCGCCAACGCGTCCGCGAGGCAGCCCCGGCTGGGTCGTGCCTGGAGCCCCAGCAGGGTGGCCTCGGCTGCCGCGACCGTCTCCCCCGGTCGGTAGGAACCGCCCACAGCGCCCGGCGCCAGCCACCACCGGTCGCCGTCGACGTGCACGCCCCCCTCCCAGCGCTCCCCCGCGGCCCGCTCGGTGGCCCCGAGCGCCGCCCAGGCGCGCCGCGCGTTCCCGCTGTAGGCGACCCCGGTGAGGCTCGCCTCGGCGAACCGCGATCGGAGCTGTCGCAGCAGGGCGTCGAGGACGTCCGGCTCGCGGACCGCCTCCAGGTCGAGCCGCGCCGTCAGCTCCAGCCGGCCGGCCACCAGGACGAGCAGCACCAGCGACTCCTGCGGGTGGAACCCCAACAGGTGCGGCACCACCCCGAGCAGGTCCTCGTGGGTGCGGACGGGGGACAGGGCGGGATCATCGACGACGGGCATGTCCCCGTTGTGGGAATCGCGCCCCCGCGATCGCCCACCGCGCGCAAACTCGGCCCCGCTTCCGCCCGGCGCTAGCCTTGACGGGATGACTCAGCCAGGACACGGCGGGTGGCCGGCGGGACCACCACCGGGAACACCGCCACAGCCGCCCTACCAGCCGACCGGCCTTCCCGGCGGCCAGCCCGTCGGGCGCGATCCCCGCGCGTCCTTCGGACAGCCGCCCCCAGCTCGGGTGACCATCGACTCGTTCGCGCCGCCCAAGGCCTCCGGGTCGACCATGGTCACGATCGTCGCCGTGATCGTCCTGGCGCTGGTCGTGATGGGCGGCCTCTTCTTCCGCTCGACCCTGACCCCCACCCCCACGCCAACCCCCAGCTCCGAGAGCTCGGCTCCGGCTGCGGCCGGCCAGCCGTTCACCACGCCCGATGGGCTCTCAGGCGGCCGGTGGCAGATCCTGGAGTCCCGCTGGGTCGACGGGGGCGTCAGCATCCTCGTCCGGATCTCGATCGATGATGGCCCGGTGAGCTACAGCTTCCGCGCGTTCCCGAACGCCGGCTCCGACGTCCTCGAATCCGGCGACGGACCGGATCGTCCGGTCCTCGACCGCGGCACCATCACCGGGGGCCGGAGCGCGGAGGGCTGGGTCTTCTTCGCCACCGAGCGGGGCGACGTGACGGTGATCCTGTCGACGGGGGCCGGGCGTCAGATGTCGGCGCTGGTGGTCAAGGGCTGAGCCGACGGCACCGTCGCGCCCAGCGAGTCCGGATGGTATTTGGACAACAGCACCACGCCCCCGATCGCGCAGATGGCGCCGACGACCATGACCGCACCCTGCAGCGCGTTGATCTCGGCGCCCTCACCCAGGATGATCAGCCCGAACAGGACCCCGACGATCGGGTCGGTGGTGGTCATGGAGCCGACGGTCACCTCGGCGGGACCGTTGGCCAGGCCCTGCTGCACCATCCAGCCGCCCACGCCGTAGGACGCGATGAGGAACGGCAACACGATCCAAAAGATGGGTTTGCCGGCGAAGTCGCCCTGCCGAACGATCTCCGAGGTGGTCTTCACCATCGCGGCCGACAGCCCGTAGAAGAACGAGCCGCCCGAGGCCCACATCAGGCAACGCCAGGCCGCGGGGCCACGGGCACCGATCAGCCCGAAGGTCGCCCCCATCGCCATGGTGATCAGGCAACCGATCAGGATCAGCGACAGCTCGATGCGGGTGTGACGCGCGGCCGAGGACGCCGACATCAGGGTGAACAGGACGATGCCGCCGATGGTGGCCACGATCGCGCCGATCATCTGCCGGTTGACCCGGTGGCCGTGGATCTTCGCCGCCAGCATCACCGACCACGGCACCGCGAGGATGCCGACCGGCTGGACGACGGTCACCGGCGCCAGCATCAGCCCGACGATGTGCGCCGACGCCCCGAGGAAGATGATGAACAGCCCCAGCAGCCAGCGCGGCTTGCGGATCAGCCGCCACAGCTGGGCCCCCGACATCGTCCGGTTCTCCGCCGAATGATCGACCGTGTCGCCCACGGCGAGGTGCTGCAACGTGGAGCCGCCCGCGTAGGCGACCGAGGAACACACGACGATCAGGATCGCCAGCGGGACGTTTTGCTCGAACAGGGGCGCCCCGGGTCCGATCATCGGGGTCATCTGGGTCCGCCGTCCTACGCAGGGGTCGTGAGCGGGCCCAGCCTAACCTGCCGGCGGGCGCCGACCACGAAGCCGCCACCTGGGCTAGCGTGAGGGCTGCCATGAACATCGATCAACCCAGCGCCGTCTCCTCGGTCCGGCGCGGCCAACACGGGCTGTTCGCGCTGCTGTTCCTGCTGGGAACGGTCGGCGTGACGGCGCTATCCCGCTGGACGCCGCTGCTGGTCCTGACGGTCGTCGCCTACGCCGCGTGGTACGCGGTTGGGGTTTGGCTTTCGCACCGCTTCACCGGCCGCTCGGACGTGAGCCGGATCACCTGGCAGGGCGCCACCTGGTTGGGCGCCTTGATCCTGCTGTGGTTCGTGCTGCTTCTCCAGGATCGGGCCTACATCTGGACCTCGTTCAGCATCTTCCTGCTGGCGATGCTGCTCTTGCCGCTGCCCGTGGGAATGCTGGTGGTGGCGGCCATGACCGCCTTCACCATCTGGAGCGAGTTCCAGACCCGCGTCGTGACGAGCGCCATCGCCGCGTTCGGCGGCCCCATCCTGGGTGCGGTCGTCGCGATCGGCGCGTCGTGGGGCTACGGCCTGATCGTCCGCGAATCCCGCGAGCGGGCCCGCCTGATCGAGGAACTGACCGAGGCCCGCGACGATCTCGTGGCCCTGCAGGACGTGCTCGCGCGCACCCAGCGGGAGGCCGGCGCCCTGGAGGAGCGGGCGCGCCTGGCCCGTGACATCCACGACACGCTCGCCCAAGGGTTCTCGTCCATCGTCCTGCTCTCCCGCGCCGCGTACGCGCGCTGCAGCGGCGACGAGCGCTCGATCCTGTACCAGATCGCCCAGACCGCCAACGAGAACCTGGACGAGGCCCGCCGGGTCGTGCATGCGCTCGCGCCCGCCGACCTGCAGGGCAGCACCCCGCTCAGGGCCGCCCTGGCCCGCCAGCTCGGCCGACTGAGCGAGCAGACTGGGCTCACCACCGACCTCATGATCGACGGCGAGCCCGTGTCGCTGCCGACCCCCGTGGAGGTGGCGCTGCTCCGCGTCACCCAGGGCGCGCTCTCCAACGTGCGCCGGCACTCCCTGGCCCGGCACGTGACCGTGACCGTCACCTACGAGCCGGACGAGGTCCGGCTGGATGTCGTGGACGACGGCCACGGCTTCAACGGCGCCATGGCGGGCCCGCGCCCCGACGGCAGCGGCTTCGGGCTGCGCTCCATCCGGGAGCGGATCGCCGAGATCGGCGGCACCGTCAGCATCGAATCGGCCCCCGGCGACGGCACCGCGCTCGTCGCCACCGTCCCGCTGAACCACCCTGTGAAAGAGGAACAATGACCGTCCGAGTTGTCCTGGTCGATGATCACCCTGTCGTCCGCGCCGGCCTGATCGCCCTGCTGAGCCTCAGCGGTCGCGTTGACGTGGTGGGCGAGGCGGCCAGCGGCGAGGAGGCCCTCGCCGTCGTCGCCGCCATCGACCCCGACGTCGTCCTGATGGACTTGCAGTTGGGGGCCGGGATCGACGGCGTGGAGGCGACCCGGCAGCTGATCGAGGCGAGCCCCGGTCGGCGGGTGCTGATCGTCACCACCTACGACACTGACGCCGACATCCTGCGCGCGATCGAGGCCGGCGCCTGCGGCTACCTGCTCAAGGACGCCGAGCCGGGGCACCTGAGCGACGCCGTCGCAGCGGCCGCTCGGGGTGAGACGGTCCTGGCGCCCGTGGTCGCCGATCGACTGGTGTCGCGGCTGAACTCGCCCCGCGACGAGCCCACGCCCCGCGAGCTGGAGGTGCTGGTGCTGGCCGCCGAGGGCCTGAGCAACAAGCAGATCGCCAAGAAGCTGTTCGTCAGCGAGGCCACCGTCAAGACCCACCTGGTGCACCTGTTCACCAAGCTCGGCGCCGACTCGCGGACGGCCGCGGTCGCCACCGCCCGGGGCCGCGGATTGATTCGCTGATCGACCTCACATCCGGCAAACGGTCACCGTCTACCCTGTGACCGACCCGAGAGGATCACCGCCGTGGCGTCACCGCCGTTCGAACGACTCGTCCGCGACCATGGGGCCGCGGTCTGGAACGTGTGCCGCGCGCTGGTCGGCCCGCACGACGCCGACGACGCCTGGTCGGAGACGTTTCTGGCCGCGCTGCGCGCCCATCCCACGCTGCCCGCCGAGGCGAATGTCCGCGCCTGGCTGATCCGGATCGCGCACAACGAGGCGATCGACCTGATCCGGCGCGAGCAACGCCAGGCCAAGATCTGGCAGCGGCTCGCGGCGGAGCCTCCGGCGTCGCCCCCCTGGCCCTCGGCAATCGGGGTGACCCTCGATGCGCTGACCGAGCATCAGCGGCGCGCCGTCGCCTACCACCACCTGGCGGGGCTCCCCTACGCCGAGGTTGCTCCCCTGCTCGGCTGCAGCCCGAGCGCCGCACGCAAAGCCGCCAGCGACGGCATCGCCGCCCTCCGCCTTGCCCTGAAGGAGAACCCGCATGACTGACCTTCACGACGCCCTTCCCCCCGTGGACCTGGGTCCCCTCACCCGGCGGCTGGCCGAACGCGCCGAGAACGACGGGCTGCTCGACCTGGCGCATCGCGCCCTCGACACCCCGATCGGCTCGTTGCTGCTCGTGGCGACCGAGCGCGGCCTGGTCACCATCGCCTTCTCGCTCCAGGGCCACGAGGCCGTCCTGGAGCACCTGGCCGAACGCCTCGGCTCGAGGGTCCTCCCCGACCACCGCCGGCTGGACCCGGCGGCGCGGCAGCTGGACGACTACTTCGCCGGTCGGCTCACCGCCTTTGACCTGCCGCTCGACCTGACGCTCAGCACCGGCTACCGGCGCGGAGTGCTGGAACGCCTCGTCGGGGTCTCCTTCGGGCAGACCGTGAGTTACGCCCAGCTGGCAGCGGCGACCGGCAACCCGAGGGCCTCGCGCGCGGTCGGCTCAGCGTGCGCCACGAACCCGATCCCGATCGTGGTCCCCTGCCATCGCGTCCTGCGCAGCGACGGCACGCTGGGCGGCTACGCGGGTGGGTTGGACGTGAAGCGGTTTCTGCTGGACCTCGAGCACCCCGGCCTGGTGTGATCCGGTCCCTGGCGTGATGCGGCTTCCGGCTCGGCGCCCCTTCGACGCGACCGCCACCCTGGCGGCGCTGCGGGCCCACGCGACCCCGGGCCTGGAGAGGGTGACGGCGGACTCCTACGAGCGGCTCTGGCCGTTGGGGGGGAGTCGCGGCTCGTGCGCGTCTTCCTGGACGAGGACGGTGCCCGGGTGGGGGGCGCCCCGCTGGAGAGTGAGGTCCCGGACGAACTGGGACGACGCATCGCCGCCCTCCTCGACCTCGATCACGACCCGGCCACCGCGGAGTTCCTGGCCCGGGATCCGCTGCTGACACCCGGCTATCGGCCGGGGATTCGGATCGTCGGCTTCGCCTCCGCCTTCGAGGGTGCGGTCACCACCGTGCTCGGCCAGCAGGTGTCGCTGGCCGCCTGCCGCACCGTCACCGCGCGGCTCGTGGCCCGCTGGGGCACGCCGGGACCCGAAGGTCTGCGGAGCTTCCCCAGCCCGGAGCACCTCGCTGCCGCGCCCGCCGACGAGCTGCGGGCCGCCATCGGGCTCACGTCCGCCCGCGCGGCCACGCTGGCCGACGTCGTCGCGCTCTTCGCGAACGGCTTCGACCCCACCGACGGCGACTTCGCCCCGTCGTCCGCGCTGGGGCGCCTTCGCGGCATCGGGCCGTGGACGCTGGACTACCTGCGCCTGCGGACGCTCCAGGATGCCGACTGCTTCGTCCCGGGGGACCTGATCGCACGGCGGGCGATGGGGGTGAGCACCGCCGCCGAGGCGGCCACCCTCGCCGAAAGGTGGCGACCCGCGCGCGGCTACGCACTGTTCCAGCTGTGGACCCGGGCCGGCTACCTGCGGCCGTGAGGGCCCCCGCCGGTCACTAGGCTGAGGGGCATGTCCCGCTCGGTCGTCATACCCCTCGTCCTGCTCGTGGTCGCGCTCGGCGGCACCGGCTGCGCCGGGGCGCCCACCGACCCTGACGCGATCGGCGGGCGGACCCAGCTCTGCGCCGGCCGGCTGACCAGCGACCAGGCGGTGGCGGCGATCGGGGCCCCCGTCACGGGGCTGCGCGAGCTGAACGATTTTGCCGAGGGCACCCGCGCCGGCCAATGCACGCTGGCCGACGACAACGGGGCGGTCCTCGACCTGATGGTCGTGGCGGATCCCTCCGGGCAGGAACTAGCGGGCCTGCTGCGCTCCGCCTCGTCCACGCCCAACTACGACTCCAACGAGGACAGCGCGGTCGCCGGGGAGGCCGACCAGACCGAGGCCTACGCGGCCGTGGACGACCACTCCTACGCCCGGGTGTTGGTCAACCGCCCCACCAGCGAGGAGCGGCGGCTGGCGGCCCTGGTGCTCGTGCGCTCCCTGGCCGACGTGAGCCGCCCGCTCCCCTGAGAAGGCTCAGAACCCGAGCTGCTTGAGCACCTCACGCAGCTGCGTCGCCGAGCGCTGCAGCATGGTGATCTCCTGGGCGTCCATGGGGACGTCGAGCACCCGCTCGATGCCGCGGTTGGAGACGATGCTGGGCACCGAGAGCGCCACCCCCGAGATCCCGTGATAGTCGGTCAACACGCTCGAGAGCGGGAGCACGGCGCGGCGGGACTTCATCAGCACCTCGGTCAACCGGGCCCCGGCAAGGCCGATCGCGTAGTTGGTCGCGCCCTTGCCCTCGATGATCGAGTAGGCGGCGTGCATCGACTCGTGGCCAAGCTGAGCCAGCAGGGTCTCGGTGAACATGGGCTTGCCGAGCGAGTCGGTCCACTGCCGGATCGGGATCTGGCTGATCTGCGCGCTGGACCACACGGGGAACTCGCTGTCGCCGTGCTCGCCCATGATCGTGGCGTGGACGTGGGCGGTCGAGATGTTGGCCATGGTCGCGATCGCGTAGCGCAGGCGCGAGGTGTCCAGCATGGTGCCCGTGGAGAACACCCGGCTGGACGGCAGCCCGCTGACCTGCTGGGCGATCACCGTCAGCACGTCGCAGGGGTTGGTGACCAGGACGAAGAGGGCGTCCGGGGCCTGCTCCACCAGCTGCGGCATCAGCGACTTGAGGATGTTGGCGTTGGTCGCGGCCAGGTCGAGCCGGGTCTGTCCCGGCTTCTGCTTGGCCCCGGCGGTGATGATGACCACCGAGGAATCCTTGACCACGCTGATGTCCGCGCCACCGATGACGCCGGACGAGGGGGTGAACTGCGTGCCGTGGGACAGGTCGTGGACCTCCGCCTCGACCTTCTTGGCGTCCAGGTCGTAGAGGGCAATCTCCTGGGCCGACCCACGGATCAGGGAGGCATAGGCCATGGACGAGCCCACGGCCCCGGCCCCAACAATCGACAACTTCGAGCGCTGCATGCGCCGTGCGACATCCTGTTCGGTCATGTCTGGACCCTAGCGAGGACGCCGGGTCCGACATGCGCGGATTCACCAATCAGACCCGATGTGGGACTGTGCGTCTGCCCGATTAGGGTGTCGGAGTTGGTTTCAGTTGAGGCGGTCATGAGCACAGTCCTGGTGAAGGCCCTCTCGCTGGTGGCTATCATCGCCATCGGGCAGGCGATCAAGCGCGCCGGCTGGGTCGGTTCCCACCACTTCCCGCTGTTCTCCACGATCGTGCTGCGCATCACGCTGCCCTGCGCGCTGGCGGCCAGCTTCAACGCCGTCGAGACCACCATGGGGTTGTTCGTCCTGATCCTCATCGGCGTCGTCGTGAACGTGCTGCAGCAGGGGGCCGGGCTGATCCTGGGCCGCACGGGGGGACGCGAAGCGCAGGCCTTCGCCGTCCTGAACATCGGCTCGTACAACATGGGGGCCTTCGCCACGCCGTACCTGGCGGGTTTCATGGGACCCCACGCGATCGTGTACGCATCCATGTTCGACGTGGGGAACTCGCTGCAGGCCGCCGGCGTCGGCTACGGGACTGCCACCGCCCTGGTCCACCAGGGGCGGCGCGCGGGCGTCGTTGGATTTCTCAGGCGAATGTTCTCCTCGGTGATCTTCGACGTCTACCTCGCGTTGGTGGTGATGCGCCTGCTGCAGTGGCAGGTTCCCGAGTTCCTGCTCTACCTCGTCACCACGATCGGAAACGCGAACACCTTTCTGGCCATGTTGATGATTGGCATCGGGTTGGAGCTGCGGCTGACACCCGCCAAGTACCGGGCTGCGGCGAAGCTGCTGGGGACGCGTTACGCCTTCGCCGTGCTGTTCACCCTGGTCACCGTGTTCGTGCTGCCGCTGTCCGGTGAGATCCGGACGGTGCTGTGCATGGTGTACTTCGCCCCGATTGCCGCCATGACGTCCGGCTTCACCTCCGAGACGGGGGGCGACGTCGAGCTGTCGACGTTCATGACCGGCGTGTCGATCCTTGTGGCGATCGTCGCGATGCCCGTCATCGGCCTCGCCGGGCCCCTCCTCGGCCTCGCCGGCTGACGTCACAGAACTTTCACGACCGAAATACCGCGGCGAACGGGGAAGAATTGCTAGTTCCCGTCTGCGCCCCGGCGGCTTAGGCTGACCAAATCAGTCGAGGGGCACCCCATATGACCAGCCCGGCATCATCCGCGGCGCCTGAGCGGTTCAGGCTGCCGACGCCGTCCCGGCGGGACCGGCCGCTCTCCTCCGCGCGCGCGGGCTGGAGTTGGGCGGTGCGCGGCTGCGTCGCGGCGGCCGTGCTGCTGATGTCACTGGCGCCGGGGCCGGCGGCGGGTCTGCCCATCCTGACCGCCACCCAGTCGGGGCCACGATGGCTGCCCAGCCCGGAGCTGGAACTCCTGCCCGCTACGACTCGGCTGTTCGGTCCCACCGGGAGGGTGCCGTCCGACCCCATCCCGCAGGACGACCTGCCCGAGGACCTGTACCAGGATCAGGCCGGGCTTACCGGCGGGCTCCCGGCCACGGTCACCGACACCCCGACCGTCATCGACACCGGATTCGTGTCGCCGGTTCCCGGCCCGATCACCGGCGCCTTCGGGCGACGCTTCCACCCGATCCTGCATTACTGGCGCATGCACTACGGCGTCGACATGACCGCTCCCTGCGGCACCCCGGTGATCGCGTCGCTCGGCGGCACGGTGGTCTGGGCCGGCTGGAACGGCGGCTATGGGAACCTCGTCGTCATCGACCACGGCCGCTATCAGGGCCGCCAGCTGCTCACCAAGTACGCCCACCTCTCCCGGGTCGGCGTTCGGGTGGGCCAGGTCGTCGCCCGGGCCGCCGGCATCGCTCTCTCGGGCACCACCGGGCTGTCGACCGGCTGCCACCTCCACTTCGAGGTGAAGGCGGACGGGCTGTACGTCGATCCCGCGCCCTACCTGACCGGCAAGACCTCCCCGCGTCCGACCGGCCCCATCGAGAACGTGGGCGGTCCCACGCCCACGCCCACGCCGACGCCCACCGCCAGCCCGCACCCGTCGCCGACTCCGCCCCCCAGACCCTCCCCGACACCGACCCCCACTCCCGCCCCCACGCCCACCCCGACGCCGACGCCCGAGCCGACGATCACTCCGTCGCCCACCCCCGAGCCGACGCCGACACCGACGCCCGAACCCACGCCGACACCCGAACCCACGCCTCCGCCGAGCCCCACGCCGGAGCCCACGCCGGAGGCGCCCACGTCCAGCCCCACCCCCAGCGAGCCCAGCCCCGCGCCGGCACCCACCGAGTCGCCCTGAACCCGAAACGGGCAGCGACTCCCCCGCCCCGGCGGTAACGTCTCGATCACGTCCCAGCGAAGGAGCGCGATGAGCCATCGGGCCACCACCAACCCCCTGCCCGGCGTCGAGTCGCGTCCGGGCTCGGGTCACTACGGCGTCTTCGACCACGGTGCCCACGTGTGGGCCTGGCGGCCCGACGGGGCGGCACCCGTGCTGTGGCTGAGCACTCGGTCGCTGTTCGTGGCCGACAAGGGCATCCGTGGCGGCGTCCCGATCTGTTTCCCCTGGTTCGGTGCCGGACGGACGGGCGCGCTGACCCCGGCCCACGGCGTGGCGCGCATCAACCGCTGGCGCCGCGAGGCGGTCGAGGACGCGGGCGAGGTCCTGCGGGTCGGCTACTCGCTCGACCCGAGCATCACGGGCACCGTGCCGTCCTTCCCGCACGCCTACCGGGCGGAGTTCTGGGTGACGTTTGCCCGGGAGCGCCTGGAGGTCGCCTTCACGGTCACCAACACCGACACCGTCGAGTTCAGCTACGAGGAGGCGCTCCACACCTACCTCACCGTCGGCGACGTCCGCCAGATCTCCCTGGACGGCCTGGACCGGGCCCCCTACCTGGACAAGGTGGCCGCCCCCGACCAGCAGCACCGGGTGCAGGACGGACCGGTGGTGTTCACCGGCGAGACGGACCGCGTCTACTCCAGCACGGCCGCGATCACGCTGACCGACCCGGTGCTGGGCCGCACGCTGCGGGTGGAGAAGGAGAACTCCGCCAACACCGTCGTCTGGAACCCCTGGGTGAGCAAGGCCGCGGCCATTGCCGACTTCGGCGACGACGAGTGGCCCCAGATGGTGTGCATCGAGGCGGCGAACGCCTTCGACGACGCCGTCACGCTGCGACCCGGCGAGTCGCATTGCCTGACGCAGCGCATCGTCCTGGCCTGACCCTCGGGTGACGCCTCAGGCGCCGACGTAGGCCGCCAGGTGCTGGCCGGTCAGCGTGGAGCGATCCCGGACGAGGTCGGCGGGCGTGCCCTCGAAGACCACCCGGCCGCCGTCGTGGCCGGCACCGGGGCCGATGTCGATGATCCAGTCGGCGTGCGCCATGACCGCCTGGTGGTGCTCCACCACGATCACCGACTTGCCGGACTCGACGAGCCGGTCCAGCAGCCCGAGCAGCTGCTCGACGTCGGCCAGGTGCAGGCCGGCGGTCGGCTCGTCCAGGACGTAGATGCCGCCCGACTCCCCCATCTGGCTGGCCAACTTCAGCCGCTGCCGCTCCCCGCCCGACAGGGTGTTGAGCGGCTGCCCGAGCGTGAGGTATCCCAGTCCCACGTCGGCCAGGCGCGTCAGGATGGCGTGGGCCGCCGGCACCTTGGACGCGCCGGCCGCGAAGAAGTCGCGGGCCTCGTCCACCGACATCGCGAACACGTCGGTGATGCTGCGCCCGCCCAGGTGGTACTGCAGCACCGACGCCTGGAAGCGCTTGCCCTCGCACTCCTCGCAGCGGCTGCTGACGCTCTCGATGAAACTCAGGTCGGTGGTGATCACCCCGGCCCCGTTGCACGCCGGGCAGGCCCCCTCGGAGTTGGCGCTGAACAGCGCGGGCTTGACCCCGTTGGCCTTGGCGA
>CAZBMH010000067.1:0-12659 GCA_964492685.1 uncultured Micropruina sp.
GCGCCCCGGTGCCCAGGATCGCCGCCTGCGGCTGGTTGATGATCGGGGTGTCGAAAAGCGTCCCCGCCGAGCCGTAGTTGGTGATCGTGAACGTGCCGCCGCTGAGCTCGTCCGGCCCGATCTTGTTGCCGCGGGTGCGGGCGGCGACGTCGCCGATCTTCTTGGCCAGGCCGCCCAGGCCGAGATCGCCCGCGTCGCGGATGACGGGGACGAGCAGGCCTCGCTCGGTGTCGACGGCGATGCCCAGGTGCTCGGCGTCGGCGTAGGTGATGGTGCCGGCCTCCAGGTCCATCGTGGCGTTGATCTTCTCGAACTTCTTCAGGCCCTCGCACACCGCCTTGCAGATGAACGGCAGGTAGGACAGCGAGGCGCCTTCGCGCTTCTTGAAGTCGTCCTTGGCGGCGGCCCGGAGCCGGGAGATCGCGGTGAAGTCGACCTCGACGGTGCCGGTCAGCTGGGCCGAAACCTGCAGCGACTCCACCATGCGCTTGGCAATCGTGGAGCGCATCCGAGTGATCTTCTCGGTGCTGCCCCGCTTGCTCGGCCCGGCCGGGGCGGCCTGGACGGCGGCGGCGGGTGCCGGCGCGGCGGGGGCGGCGGCCACGGGAGCCGCGGCGGCGGCCTTCGCGTCAGCCTCGGCCTGGGCGGCGGCGGCCTTGGCGGCCTCCGCGGCGGCCACGACGTCCTGCTTGCGGACGCGACCGCCGACGCCGGTGCCGACGACGGAGGCCAGGGACACGCCGTGCTGCGCGGCCAGCTTGCGGACGAGCGGGGTCACGTAGCCCGGGTCGGCCTCGGAGTCGTCCGAGGCGCGCCGGGGCGCCTGGAGGGCGGCAGGAGCGGCCGGAGCGGGAGCCGCAGGTGCGGCCGGGGCCGGGGGGGCGGGTGCCGGCACGGGTGGAGCGGCGGGAGCCTCGGCCGCGGCGGCGGGGGCGGCGCCGGGGGCGCCGATGATCGCGAGCACGGAGCCGACGTCGGCCACCGCATCCTCGTTCACACGGATCTCCAGCAGGACGCCCGCGATCGGGGCGGGGATCTCGGTGTCCACCTTGTCGGTCGACACCTCGACCAGGCCCTCGTCGGCCTCGACCGAGTCGCCGACCTGCTTGAGCCACCGGCTGATGGTGCCCTGGGTCACGGACTCGCCCAGCTGGGGCAGCACGACGGGCGTGCCCTCGGCGGGTCCGGCGGCCGCGGGGGCGGCGGGCGCGGGGGCGGCCTCGACCGGCGCCGGGGCGGCGGGGGCCGTGGCCTCCACCACGGGCGCGGGGGCGGCCGGATCGGCGGCGGCGGGGGCCTCGGCGGCATCGCCGATCACGGCGAGGATGGAGCCGACGGCGGCCACCTCGTCCTCGCCGACGCGGATCTCCAGCAGGATGCCGGCGACCGGGGCGGGGATCTCGGTGTCGACCTTGTCGGTGGACACCTCGACCAGGCCCTCGTCGACGTCGACGTGATCTCCGACCTGCTTCAGCCAGCGAGAAACCGTTCCCTCGGTGACGCTCTCGCCCAGGGCGGGCAGCGGGACAGACGTAGACATGGAGCGGCTCCTTTGTGGTTCTCGAAGCGAGTTACAGGTCAGACTATCCCGCTGATGAGACCGAGCATGCGGGACGGCAGTCGAAAATCTCAGCGGCTGGATCGCGTCGACTTAGTGCGTGGCCTCGTCGAGCCGCGTCAGCTGGTCGCTCATCCGCAGCACCGCGCGGTACGCCTCGACCAACGCGGCCCCCAGCGCCGCCCCCCGGGCTGGGTCACCCTTGCCGAAGACGGAGGCGGCCGCGCCGCCGCAGGCGTACAACCCCGCCACGGGGGTGTCGTCCGGGCGAAGCACCCGCGAGCCGGCGTCGATCACGAGCCCGCCCTTGGTGCCCCGGTCGCCCGGGTAGACCGCGACGGCCCAATACGGGCCCTTCTCGACGGCGCCGAGGCAGGGATTGCGCCGTTGACCCGCGTCGCCGCGGGCCTTGTCGGCCGCGCTCTCGCCGCGTCGGAAGTCGGGGTCGCGCCCCTTGGCCGCGCCGGCGTTGAACTGCACGGAGCTGCCGATCAGGCCCGCCCGGTCGACCCCGAGGATCGTGGCCAGTTCGTTCAGCGTGGGTGCCTTGACGAGCTCCCCCGTGTCCAGGGCCTTGCGCGGGTTGCTTCCGGCGGGCCACGGGCCGAGCGCCGTGTCGTGCCGGTGTCGCGCGTCCACCACCAGGTACGAGGGGATGGCCCGCATCCCGCGGTTGCGATCGAACAGCGCCCGGCCGGCAGCCTGCGGCGAGGTTGCCTCGTTGAAGTAGCGGTCGCCGGCGTGGTCGACGATCATGCCGTGCGGGCGGGAGCGCGCCTCGTCCAGTGCGTAGGCGGTGCTGTCGGCCACGAGGACCGGGGTCCACCAGGCGCTGTCCAGGGTGGCCGTGGCCGCCCCGACCTCCGCCGCGATGCGCAGCGCGACGCCGGTGTTCCCCGGAACGCCGGCCACCGACCACATCGGGTCGGTCGGCAGCGGCAGATGCTCACCGCGCAGCTCGGCGTCCGCCTCGAATCCGCCCGAGGCCAGCAGGACGGCCAGCGTGGCCGGGACCTCGACGGCCCGGCCCTTCCGCTCGGCCCGCACCCCGGTGACGCGCTCGTCCTCGACCACGACGCCGGTCACGGTGGTGTCGAACCAGAAGGCGACGCCGCTGGAGGTGGCGCGACGGTAGAGCTCGGCGACCAGGGAGAGGCCGCCCTCGGGGAGCTGATCGACCCGCGGGATCACCCGGGCCAGCGTGCGCGCGAGCTGGCCGATCACGGGCAGCCCCGGCGCGGAGGCGTCGCCGACGGGCAGCCGGTCGGCCAGCGGGGTCACCAGGCGGCGCTCGATCGCCTCGGCGGTCAGCACCCGCCCCTTGGGCTTGGCGCCCTCGGCCTGCGTGGCCTCGTCCGGGACGTCCTTGACGGCCGCCAGGCGAATCTTGGACGTGCGCAGCCACCGGGCGACCATCCCGGCGGTCCGGACGAAGGCCGTCCGCCGTTCGGCCAGCCCGTCGTCCCCGGCCGGGCCGAGCGCCGCCTCCAGGTAGGCCAGGGCCTCCTCGACGCTGTCGGCGGGCAGCCCCCCGGAGCCCATCAGGTCGTTGGCGGGCAGCCACAGGGCGCCGTCGCCGACACCGGTGGCCCCGCCCACCAGGCCGGAGGCCTCGATGACGAGGACGTCGTGGCCCAGGCGCCGGGCGGCGACGGCCGCCAGCAGCCCCGCGGCACCGGCGCCGACGATGACGAGATCGGGCGAGACCGGGTCGAACTCAACCTCGGGCGCGGCGTCGAGGTCGGCCTCCGGGGCGACGATGTCGCCGTCGGCCTCGGGCGCATCGGCGGCGTCGAACTGCGGTGCGTCGGTCACCGCGATCAGCCCTGCATGGTCTGGGCGAGGGCGATCAGGGTCCGGACGCTCATGCCCGTGCCGCCGGCCGGCACGTAGTCGTAGGGGGCCTCCTCGTTGAACGCCGGGCCGGCGATGTCGAGGTGCGCCCAGGCCGTCCCGGCGGGCACGAACTCGCGCAGGAAGGCGGCCGCGGTCAGCGCCCCGCCGTAGCGGTTCGCCGTGGACTTCAGGTCGGCCACCTTGGAGTCCAGCTTGTCCCGGGCGTTCTCGGGGATCGGCAGGTGCCAGAACGACTCCCCGGCGCTCTCCGCCGCGTCCAGGACGTGGTCGGCCGCCTCGTCGTTGCTGGCCATGAGGCCCGCGATTCGCTCGCCGAGGGCGACCATGCAGGCCCCGGTGAGGGTGGCGACGTCGACCAGCAGGTCCGGCGCGTCCTGACCCGCGCGCACCAGCGCGTCGGCCATCACCAGCCGTCCCTCGGCGTCGGAGTTGCCGTTTTCGACGGTCTTGCCGCCGAACATGGTGAGCACGTCCGAGGGGCGGTAGGCCGTCCCGGAGGGCAGGTTCTCGGCCATGGCGGCGTACGCGGTGACCCGCACCTTCAGGCCCAACTCCGCGATCGCGCGGGTGGCGGCCAGCACCGAGGCGGCGCCGGCCATGTCCATCTTCATGGTGTACATGCCGTCGGCCGGCTTCAGGTTCAGGCCGCCGGAGTCGAACGTGATGCCCTTGCCGACCAGCGCCAGGTGGCTGGTGGCCCCCCGCGGGGAATAGCTGAAACGCACGAGGCGCGGCTTGCGGGCCGAACCGCCGCCGACGGCCAGGATCCCGCCGAACCCGTCGCGCTCCAGCGCTTTCTCGTCCAGGATCTCGACCTCGATGCGCTGCCGCTTGACCGCGGCCCGCGCGGCCTCGGCGAAGGACTCGGGGTAGAGCAGGTTGCCGGGGGTGTTCACCCATTCGCGGGCCAGGCAGACCGCGTCCGCGACCGTCGCGGCAGTCTCGACGGCGCGCCGGGCCTCGCTGCGCGACGACGTGCTCACGACCGCGAGGCGAGCCACCGCCGGCTTGGCGGGCGCCGAGGTGACCTTGCCGTAGCTGTAGGCCCCCAGGAGCGCGCCCTCGGCGGCGCCCTTGATGACCTCGGGTTCGACCGCGTCCAGGCTGACCGCGATCACGAGCGGCGCGTCCTGGGCCAGCGCGGCGGCCGCGCGGACGCCGGCCCCGGCCGCCCGGCGCACCTGCTCGGGGGTCACGTCGATGTCGCCGAGCCCCACCACCACGTAGCGGGTCCGATCCGGACCGGGAACGACGACGGCGCGCCCGGGCTTGGTCTTGGCCCCGAAGCTCAGCGCCAGGTCACGCAGGCCGCGCCCGAATTGCTTGGTGAACGCGCGATCGGCGTCCTCCGACACCCCGATCAGCACCGGGGCCGACGAGGCGTCGGCGATCCCCACCACGACCACGTCGGCATCCTTGGGGATGCCGGTGGTGAGGGTGATCCCGGGAAGGGGGACAGCGGTCATGGAACCTACCTCCTGCAAGCCGATCTACCAGCGCCACGATAGCCGCAACGGGCCCCGCGGGCCGACCCTCGATCCCAGCGTCCAGACGCCCCCGGAGCCCTCGACCGGACGGCCGGCCAGTGTGAGACTGGCCGGGTGACTGACTTCAGCTTCGCCACCGCCGGACGCATCCAGTTCGGCCCCGGCCGCGTCCGCGAACTCCCCGGCCTTGTGGCAGGCCTCGGGGCCCGCCCCCTGGTCTGCGTCGGCTCGGACCCGTCGCGCCACGCGGAGACGCTGGCGGGCCTGGGCGACGCGGCGGTGTTCCGCGTGGTGGGCGAGCCGACCCTGGACACCGCCCGGCAGGGTGCTGAGGCCGCGCGCCGGCATGACGCGGACGTGATCGTCGGGCTCGGCGGCGGTGCGGTGCTGGATGCCGCCAAGATCATCGCGGCGCTGGCCCCCAACGCCGGCGACATCCTCGACTACGTGGAGGTGATCGGCGCCGGACGCGGGCTGGAGGTTCGTCCGCTGCCGATGGTGGCCGTCCCGACCACCGCCGGCACCGGGTCGGAGGTCACGGCCAACGGCGTGGTGTCCTCGCCGGAGCACGGCGTCAAGGTGAGCGTGCGGGCGGCCTCGATGATCCCGGCCATCGCCCTGGTCGATCCGGAGCTCACCCTCGGCTGCCCGCCCGCGGTGACCGCCTCCAGCGGGCTGGACGCCTTCACCCAGTGCCTGGAGCCGTTCGTCAGCCCGTTCGCCACCCCGCTGACGGATGCGCTGTGCCTGGAGGGCCTGCATCGGCTCGGGCTGGGGCTGCGCGCCGCCTACGACGACGGCTCCGACCTGGACGCCCGGACGAACGTGGCGCTCGGCGCCCTGTGCAGCGGAATGGCGCTGGCCAACGCCAAGCTCGGCGCCGTCCACGGGCTCGCCGGCGTGGTCGGCGGCATCACGGGGGCGCCGCACGGGGCCACGTGCGCCGCGCTGCTGGAGGCGACGTGCCGGGCGAACATCGCCGCGCTCCGCCGAGAGGACCCGCAACACCCGGCCCTGGCGCGCTACGCGGAGGTCGGCGAGCTGCTGACCGGCGAGCCCGGCGAGCAGTCGCTGCTCGGCTGGATCGCCGACACCGTGGCCGCCCTCGGCATCCCGGGCCTGGCCTCGCTGGGCCTGGAGCCGGCGCGCTACGCCGACGTGTGCCGGAAGGCCGCGGCCTCGTCCTCCATGAAGGGCAACCCCGTGGTGCTGAGCGAGGCCGAGCTGCTGGACATCCTGGCGGCCTCGGCCTGACCCCCGTCGCGCGGCGGCGGCCCGGCGTGGTTAGGTTGAGGACGTCCGTCGCGCACCCGAAGGAGACAGCCATGTCGGAGCTGAAGACCTCACCGTTGCACGAGCGCCACGTCGCGCTGGGTGCCCGGTTCGCCGAGTTCGGCGGCTGGTCGATGCCGCTGCAGTACTCGGGGATCGTGGCCGAGCACCGGGCGGTCCGCAACGGCGTGGGCGTGTTCGACGTCAGCCACCTCGGCAAGGCCCGCGTCGCCGGACCCGGGGCCGCCGCGTTCCTTAACACCGCGATCAGCAACGACCTGGAGCGGATCGGGGCGGGGCAGGCGCAGTACACCCTGCTGTGCAACGAGCAGGGCGGGGTCATCGACGACCTCATCAGCTATCGCCTGGGCGACGACGAGGTGTTCCTGATCCCCAACGCCGCCAACACGCCGGCGGTCGTCGACCGGCTTCGCGCCGCCGCCCCCGAGGGCGTCACGGTCACCGACGAGCACGACGACCACGCGGTCATCGCCGTCCAGGGGCCCGCCTCGGACGAGGTGCTGGCGGCGCTCGGGCTGCCGGTCGGCCACGACTACATGCGCTTCGCGACCGCCGAGTTCGCCGGCACGCCCCTGACGGTCTGCCGCACCGGGTACACCGGCGAGCGCGGCTACGAGCTGGTGGTTCCCGCCGCCGCCGCGGTGGCGGTGTGGGACGCGGTGCTGGCCGCCGGCGAGCCGTTCGGCATCCTGCCCTGCGGCCTGGGCGCCCGGGACACGCTGCGCACCGAGATGGGTTACCCGCTGCACGGCCAGGACCTGCGCCCCGACGTCTCCGCCGGGCAGTGCGCCGTCGGCTGGGCGATCGGCTGGCGCAAGCCCGACTTCTGGGGGGCCGCCGCGTTGCGGGCCGAGAAGGAGGCGGGCGTGCCGCAGCGGCTGACTGGCCTGCTGGCGGCCGGGCGGGGCATCCCCCGACCCCACATGCGGGTGGTCTTGGACGGGGTCGATGTCGGGGAGGTCACCTCCGGCACCTTTTCCCCGACCCTGAGCAAGGGCATCGCCCTGGCGCTGCTGCCGCCCTCGATCGAGGTGGGCACCGAGGTGTCGGTGGTGGTCCGCGACCGGCTGGAGCCGTTCGTGGTGACCAAGCCCCCGTTCGTCACGCCCGGGGTGCGCGAGGCGTGAGGTCCTGGCGGGCGCAGGCGCTGGTGGCCGCCGCCGGCCTGGCGGCCGTGCTGTGGGCGGTGTGGTGGTCGGCCAACCCCGAGATCCTCTGCCGCGAGGTGGTGATGCAGCCGGGGCAGGTGTGCGCCAACGCCCAGGGCACCAAGACCCAGACATATGAGGAGCGGTACGCCGCCGCCCAGGGCGCTCGTCCGATCGTCGGTGTGGTGGGGGTGCTGGTCATCGGCTTCGCGGTCGTGCTCTACCGCACCACCGTCAAGGACGCGTCCCGGCTGGCTCAGGACTCCAGCGACATCGGCCCGTAGATCAGCCGATCCTCCTCGAGCAGCGACACCCGGCGCACGCCGAGCGCGTCGAGTTCGAGGTAGTTGATGCCCAGCCACTCCTCGGCGGCGTTCTGGTCGTCGTGGCGACGATCGGCACCCAGGTCGGCGGCATCGGCTGCGGGGAGAGGCGGTTCGAGCCGCCACCAGAACGACATGGCGACCTCAGATGGCGTCGCCGCGCTGCACCCGCGGCTTGGGCATCCGCATCCGGCGGAACGTCATCGCGCGGTTGAATCCGTAGCTGAGCATGCCCTTGATCGGCTCGTTCGGGAGTCGCTCCGCGGCCAGTTTCTTGTAGCGCCGCCACATGATGGTCAGGTCGAGGATCATCGTCGCCAGGAACGCCCACGTCACATACGACGCCCACAGATAGGGCTGCGACCGCGGATCGAGCAGCATGGTCACGACGAGCAGCAGCATCATCACCGGCAGCGAGATCTCCAGCAGGTTGAACCGGGAGTCCACGGTGTCGCGCATCAGGGCCCGGGTGGGCACGGCGTCGGTGGCGGCCAGCTGCTTGGCGCGAGCGGCCGCGCTCGCCTCGCGCGCCTTCTGCTTGGACTCCTTGGGGGTCAGCGTCGGGTTGAGGCGCTGACGGCGGGCCGCCTCGGCCTCACGCCGCGACGGCGTCGGCGCGGATTTGCCCGCAGGGCGCACCGAATCCTGGGCCGGCGCCGCCGGCACCTCGCTTTTCTTGCCTGAGAAGAGTCCCACGTCGAAACCTCGCGCTCGCGCCGGTGCTGTGTCCCGCACATCGTAACCCTGTCGGAGGGGTCGGGTCGGCGGTGCCGCCGGGGACCGCGCCCACGTACGCTGGGGGACTACCGATCCAGGAAGGACCAGCAGCGATGGCGGGTATGTGGGAGCGAGTGAAGACGATCTTCGGCGCGAAGGCCGATAAGGCGTTGGACAAGCTGGAGGACCCGCGCGAGACGCTCGACTACTCCTACCAGCGGCAGCTCGAGCTGTTGCAGCAGGTCCGCCGGGGCGTGGCCGAGGTGGCCACCAGCCGCAAGCGGGTGGAGCTCCAGGCGGAGAAGCTCAACCAGGAGCTGGACAAGCTGACCGTCTCGGCCAAGCGTGCCCTCGAGGTCGGCCGCGAGGACCTCGCCCGTGAGGCGCTGACCCGCAAGTCCGGGCTGGGCCAGCAGCTGGCCGACCTGCAGGCGCAGCACGCGGGTCTGCTCGCCGAAGAGGAGAAGCTCGTCCGCGCCAACCAGCAGCTGCAGGCCCGGGTGGACGCCTTCCGCACCCGCAAGGAGACAATCAAGGCCAGCTACACCGCCGCGCAGGCTCAGACCCGGATCAGCGAGGCCTTCTCGGGGCTCTCCGACGAGATCGGGGACGTGGGCCAGGCCGTACAGCGCGCCGAGGATCGGACCGCGGAGCTGAAGGCGCGGGCCGGCGCCATCGACGAGCTGCTGGCCAGCGGCGCGCTGGATGATCCGACCGGCCTCGCCAAGGACGACATCACCCGCGAGCTGGACGCGCTCGCCTCCGATGCCCAGGTCGAGAGCGAACTCGCCGCGCTTCGGGCCGGGCTGCCGGCGGGAAGCGCGGGGGCGGCCACCGCCCTGCCCGGCGCCGTCGCCGCGGGCCAACTCACGTCCGGGGACGCGACGTTCGAACAACCGCCGGCCCCCGGCACGGCCATCGCAGAGCCCGGCCCGGCGTCCGACTCGCTGCGGTGACGCACCCGGGGCAGCGGGTCCTGGTCGTCGGCGGTCGCTTCGGCACGCTCACCCCGACCGAGGCAGGCCGGGTCGTCGGCGCGGCCTTCGCCGAGCGGGCGCAGGTGGCGGTCGTCGGTCTCGCCGCCGGGGGGCCTGACGTGGGCCGCTGCCTCGCCGACCTCCGAGGAGGCCGCTTCGGGACGGTCCCGGGGGGCTGGGCGGCGCGCGGGCCGGGCTGGCTGGCGGTGGGCCTCGATCCGGCTGCCCCGCTCACCGGCCTCGACCCCACGGCGTCCAGCGAGGCGCTGGGGCGCGTGCTGGCCGCGGCGCTGGACGAGGGCCCCGCGGCCGAGATCGTCGTGGACCTCACCGGCCTCGCCTGTCACGACGCGGGTGCCGGCTTCTTGGCCGCCCTGGGGGCGCGCGCCGATCGGGACCTGGCGGGCGGCGCGACGCCGCTGCGGGGGATCACCCACGTCGAGCTGGAGCCGGTGCGCCGGCGGCTGAACGGCGCCACGCTCGTGGGCGTTGTCGCGTCCGCGGAGTCCGGCGACCTGCTGCTCGGGCTGCGCGGGGTGACCGCCCGGCGCGGCCATCCCGCGGGAGCGGACCCCGCGCTGATGCTCGCCACCGATGCCGCCCTCGCCGACTTCGCCGCCGCATGCGCGCCCGAGGCGGCGGGGGCCCCGGGGGCCGGTGCCGCCGGCGGTGCCGGCCTCGCCGTCCTGGCCCTGGGGGGCACCCTGACGACCGGGGCCGCGCTGGGCGCGGAGGCGGTGGATCTGGCCCGGACCATGCGCCTGGCCGATGTCGTGGTTGCCACGTGCGATGCGCTGGACGTCGGCAACCGCGGGGGAGAGGTGATCGGCGAGCTCGCCCGCCGCGCCGAGGACGCCGAGCGCCCGCTGGTGGTGCTCGCGGCCGCCGTGGGGATCTCGGGCCGGGAACTGCGGACGCTCGGCGTCGAGTCCGCCCACGAGGTGAGCGTCGCGACGGCCGACCCGGCGGCGGCGCTGCGGGCGTCCGCCCAGCGGATCGCGACTTTCTGGCTCCGGGCAGGCGCCCCGTAGACTGGGGGAATATGTCGCCGGGCTCGCCCGTTGACACCAGAGAACGAATGTCCATCCGAAGCGGAGACAGCCATGTCCACTGATACTCATACCGTCACCGACGGGATCGCCCTCACCGAGGCCGCCGCGCAGAAGGTGAAGGACCTGGTGTCCGGCCAGCCCGAGGAGGGCCTCGCGCTGCGGATCTCGGTCGCGCCCGGCGGCTGCTCGGGGCTGCGCTACCAGTTGTCCCTCGACGAGCGCGAGCTCGAGGGCGACGTCGTCAGCTCCCTCCACGGCGTGAACGTCGTCACCGATCGCATGAGCGCCCCCTATCTCTCGGGCGCGACGATCGATTTCGTTGACACCATCGAGGCCCAGGGATTCACCATCGACAACCCCAACGCCCAGGGTTCCTGCGCTTGTGGGGACAGCTTCCACTGATCTCAGAGGGCCGACGTCCAGGTCAACCGAAAATACAGTCCATCGCGGCGCTCCGGGGGGAGCGTCGCGATGGTGCTTTGGGTTAGGGTGAGCCCCTAACAGGTAGTTGACGACCGTGGCGTGTGGCGAAGAGCACCCGACACGGACGTCCGCGTGGAAGGTGGACGCGTGGTGAAGAACCGCAAACCCGCGGCGCGGGTGATGCTGGGCGTAAGCGCCGGCGCGGCCCTCGTCCTGGGACTCTCGGGCTGTAGCCAAAGCACCATCGAGCAGTGGGGCCGCGTCGGCTTCCCCGAGCCCGCCAGCGACCGGGCGCCGTTCATCGGCGACCTGTGGGTCGGTTCGTGGATCGCCTCGATGGTGATCGGCGTCTTCGTCTGGGGGCTGATCTTCTACGCGATCATCAAGTTCCGCCGCAAGGGCGCCGACGCGAAGGCGCCCCGGCAGACCCGCTACAACTTGCCGTTGGAGCTGCTCTACACCCTGGTGCCGTTCCTGATCATCGGCGTCCTGTTCTTCTTCACGGTTCAGGCCCAGAACAACATCCTCGCCAAGGCCGGGCCCGACAAGCCGCTCCACACCCTCAACGTGCTGGGTCAGAAGTGGTCGTGGACGTTCAACTACATGGAAGAGGCGAACCCGGCCGTGGGCGCCGTCGTCCACGAGATCGGGACGATCGAGAAGATCCCGGACCTGTACCTGCCGCTGAATCAGCCGGTCCGCTTCAACCTGAAATCGGCCGACGTCATCCACTCCTTCTGGATCCCCGACTTCTACTTCAAGCTCGACGTCATCCCCGGGCACCCGAACTCCTTCGACGTCACCCCCACCAAGGCGGGGACGTTCCTGGGCAAGTGCGCCGAACTGTGCGGCACGTACCACTCGGCGATGGTCTTCAACGTCCACGTCGTCAGCGAGGAGGAGTACAGCGCCTACCTCAAGGGGCTGGCCGCCAAGGGTCAGACCGGTGAGGTAACGCCGCCGGCCTTCCCGAATTCCGCCCCGACCCTCCCGCAGAAGGAAGGCTGACGATGTCGGTAGCCCGTGTAACGGTCGGCGCCTCCCCGCGGCTGGGCCGCAGCGAGACCATCGGAGCCAAGGTCATGCACGTCATGACCTCCACCGACCACAAGGTCATCGCCAAGTTGTACTTCGTGACCACCATGGTCTTCTTCGCCTTCGGCGGCCTGCTGGCCCTGGCGATCCGCGCGGAGCTCTCCTGGCCCGGCCTGCAGTACATGCAGTACGAGACCTTCAACCAGTTCTTCACGATGCACGGCACGATCATGCTGCTGATGTTCGCGACGCCGATGTTCGCCGCGTTCGCGAACGCGGTGCTGCCGCTGCATCTCGGCGCCCCCGACGTGGCGTTCCCGAAGCTCAACATGCTCAGCTACTGGCTGTACCTGTTCGGCTCGCTGGTCGCCTGCAGCGGCTTCCTCACCTCGGACGGCGCGGCCTCGTTCGGCTGGTTCGCCTACGCGCCGCTGTCGGACGCGATCAACTCCCCGGGCGTCGGCGGCGACCTGTGGCTGATGGGCCTCTACGTGATGGGTCTGTCCACCATCCTCGGCGCCGTGAACTTCATCACCACGATCATCACGATGCGCGCGCCGGGTATGACCATGTTCCGGATGCCCATCTTCGCGTGGAACATCTTCGTGACCTCGCTGCTGATCCTGCTGGTCTTCCCGGTGCTGGCCGCCGGTCTCCTCGTCCTTGAGGCGGACCGCGTCCTCGGCACCCACATCCTCGACCCCGCCACCGGCGGCCCGATCCTGTGGCAGCACCTGTTCTGGGTCTTCGGGCACCCCGAGGTCTACATCATCGCGCTGCCGTTCTTCG
>CAZBMH010000068.1:0-12386 GCA_964492685.1 uncultured Micropruina sp.
CTGGTCGCCCTTCCGTTCCCAACCGGCCAGTTCGGGCACCCGGGCGATGGCCACCACCGCGCTCGGGCGGCGGCGGCCGTGGTTGACCTCGACCATGAAGTCGGTCCCGCCGGCCAGCACCTCGGCGTCGGGGTCCTCGGCCAGCGCGGCACAGGCTTCGGCCAGGCTGGTGGCCACGCGGACCGTCACAGCCCCACGCTACGCACTGCGGGTCCCGGGGACGCGCCCCGCGCCGCCGATGCCGGGCGACCCACCCCCGACGCAGCGGTCGTAGGGTGACGGCGTGGGGACCCCGTGGCACGAGCTCGACGGTGACGCCGTCGCCCGGCTCGTCGGCCGCAGCCTCCCGACCACCCAGGAGTGGTCGGTGGCCGACCTGCGCACCGTCCTCGACCTGACCCGGGCCTTCGCCACCCTCGACCGGGCCGGCAGCGTGCCCGAGCTGTGCCCCCGGGAGCTGGCCTACGGCCTGTTCTTCGACCGCTCGACCAGGACCCGCAGCGCCTGGTCGGGTGCGGCCGCCCGTCTCGGGATGCACCCGGTGATCGTGGACGGGTCCTCCACCCAGGTGGCCCACGGCGAGACGGCGGTGGAGACCGGGGCCATGCTCGGCATGAACGCCCACGCCCTCGGGGTCCGCCACGACCTCGTCCTCGGCGCCGGCAACGCCTTCCTGCGGGACATCCAGCGGGGCATCGACGGGTACCTCGCCGCCACCGGGGACCCCCGCCGCGTCCCCGTGGTCAACCTCCAGTGCGACGTCGACCACCCCACCCAGACGCTGGCCGACCTCGCCTGGCTGGAGGCCTGCTTCCCCGAAGGCCTCGAGGGCCGTCCCATCACCGTCAGCTGGGCCAACTCGCCCGCCTACGCGAAGCCCCTCTCGGTCCCCCAGGGCCTGATCACCCTGCTCACGCGGTTCGGCGCGGCGATCACCCTCGCCCGGCCCGAGGGCTATGACCTGGCCCCCGAGGCCCTGGCCGCCGCCGAGGCCAACGCCGCTGAGGCCGGGGGCTCGTTCCGGGTGGTCGACGACATGGACGAGGCCTTCCGGGGCGCGCACGCCGTCTACCCCAAGTCGTGGGGCCCGCTCGACCTGATGCAGGAGCGGGTGGCGGCCGATGCGGCGGGTGACCTCGAGGCGCTGGACGCCATCGAGGCCCGGGCGCTGGCCCGCAACGCCACCCACGCCGACTGGATCTGCGACGAGCGCCGCATGGCCCTCACCGAGGGCGGGTCGGCCCGCTACCTGCACTGCCTGCCCGCCGACATCGGCGCCGAGGTGACCCCCGGGGTCATGGCCGCCCACGCCGACGACGTGGCCCGCGAGGCCAACGGCAAGGTCTACGTGATCATGGCGCTGCTGGCCGGGGCCAAGGTGCCCGACCTGGCCGAGCGGCTGACCGCCGCCGCCCGGAGCCCCCGGTGAGCCTCGGCGAGCGGGCCGCCGAACTGGCCCAGCGCGATCTGCCCCTGGCCGTGGAGATCCTCCGCGAGGCCATCCGCATCCCCGCCGACCACGTGGACCGTCCGGTCGAGGAGGGCGGTGACCCCGCCTGCGGCCTCAGCAACCACGAGGGCCCCCGCCTGGAGTACCTCCGGCGCCGGATCGTGGAGATCGGCGCCGTGGCCGACGAGTCCGACGTCGGCTTCGACGACTTCGGGAACCTCTGGTGGACCGTGCAGGACCCCGACGACGGGATCGACGAGGCGGCCAAGCGAGTCGTCTGGTTCGACGGCCACACCGACACCGTCGCCGCCCTGCGGGACCAGTGGCGGGAGCACCTCGTCGGCGTGGACGCGTATGACGGCCTGGTCGACGCCGGCCGCATCGACGAGGCGGCCCTCCGGGCGGAGCTGGGCCACCTGCCGCCGGAGGACGAGTGGCACCACCTCGTCTTCGGTCGGGGCGCCGCCGACCAGCTCAGCGGCGTGGTCAGCCAGATCCTGGCCACCCGCATCGCCCGGGAGCTGGCCCCGGAGGGGGCGCTGCGGGGCGTGGTCATCCGGGCCCACGGCACCGTGGCCGAGGAGGACAACGACGGCGGCGGGTCCCGCTGGTTCCTGGCCCGGGCCCTGGCCGGGGCGACCGCCCTCCCCGACGCCATCGTGCTGACCGAGGGCACCGGCGACGCCGTCAAGGGGGCGTTGGGCATCTACCGGGGCCAGCGGGGCCGGATGCAGATCGAGGTGACCGTCACCGGCCGCTCGGCGCACGGCTCCATGCCCGCCGAGGGCCTCAACCCCCTCGAGTTCGGCTCGGCCATCCTCGCCGAGGCCGCCGCCCGCCACGAGGCGGGCGAGGGCTTCGCCGACGACCCCTTCCTCGGCCGCGGGACCCGAACGGCGTCCTGGGCCGCGCTCGACACCCCCAGCGACTGCGCCGTCCCGGCCCGGTTCACGTTCCGCTTCGACCGCCGCCTGACGCCCGACGAGCCCCCGGACGCGGCACGGGCCGATATCGAGGGGCTGACGGCCGTGGCCGCCGCCCGGGCCGCCGGCCTCGACGTCGAGGTGACCGTCCCGCACTACGACCGGCCGACGTGGCGGGGTCACCGGCCCGACAACCCGCAGGTGTACCCCGGGTGGGTGACCCCCGAGGACCACCCGGCGGTCACCGCCGCCGTCGCCGCCTACTCCGAGGTGGTCACCCCCGCCGTCCCCGAACCCGCGCCGGGAGGGGGCCTGCGGCCCGAGCCCCGGGTCG
The DNA here is from genome assembly GCA_964492685.1 of uncultured Micropruina sp. Taxonomy (GTDB): domain Bacteria; phylum Actinomycetota; class Actinomycetes; order Propionibacteriales; family Propionibacteriaceae; genus Micropruina. Next base: position 2,708 of record CAZBMH010000068.1, read on the forward strand.
ACCGCTGGATCTTCTCCACCGACGGCGTCGGCTTCACCGTGCCCACCGGCGAGGCCGACGTACCCGCCGCCAAGGGCTGGATCGACGCCGGCGACGTCATCCACCCGCCGATGATCGGCTTCGGCCCCGGGATCGAGCAGAACACCCACAAGATCGGCGAGTGCGTCGACGCCCGCGAGCTCCGCTTCGCCGTCGCCTTCCTGGCCACCTACCCGGCCACCTTCGCGGCCGCGCCCTAGGACGGCCGCCGGACGGCGCTCGGATCAGAAGGAGCGCTGGTGGAGATCCCGCCGCGGATGAGGCGTCGACCTCAGCTGAGGGTCGGGACGACCTTCTCGCCGTAGGCGGTGAGGGTCCCGTCCTGGCCGTCGTGCTGGAGGTAGATGGCGAACTGGTCGACGCCGAGGTCCCGGAGCTCCTCGAGGCGTTCGATGTGGGCCGACGGGGGACCCAGCAGGCAGAAGCGGTCGATGATGTCGTCGGTGACGAAGTCGACATGGGTGCTGGTGGCTTTGCCGTGTTCGGCGTAGTCGTAGCCCTTGCGGTTCTGGACGTAGGTCACGAGCGCTTCGGGGATCAGGTCGATGTCGGGGCCGTAGCGCTCGACGAGGTCGGCGACGTGGTTGCCGACCATGCCGCCGAACCAGCGGACCTGGTCCCGCTGGTGGGCCACGTCGTCACCGACGTAGGCGGGGGCGGCGACGCAGATCTTGATGCTGTCGGGGTCCCGGCCGGCGTCGGAGGCCGCGGTGCGGACGGCCTCGATGGTCCACGTGGCGATCTGGGGGTCGGCCAGCTGGAGGATGAAGCCGTCGGCCTGCTCGCCGCACAGCTTCAAGGCCTTGGGGCCGTAGGCGGCCATGAAGATGTCCAGGCTCGAGCCCTGGCTCCACGGGAACTGCTGCTGGGTCCCGTTGTAGGTGACCTCCTCGCCTTCGGCCAGGCCCTTGATCACCGTCATGGCCTCGCTCAGGGTGGCCAGGTTCGACGGGGGAAAGCCCAGCACCCGCATGGCGGAGTCGCCCCGACCGATGCCGCAGACCGTGCGGTCCCCGAACATGTCGTTGAGGGTGGCGAACATCGACGCGGTGACCGTCCAGTCCCGGGTGCCCGGGTTGGTCACCATCGGGCCGACCTTCATGGTGTGGGTGGCCGACAGGATCTGGCTGTAGACCACGAAGGGCTCCTGCCACAGCACGTGGCTGTCGAAGGTCCAGCCGTGGGTGAAGCCGAGGGTCTCGGCCCGGCGGCACAGGTCGACCACCCGCCACGCCGGCGGGTTGTTCTGCAACACGACACCGAACTCCATGGCACCTCGCCTCGTGGTCGGGACTGACGGTCAGCTACTGCAGGTAGGCGCAGAGGCCCCGCCGCAGGTACTCCCCATCGCCCTTCTGGCCCTCGTACTGATCGTTGCGCACGATGATCCGCCCCCGGGACAGCACCGTGTCGACCCGGCCCGACACCTCGATGCCCTCATAGGCCGAGTAGTCCAGCGCCATGTGGTGGTTGTCGACGCTGATGGTCCACGGCCGGTCCGGGTCATAGACGACGATGTCGGCGTCGGAGCCGGGGGCGATCACGCCCTTGCGGGGGTAGAGGCCGAACATGCGGGCCGGGGTGGTCGAGCACAGCTCCACCCAGCGGGGGAGGGTCAGCTCGCCGGCGCACACCCCCTGGTAGATCAGGTCCATCCGGTGCTCCACCCCGCCGATGCCGTTGGGGATGGCCCGGAAGTCGTCCACCCCCAGCTCCTTCTGGTCCTTCATGCAGAACGGGCAGTGGTCGGTGGACACCACCGACAGGTCATTGGCCCGCAGCCCCTTCCACAGGTCCGCGTGGTGGTGCTCGTGCTTGGTCCGCAGCGGGGTCGAACAGACATAGCCCGCCCCGGCGAACCCGGGCGCCCCCAGGTGGTCCTCCAGGTTCAGGTAGAGGTATTGCGGGCAGGTCTCGGCGAACACGTTGCCACCGGCGTCCCTGGCCATGGCCACCTGCACCAGGGCCTCGCTGGCCGACAGGTGCACGATGTAGAGGGGCGCGGCGCCGACCTTGGCCAACTGGATGGCCCGGTGGGTGGCCTCGCCCTCGAGCTCGGCCCGACGCACGTAGCCGTGGTTGATCGGGCTGGTCTCGCCCCGCTCCACGGCCTGCTCGGCCAGGACGTCGATGGCCAGGCCGTTCTCGGCGTGCATCATGATCAGCCCGCCGTTGCCCGCCGCCTGCTGCATGGCCCGCAGGATCTGGCCGTCGTCGGACAGGTACACCCCCGGGTAGGCCATGAACAGCTTGAAGCTGGTGATGCCCTCGTCCACCAGCACGTCCATCGCCTTCAGCGAGCTCTCGTCGACCCCGCCGATGATCATGTGGAAGCCGTAGTCGATGGCGCAGTTGCCCTCGGCCTTGGCCATCCAGGTGTCGAGCCGCTCCCGCACGTCCTCGCCCGCGGCCTGCACGGCGAAGTCGATGATCGTGGTGGTCCCGCCCCAGGCTGCCGCCCGGGTGCCGGTCTCGAAGTCGTCGGAGGCCACGGTGCCGCCGAAGGGCAGCTCCATGTGGGTGTGGGCGTCGATCCCGCCGGGCACGACCAGCTTGCCCGTGGCGTCGAGGACCGTCTCGGCTCCCCGCTCGGCGGCCTCGGCCGGCTCGGAGCCCGGGGCCAGCAGGGCGACGATGGTCTCCCCGTCGACGAGCACGTCCATGGGCTGGGCCCCGGTGGCCGAGACCACCGTGCCCCCCTTGATCAGCAGCGACATCTCGGGCCTCCGTCCGTGCCGGTGGGACCCCGCCGACCGTAACCCTCCCGGCCGACGCCTGCAGGCGACCCGCGATGCTGTCCCACCCCCTGAGCAACCTTGTCGGCATGTGCATGATGTGTGACGGAGCCTCCCCGGAGGAGGTCGACCAGTGGATGGAAGCGACGATCGCCCGAGCGGGGTGGGCCGTCACGGGGGTGGAGGACGACCATCTCGTGCCGTGGGCCTACACCGTGGGCCTGGTGGACGGGTTCAATCACCCGGAGCTGATCGTGGTGGGGATGGACTGGGGCTGGGCGGGGCACACGCTCAACGAGATCGGCGAGCGGGTGCGGGCCGGCGAGCGGTTCAGCCCGACGTCGGTGGCCGAGATCGGCGAGCACCTGTTCCCGCTCGGCCCGGTGGACCCGGGGCAGTTCGGCCACGAGGTGTTCAACGGCTGGACCTCCTACTACGGCAACCACGTGCAGGAGTACGTCCCGCCCGTGGCCCTGCAGGTGTTCCCGCCGCACTGCCTGGTCGAGCGGGGCGGTGACCCCCACCAGTGGTCCCTGGACACGCCCGTCGAGGTCCTGGGCGGTGTCCGGCCCCGTAACCTCCGCCGACCATGAGCCGCATATCAGATGGCATACTCATTCGTATGCCATCTCTTCCCGCCACGTCCATCCGTGTGACGGTCGCTACTCGCGACGAACTGCGGGCGCTGGCAAACGCAGACGGCGCCACGCTCGAGCAGGCCATCCGGCAGCTCGTTCGGGCCGAACGGCAGCGCCGAATGGGCCGCGATCTCGCCGCTCCGGCGTCGAGCGAGGAGCAGGCATGGCTCGACCTCTCGGCCCATGGTGGTGGATCTGATGCAGGCGGGTGATCTCGTCGAGGTCGACTTCGGCATCCCGGCAGGCAGCGAGCCCGGCTTCCGTCGTCCCGCGGTCGTCATCACGTCCGACGCAGTACTCGAAGCCCGACCGCGCACCGTCCACGTCGTGCCCGTGACCACCAATGTCCAGCGGGCCTACCTCTCCGACGTGCGCTTGGATGACAGCGAGCTCCAACGGGATTCTGTCGCGCAGTGCCACCTGTGCACGGTGGTCAGCGTCGAGCGCGTCGGCCCGCCCAGCGGTGCGATCGGGGCTGTGGCTCTGGCGCAGATCCGCTCCATCGTCGGCGATCTCCTCGACATCCCAGGCCGCTGAGAGTCCGGCCGGCTGCGCACGAGGACAGCGATCGTCAGAGCTCGGTGAGCGATCCGTAGGTCTCGGGGCGGCGGTCCCGGTAGAAGGCCCAGCCGGCGCGGACCTCGTCGATGGTGGCCAGGTCGAGGTCCCGCACGACCAGCTCGGCCTCCTGGTCCGAGGCCGTGCCGTCGACGAACTGGCCCCGGGGGTCGGCGAAGTAGGAGGTGCCGTAGAAGTCGTTGTCGCCCAGGTCCTCGATGCCGATGCGGTTGAGGGCACCGACGAAGTACATGTTGGCGCAGGCCGCCGAGGTCTGTTCCAGCTGCCACAGGTAGGCCGACAGGCCCCGGCTGGTGGCCGACGGGTTGAACACGATCTGGGCGCCGGCCAGGCCCAGGGCTCGCCAGCCCTCGGGGAAGTGGCGGTCATAACAGATGTAGACCCCGACCCGGCCGACGGCGGTGTCGAACACCGGGTAGCCGAGGTTGCCGGGCCGGAAGTAGAACTTCTCCCAGAAGCCCGGCTTGCAGTGCGGGATGTGGGTCTTTCTGTACTTGCCCAGGTACTTGCCGTCGGCGTCGATCACCGCCGCGGTGTTGTAGTAGACCCCGGGCTGGTCTTCCTCGTAGACCGGGACCACGATCACCATCTTGTGCTTCTTCGCCAGCTTGCGCATGAGCGAGACCGTGGGCCCGTCGGGCACCTTCTCGGTGAAGAGGTACCAGCGCGTCTCCTGCTCGGCGCAGAAGTACGGCCCGTAGAAGATCTCCTGCAGGCACAAGAGCTGGACCTTCTTCTTCGCGGCCTGCTCGATCAGCCTGACGTGCTTGTCGACCATCGCCTTCTTGATCTTCGGCAGGCCGGCCTCGGGGCCCAGGACGTTCTTCGCCTGGATCAGGCCGCCACGGACGATGCGGGGCATGGGCGCTCCTTCGCTCTTCGAGACGAGAGCGCGATTGTAGCGCGGCGCCGCGGGGGAACCGTCCCTGACGCTGGGTGTGCTCTTCAAGGTGGCGGGCGGCTCCGGATCGTCCGCCGTCTTCAGCTGGGGGCTCGGCTTCGGCCTCTAGGCCGGGGCCCTGGGCGCCCGCGCGCTGGACGTAGCGCTTCACTCCCAGTCCGGAAATGTCCCACAGGCGCGCAGCGCCTCGAAGCGCGTCCTGAGCCCCTCCAGGAAGGCCGGCTTGTCACCCGAGCGCTCGAGCGGCTCGCCGACGAAGACGTCGCAGAAGAACGGCACGGGCAGGAACGCGCCTTTCGGCAGCGCCTTGCCGAGGCCATGCATGAAGACAGGCACGATCGGCACGGCGGGATGCCGCTGCGCCAGGTGGAAGATGCCGCTGCGGATCTCCTTGAAGCGCTCGGGCTCCCCGCGCGTGCCCTCGGGGAAGAAGATCACGATGCTGCCCTCCTCGAGCGCGCGCGACACGCCCGCGAGCGGGTCGTCGCCTTCCGCCCGCCCGCCGCGGGTCACCGGGATGATCCCGATCAGGTTGCGCGAGAACCAGGCGAGCAGCCCGCTCCTCAGGAAGTAGTCGGCGGCGGCAGCGGGGCGGACGCTGTCGAGCAGGCGGCCCGGGAACAGCGACATGAGCGTGACGGTGTCGAGGTGGCTGTTGTGGTTCGCCACCACCAGCGCGGGTCCGCGCTGCGGCAGCCGCTCCGGGTTGCGAACGTTCGTGCCCGTGACGACGAGCAGGAAGGGGCGGACGACGAGCGCGAAGAAGAGGCGCTTCAGGCTGGGCATGGCGGGAGCAACCGACGATCGGCCTGAAGGGGCCACGGCCGACGGACTGGCCGGGGCAGCCGGGAACGAACCGAAAGGATCGAACAGGGCTGGAGCAACGGGCTACGAACCAAAGAGTGCCGTTCCAGCTCGATGGCCGCGGCAACGACGGGTTGAGCGAGCTGGAACGGCACTAGAAATGCAGATACCTCAGGAAGTGGAAGAACAAGGGCGCGGTGAAGGTCAGGCTGTTGACGCGGTCGAGGACGCCGCCGTGGCCGGGGATCAGCGAGCTCGCGTCCTTGACGCCGATGTCGCGCTTGATCGCCGAGACCGAGACGTCGCCCAGGAAGCCCGCGAGCGGCAGGAAGAAGCCGGCGACCATCGCCTCGTTGCGCGTGAGCGGCGTGAGGTGCGGCGCGAGCAGCACGACCAGCACGAAGCTCGTGGCGATCCCGCCGAGCAGGCCCTCGTAGGTCTTGTTCGGGCTCACCGTCGGCATCACCTTGCGGCGGCCGAAGAGCTTGCCCCAGGCGTACTGCGCGACGTCGTTGAGCTGGGTCACGAGCACGAGGAACAGCACCAGGCTCGCGCCCTGGACTCCGCGCTGCTCCGGCAGCTGCAGCAGGTAGGCCATGTGGCTGAGCGTGAACACCGCGATCATCAGGCCCCAGTGCAGCGTGCCCGCGGCGCGCAGGAAGCCTTCGGTCTGGCCGTGCAGCACCATCCGCACCGGGATCAGCATGAACATGTAGACCGGGATGAAGATGATGAACATCCCGTACCAGTCGACCCATACCCACAGGTATTGAAGCGGCACCGCGAGGTAGGCCAGCAGCAGCACCCCGCGGTCCGCGCGGCGCGTGGGGATCAGCGACAGGTACTCCTTGAGCGCCAGGAAGCTCAGGAAGGCCATGAACGCGAGCGACACGCCCCGGCTCAGCAGGATCGCCAGCATGAAGACGCCGGCCATCAGCCACCAGGAGCTGATGCGGGCGTTCAGCTCGCGGAAGTCCTTTTCGGGCTTCAGGCGCGCGAGGGCCCGGCCCAGGATCGTCGCGAGCACGAGCAGCCCGATGACGCCGGCGAAGACGTACAGCACCGGTCCGCGCGGGATCCGCTCCAGCACCTCGTTCATCGCTCCTTCTCTCCCGCGCCGTCCTTCGCGCGCGCCTCGCCGAGAGCGCGCGCCGAGCGGTTCCACACGGTGACGCCGAGGAGCGCCAGGATCAAGGCCTGGGCCCAGCCGACCCAGCGTCCCGGGCCGATGCCGAGGCCGGCGAGGAGCGTCATCAGCCCGAACACGAAGGCACGGTCGCTCTTCCCCATCGGCCCGTCGTAGCGGCGGCTCGCGCCGATCGTCTGGCCGAGGACGCCCGCGAGCTCGCTGAGGCCGGCGAGGATCACGCAGGCGGCGGCGAGCGGCGCCGAGAAGCCGGGGACGAGCGCGAGCGGCAGGTACAGCGCCGCGTCGGAGACCACGTCGCCGAGCTCGTTGATGAGCGCGCCGAGCCTCGACTTCTGGCCGTGCTCGCGCGCCAGCATTCCGTCGATCGCGTTGAGCGCCATGCGCACGAAGAGCGCCGCCGGCAGCAGCAGCAGCGTGGCGCGGCCGCCTCGGGTCCATGCGATCGCGCCGCCCACCGCCAGCGAGAGCACGATGGCGGCCACGGTCACGGCGTTCGCCGTCACGCCCGCGCGCGCGAGGGCGCGAGTCAGTGGACGCAGCAGGCCCTGGAATGCCGGCTTCAGGTCGTAGATCGAAGCCACTTGCGGCCCGAGCCTACTCCTCCCGGCCACAGCGTCAACCGGGGACGCGCCAGGCTTGGTGCTCGGCATCCAGCTCCGGGGCCGGTGCCGGCTCGTGCCGGCGGCCGCAGCGCCGCAGGAGCCGCGCCCGCGCCGACTTCAAGTTGGCCAGGCGGACGCCTTCGCCGCGCGAGCGAAAAAAGGATACCTGGCGCTGCTTCGCTGACGACGCCGCGACACGTGTCGAAAGCGCTTACACTCGCCCGCGTTCCGGCGCGGGGCGCCCGAACGCGATCCGATCTGCAGTCAGCGGCTTGCCGCCTGACGAGGTTTCGGCATGCACATTGCTCCACGCGATGACGCACGGCATGGGTGCTCCGAACGACGGAGCGCCGGAAGAGGGGCAGCAGTCACATGAGGAAGCTGGCAGTCGCGGTCGCCTTCGCACTTTTCGTTCACTCCTCACCATCGTCCGCCGCCGTGATCCAGACGTTCGGGGCCGGCAGCGCCGTGTCGAGCGCCGACGGGAGCGCGGACTTCGAGAGTGCGAGCGCGCTGTCGGGCAACCCGTACGTCGAAGGCGGGCTGAGCGTCTCGCGCACCGGCCTTTCGTTCGACAACAACGGTTGTGGCTATGCGGGGTGTGGGTATCACGGCGGCTTCTACCCCGGGTTCACCGGCAACTACATGTACGGCGTCGGCGACGGCTACTTCCAGATCGCGTCGACGATCGGCACGCTCGAAGGGCTCGAGCTCCGGATCGGCACCGGCTTCGGGCTCAGCCGGCCGAACCAGGTCGCCTGGGCGGCGTACCGCGAGCTGTCGCTCGTCGGATCGGGCCGCTTCAGCCTCACGTCCGTCGGCGTCGTGGGCTTCGCATCCGCGGAGGGCTTCGACACCCTGCGCCTCAACGCGTCGTACGATCCCGGCGTCACGTTGGGCTCCTACGGAGCCCCGGCCTTCGACACGGTACGCGCTGATGCTCTCGTCGCCGAGCCGGTCCCCGAGCCCGGCACGCTCCTCCTGCTGGGCTCGGCGCTGGTTCCGCTGCTGCGCCGCCGCCGGCGCGCCTGAGCCTTCGGGCTGAGGCAGGGCGCCGGAGCCGCTGCGGGCCTCGACCCGGTCCCGGCTCCTCAGCCGGCCGCGACGAGCGGCCAGGGACGGCTGACGTAGTCCGTCAGCAGCAGGAACACCAGGATGAAGAAGAACGCGATGCTCGAGGCGATCACCACCGCCGTGAGCTTCGGGCTGTAGCGCGCGTGCATGAAGTAGAGCACCACGAGCGTCGCCTTGGTGATCGCGACGCCCAGCGCCACCACCAGGTTGAAAGGCCCGAAGTCGTGGGCGGTGACCTCGACCGTGATGACGGTCAGCACGCAAAGCGCGAGGAACACGCCCAGGTAGACCTTCCACGAGACGACGTGGTGCGAGCTCATCAGTGCGATCCGATCAGGTAGAGCAGCGGGAACAGGAAGATCCAGACGATGTCGACGAAGTGCCAGTAGAGCCCGACGAGCTCGACCGGCGTGTGGTACTCGGGGCTGTAGCGGCCGTGCCAGGCCCAGTACGCGATCGTGAGCAGGATCGGGACGCCGATGATCATGTGCAGCGCGTGCAGGCCGGTCATCGCGAAGTAGAGCGAGAAGAAGATCTGCGCGTGAGCGGCGTCCGCTCCCTCCAGGTGCAGCGCGCCAGCGTCGAAGCGCGCGCCGGGGACGAGGCAGCCGGTGTGCGGACCGTCGCCGAGGCAGGGCCGGATCTTCTCGCCGTACTCGAAGTACTTGACGCCCAGGAACACCGAGCCGAGCAGGATCGTCGCCAGGATCAGCCAGGCCACCCGCTGGCGCTTGCCGATCGCCGCCGAGTAGACGGCGAGCGCCATCGTCAGGCTCGAGGAGATCAGCACCAGCGTGTTGGCGAAGCCCACCTTCCAGCTCAGGTGGTGGCTGCCCGCGGAGAACGCGGCGGGGTACAGCATCCGGTACAGCGTGTAGGTCGCGAACAGGCCGCCGAAGAACAGCACCTCCTGCGCGATGAACACCCACATCCCGAGCGAAGACGCCTCGCGCTGCTGCTCGAGGCTCGTGAAGTGGTGCTGGAGCGCCTCGTGATGCGGCTCGTGGCCGTGGGCGGCGAGCTCAGCCACGGGCGGCCTCGCGCGGCGGGCTCGCGTAGTCGTAGGGTTCCTCGGTCACGACCGGGATCTCGTCGAAGTTGTGGGTGGTGGGCGGCGACTGCACCGTCCACTCGAGCCCCTTCGCGCCCCACGGGTT